>JAXFDY010000195.1:0-39346 GCA_034172985.1 Lachnospiraceae bacterium
CATAAATAAACTGCAATCCGTTTTCTGCACTTTCAAATCCTTTAAACAAATCCAGATACTTATCGATGGATTCCTGTGGAAAACCGTTTTCAGACAGCTCTTCTGATACGCCTTCCAGTCCGATTTTATCCATTTTATCTAATGTAATAAAGACACTGTCATAATCCTCTTCCGCAAATCCACTATATGCAGCCATAGCTTTTAAAATCTGTCTGTCATTGATTTTAATCTGGAAATTTTTAAAGCCAAGTTTTCCCAGTGTCGTTGTGGTGGCAAGAATCAGCTCAATTTCTGCAAGATTAGAAGCCTCACCCAAAATATCAATATCACACTGATGGAACTGACGATAACGACCTCTCTGCGGTCTGTCTGCTCTCCAGACACTGCCAATCTGAAGTGCCTTAAATGGGGATGGCAGGTTATTTGCATTATTGGAATAAAATCTTACAAGAGGAACCGTCAGATCATAGCGAAGTCCACTATCTACCAGATCATTTTCCTCCTCTGCCTCTTCCATTTTCAGTTTTTCACCTCTTTTTAAGATCTTAAAAATCAGCTTTTCATTTTCTCCACCCTGTTTGCTGTTCAGATTCTCTATGTGTTCCACACAAGGTGTTTCAATGGATGTAAATCCAAATTTTCCATACGTTTCTTTGATTACGCTAATGACATAATCACGAATCTGCATCTCCTCCGGTAAAATATCTTTCATGCCTGTGACAGGCTTTTTACTTAGTGCCATAACTGCCTCCTGTTTTTTCTATTCTATATCAGTATTTTTCTTTATATCTTTATTCACATCTATTTCGTGAATCAGATTCATAAATTTTAAAAAGATTTTCATATCAAAATATTTCACATCACCTATCATGAATTCCAAAGCTGAATCAACATCATGTGCCGGCCGGTATGCCCTCTTTGAAATTAATGCCACGAATACATCACATATTCTTAATACCCTTGCTCCGATGGGAATCATTTCTCCCGAGAGATTACTTGGATATCCCGAACCATCATAATTTTCGTGATGAAACAGTATACTTTCCAAAATAAAATCCGAATATCCTTTATTTTTTAATAAATCATAACCGAGAAACGGATGCCTTCGCAGATAATTAATCTGTTTTATTACGAAATTATGATCGGGTTGCTCCACATACATCAGCTTTGATGCCCGAATTTTTCCGATATCATGCAGCATCCCCGCTACAGCAAGCTCGTAGCATTGTTCTTCTGAAAGACCTATCTCTTTTGAAAGCAAATATGCCATATTGCTCACATAAATACCATGCATAATAGACGTATTCAATTCTTCCATGACTGTTTTACTGTTTTGAATCTGTTCTATTCCTAATTCCATCAAAAAAATTCTTCTTTCTTTCTATCATCTCATCGATTCTATCGATATACTGATCCACATTTTTTACATTTTCCACACGCTCAATACGGTTTTCTTCGTGAAGCACACATTTGGTTACAGCCCCTGCTCCCAGTGCCAGAATCGTCTGTTTCTCCTCCATAATCAGTATATTATAGATACCAGCTTTCCTGTCACGGGCATACCCTACATTTTCCATATTTCCAGCTATATTTTTCTGACGATACATATAATAAGGAGTCATTTCCATTTTTTTTGCATATTCGCTGCATAATTTCATAATATCCTTATTATTTTCTATGGACAATTCCTTATACTGTTCTTTAAAAATATTTAATCTGGCTGCACGCTTAATTGCAAGAGAATGAACCGTAATACTGTCCGGGTTAAGTTTTTTCGTCTCCTCCATGGAATACCTGATATCATCAATGGTTTCATTTGGAAGTCCCACAATAAAATCCATATTAATATTATCAAAGCCAAGACTTCTTGCTAGTGTAAATGTATCTCTCACCTGCTCCACTGTATGATACCGCCCGATCAGATCCAGTGTTTCCTGCTTCATCGTCTGAGGATTAATTGATATTCTTGTCACACCATGTTTTTTCAGCACCAATAATTTTTCCTTTGTAATGCTATCCGGTCTTCCTGCTTCTACTGTAAATTCCTGATTATAGCTCAAATCAAATTTATCTCTCACCGCGCCCAATAACCTGTCCAATTGTTCCGGAGTCAGTGTAGTCGGCGTACCACCGCCAAAATAAATAGTATTTAACTTTCTGTCCCGAAATGCCTCCGATGCATAATCAATTTCCTTTAATAATGCCGATACATAAGCTTCCGATTTTGCCGCATATGCACCTATGGGATAAGAAGTAAAGGAACAATACAGGCAGGTCGTCGGACAAAAGGGAATACCAATATAGAGACTATATCCATCCCGATAATCAATATTTCTTAAAATATCTTTTTCTCTTCTGGCAATATTCATTCCCAAAGCAATCTTCTCATCGCTTACCAGATATTTTTCTTTTAAAAATGCCGTTATTTCCTCATCACTTATCTCCGGCTGTTCTTCTAAAAGTCCCATTACCAGTTTTGTCGGCCGGATACCGGTCAGTGCACCCCAGGGAAGCTCCTCTCCCGTAAGTTCATGCATCAACTGATAAATCTGCCGCTTCAACTCCGCCTTCACATATTTCTTATCTGTTCCTTCCGGAGTACCTCTATAAACCAGATTATCACATGATACCACTACTTCTTCCGGAGAAATCTGTATGCCTATCTTTTTCTCTTCGTACTGCTGCCGTTCTTCGCTGCTGCTCATTCCATTTAAAAATGAATTCACCAGAATCTGTGATTCATACTGCAGCTCCTGGCTGTCTATATTTAATACGATTTCCATATAGCTATATCCTTTCTGCCCGTTCCCTGCCGATCGTAGTTGACATACCATGTCCGGGATAAACCTCCAGATCATCAGATAAGGTCATAAGCTTATGACGGATGGATGCAAAAAGGGTTGTACCGCTGGAAGTTGGAAAATCATATCTTCCCACACTTCCTGCAAACAACGTATCTCCGCTAAACAGTACACTCTCTTCTTCCGCAGAAACCAAATAACACATTCCACCTTTTGTATGTCCCGGTGTACTAATCGCACAGATTTGAAATCCCCCCAGTGAAAGGACAGTCCCATCTCCCACATATTCATCTGCCTCAATTGCAAAGGCCCTGTCTGTCATCAGTTCAGAAAGATTATGATAGGAATTATTTAATACATCTTTCTCTAATTCATTTGCATAAATTTTAATTCCATAGTGCCGCTTTATCTCCATGGCAGCACCGATATGGTCAAAATGACCATGTGTCAGCAGAATCGCCTGAGGTTTTAAATGAAGTTCGTCTACGGCCTGTTCAATCACAGATGCACCCGCAGCGGGGTCAATAATCAACGCTTCTTCTTTATTCTCTCTATATACAAGATAGCAATTCGTCTGCACACTGCCAAGAACCAGTGTTCTTATTTTTATTTTATCCATTTTACTCTCCATTATCTGCCATTATGATAAAAACTAGCTTGTAGTACGTTCAATATCAATCACACTGTCAATTGCCCGTATCTTTTCTATAATTCTGGACATCTGAGACTTTCCCTTTGTCAGGAACGATACTGCTATCGTTGCAATCTCCTGCTTGCTGGTACGGCTGTTAATACCTCTCACGTCAATGTCATTTTCCGTAAATACACGGGATATATCTGCCAGAAGCCCTGTCCTGTTATTTGCGTAAATCTTTATTTCACCCATATATTTCTGATCCGACTTTTCATCCAGACTTCCTTCTTCCCAGTCAGCTTCAATTACACGGACACGTTCAATTTCCGGAAGATTCATAACGTTCACACAATCCGTACGATGGATAGAAATACCTCTTCCTCTTGTGATAAATCCCACAATTTCATCTCCCGGTACAGGATTACAGCATTTAGAATACCGCACAGAGACATCATGCGTTCCCTTTACGATAATGCTGCTCTTAGGTTTAATAATATATTTTTTATCTTTATTTTCGGATATTTCCTCTAAAATCTGCTCATCTGTAATAATCTTCTTATGCTTTTTCTCATATTCTTCCAAAAGTTTATTTACAATCTGTCCTTCTTTCAGACTTCCATGACCCACTGCTGCCATCAGGGAATCCCAGTCGCGAAAACCATACTTTTTAAGCATCTTTTCCATATACTCCGGCTTACTGATATCACTCAGAAGAATCCCTTTTGTTTTGCAGTATTTATCCACCAGATTCTTTCCCTTAATGATATTTTCTTCTTTCAGCTCGCCCTTAAACCACTGATTGATTTTGTTTTTCGCCTGGGTGCTTTTTACAATATTTAACCAGTCACGGCTTGGTCCTTTTGAATTCTGTGAAGTAATAATTTCGATTCTGTCTCCATTCTGAATCACATAATCAATCGTAACCATCTTTCCATTTACTCTGGCACCCACCATTTTATTTCCCACCGCACTATGAATGCTGTAGGCAAAGTCAATTGGTGTTGAGCCATTTGGAAGATTCATAACATCGCCCGTAGGGGTAAAACAGTATACATCTTCGGAAAAAAGATTCAGGTCACTCTTCAGCAGAGACATAAATTCCTTATTATCCGACATCTCCATCTGCCACTCAAGAATCTGCCTCAGCCAGCTTAATTTTTCCTCCTCTGTTCCCGGTGTCAGTTTACCATTTGGATTTTCTTTGTATTTCCAATGGGCAGCAATACCATACTCTGCGGTCTTATGCATTTCCATCGTCCGGATCTGTACCTCAAAGGGCTGCCCGGAAGGTCCAATCAGCGTCGTATGGAGGGACTGATAATTATTTGGTTTCGGCATAGAGATATAATCTTTAAACCTTCCCTGGATCGGCTTATATTTTTCATGGATAATTCCCAGAGCTGTATAACAATCTTTCACGCTATTCACAATAATACGGACTGCAAACAAATCAAGAATCTGGTCGAAGGTCTTGTTCTGGGTAACCATTTTTTTGTATACACTGAAAGTATGCTTCATTCTTCCGTATACATGGGCCTCAATATCAGCTTCTTTCATAAATCCTTCGATTTCTGCCACAAGCTCTTTAATTCCTTCTTCTCCCTGGCTGAACTTGGCATTTCTCTGTTCCTCTACCTCAAGATATTTTTCCGGCTCCAGATACTTCAATGCAAGATCATCTAATTCTATCTTAATTCGGGAGATACCGAGACGATCTGCCAGAGGGGCATATATATCCATGGTTTCTCTGGATTTTTCTGCCTGTTTTTTTGTATTCATATACTCCAGCGTACGCATATTATGAAGACGGTCAGCCAGTTTTACCACAATCACTCTGATATCCTTGGCCATGGCAAGAAACATCTTTCTCAGATTCTCTGCCTGGATTTCCACCTTATCTTTCGAGTAGGACAACTGGGTCAGTTTTGTTACACCATCTACAAGAAGTGCCACTTCCTCACCAAACTCCTGCTCTACCTGTTCCAGGGTAATGTCTGTATCTTCAACAACATCATGCAGAATTCCAGCAATTATGGATTCCTTATCCAGCTCCAGTTCTGCAAGAATAATTGCTACCGAGACAGGATGAATAATATATGGCTCTCCTGATCTCCTCTTCTGATTTTTATGGGCTTCATATGCAAGCTTATATGCCTTTTCTATCTGGGACAAATCTGTTGCCGGACGGTATTTTCGTATGGTTTCAATCAATCGCGCATAAAGCTCATCCGGGTTCTCAAACTCGGACTCATCTTTCATCCTCGGTTCCATATCTACCATTTTTATGCCAGTTGTAATAATTTTATCCTCAGCCATAGTACATCTCTCCACTTCTATCTAAATTTAAAAGCAATCGCATGATGTTTATTTTTTATTCATAATTATAAGTTTTTTTCTTCGAAAAAGCAACCTTTACTTTCCTTCATAAGAAATAACAGATTCTACCCGGATATCTTTTAATTTTTCCCTTCCTTTCAATCCTGCCAGTTCAATCAGAAATACAACGCCTGCAACCTCTCCTCCAAGCTTTCTGATTAATTTTATCATAGCTTCCGTAGTTCCTCCGGTTGCAATCAGATCATCTACAATGAGTACTTTCTGTCCTGGCTGAATAGCATCCTTATGCATCTCAATGACTGCACTGCCATATTCCAGTTCATACTCTTCCGAAACTGTCTCACATGGCAATTTGCCCTTCTTTCTGATTGGTACAAATGCTTTATGAAGGTTATATGCCACAGGAACTCCAAAGATAAACCCTCTTGATTCCGGTCCCACCACTACATCAAACTCCAGATCTTTCACCTTTTCCTGTATAGAATCGATGGCCAGTTGAAGTCCATCCGCATCCTGCAAAACAGTCGTAATATCTCTGAAAATAATTCCTTTTTCCGGAAAATCCGGAATACTTCTCACATATTCTTCAAGTTTTTTCATCGCATGTATCTCCTTTTCCTATTATTTCAAGAATTTTACCACATTATGTGCTGAAATAAAACTACTATTTTTAAAAGCAGTAATTATTCACCACAATCTGATTTTCTATATTCCCCCGATATTCATTTATCTGTGGATAATATATGACGGATAACCGTACATCATTATCTATTCCCATACGTACCTTTCCTAATTCTTCCTTCCCGTATTTTGTCTCCAGATCTGAGAAAAATTCTTCTCCATGGCGGAACAAAAGTGCATTCATGGAAATCCCTCTCTCATTTGTCAGTACCAGTTTTAATGAATCTCTGTTTTTACCAATCACCGATACACGGGAAATCTTTAACCCCTTCTCCGCAAATACCGGTTTTTCATTTCCCTTGCCAAAAGGCTCTAAACACTTTAATTCCTCAATAAATTTTGTACTGATATATTCAAAAGGCATCGGTACATCAATCCAGACTTTCGGTATCAAATCCTCTTCTGTTATCTTTGTTTTCTCATTGAGCATCTGTCTCAGCCGATCCACATTCTCCTCTTTCAGAGACAATCCTGCAGCCATCTCATGTCCGCCAAATTTATCCAACAGTTCCCGACATCCGGTCAACTCCTCAAACATATTGCATCCTTCTATGGAACGTCCGGAACCTTTGACTCCCTCTTCCGCTTTTGTCAGCACGATTACAGGTTTATTCAGTTTTTCTCTCACTCTTCCCGCTATAATTCCGGCAATACTTTCATGGATGTCCGGCAAATATAACACCTGAAATTTGTCCTGTACATATTTCTCCGCTTCCGAAAGAGCCTCCGCCACACCTTCCTCTGTCAAAGCTTTTCTTTTATCATTCAATTCTTTTAAATGCTCTGCACAGTTTCTTGCCGTGGTTTCATCCGGTGCATTTAACATTTCAAATGCCAGTTTTGCAGTTTCCAGTCTTCCACTGGCATTTAAACAGGGACCAAGCACAAATCCTATATGGTATGAGGAAATTTGAATCTCCTGCATCTGATTCACTTCTATCAATGCCCTAAGTCCCGCATTTGTTGTCTGCTGTATTTTTTTCAGTCCCAGCTTTGTAATAATCCTGTTTTCTCCTTTCAGATCCACCACATCACCAACCGTGGCAATCGCAGCAAAAACAATATATTCTTCCGGAACTTTGCCCATTTTTTCATAAAGTGCCTGAATCAGTTTATATGCCACTCCGGCTCCGCATAAAAGTTTAAAAGGATACGTGCAATCCGGCTGTTTTGGATTAATAGTCGCATCTGCACCTACACGCAGATAATTTCTTCTTATGTCTCCTGTATCTGTTCTTTCTTCTACATAAGGAATCTCATGATGATCTGTCACAATGACTGTCATTCCGATTCTTTTTGCAAATGCAATCTGTTCAATGGCCGCAATGCCATTATCACAGGTAACAATAGTATCGATTCCATCGTCATAAGCCCGCTGAATCAGATGCTCATTAATGCCATAACCATCTCTCACTCTGTCAGGAATATCCATTGAGACCATGCCTCCGGCACGTTTTAAACCATCCACCAAAATATAGGTAGAGCATACCCCATCTATATCATAATCACCAATGACCCGGATTTTTTTTCCTCCTTTTATTTTATCCAGAAGTATATCCACTGCTTTTTCCATATCTTTAAAAAGCCATGGGGAATGCATATCACTTTCGTTCCCCTTTAAATAAATCCGAAATTCTTCATCAGTCGTATGATTTCGATTTCTTATAATCCGGGCAGTAACCGGGCTAATATTCCATCTTTCTCCTAATGTATTAAAATCTGCTTTTTTTGCCTGTACCAGCCATTTTTCTTTTCTCATATTGTCATCTCTCATATCAAAAACAGCGGATACCCAGACAAGGTCCGAATACCCGCTATTTCATTGTATTATTATGCTTTTGCTTGTACTTTTTTCTTATTCATCATATACCAGAGAGCACATGGAATAAACATATTCGTGAACATGCCTCCGATAATACCTACCATCAGAGGAGCCGCAAATTCTTTTAATGAGCTTACACCCAGAATATACAGGAAGAAAATCGTTATAAAGGAAGTGAGTGAAGTATAAATCGTTCTTGACATGGTCTGTGTAATACTTCTGTTTCCTAATTCCAGCAATTCCGGATTCTTCTCTGATTTCAGATGTTCTCTGACACGGTCAAAGATAACGATTGTTGCATTAATGGAATAACCAAGTATCGTAAGCATACATGCAATAAAGGTATTTCCAACTGATGTATAAGAGAGTGAATAGAACGTAAATACAATAAGTACGTCACAGGCAAGTGTGATAACTGCACTGATTGCAAACTTCATATCCCTGAATCTTACGAAAATGTAAATAAGCATACATACAAGTGCTACCAAAACGGAAATAACCGCATTTTTTCTCATTTCCGTACTTAATGTAGAACCAATTGTACTATAGCCGAAATCTGTTGCTCCATATTCAGAAGTCAGTTTCTCATTCAGAGAATTAAGAACAGTATCATCTACTTCTTTTATCTTGACAGAAAACTCATTGGAACCAACCACTTCATTTGCAACAGCTTCTGCATCATTTGTGATTTCCTTAATAGCCGGAAGAATTTCTTTATTAAATTCATCTGTGGAATATTTTTTATCGAAATTCACTGTCAAGTTAATACCACCCTGGAATTCCACACTATAATTCAGGGCACTGTTTCTTCCGTCAATATTTCCTGACTTATTTACTAACAAACCAACCAATCCGGTGGCGATAATAGCTAAAACAACTACAAAAGAAATCACTCTCTTCTGAATGATATTTAATGTCTTTCTCTCTTTCTGGACACCATACATACCCTGCTTGTCCATTCCCATATTATACAGTACTTTTACATAGAATCTGGATACTACAAGTGCTGTAAAGATAGAAAGAATAGTTCCGATGGCCAGTGTCTGTGCAAATCCTTTGATTGTACCTGAAGTAAGTACCATAAGTACCACACAGGCAATGAGCGTTGTAACGTTACCATCTACGATAGCAGAACTGGCTTTCTTAAATCCTGTGTCAATAGCATTCTCAATAGATTTCCCTGATGCAATTTCTTCCTTTATACGGGTATTTATAATAATATTTGCATCGACTGCCATACCAATCGAAAGAATGACACCGGCAATACCTGATAAGGTCAGGGTAAGATCAAATCCGTTTAAGCAGATCAGGCTGGCTTCTACATAGAAAATCATTGCAATACCTGCCGCTACCCCTGGCACGCGATACATGAAAGTCATGAAAATAATGATCACCAGCACACCTAAGATACCAGCCAGCAAACTTGTACTTACAGCGTCAGAACCCAGTCTTGCACCAACGACTTTATGTGTAATATCCTTTAATTCAACCTTCAGGGAACCGATACGAATCATGGAAGCCAAATCTTCCGCTTCCTCATAAGATGCCATACCGCTGATTTCTCCTGTTCCTCCGGTAATTGCCTCATTTACTCTTGGACTGCTTACCACCTCTCCATCATATACAATATAAATAATATTATTGATATTCTGTGAAGTTGCTTCTGCAAAGCTCTCTGCACCTTCGCTGTTAAATTCAAAATTAACAATATACTCTTTCTTTCCTGTCTGTTCATCGGTACGAACTCCCGGCTGAGCATCTGCTACCTGTGAACCTTCCACCCATACTTTTTCACTGTCAGTATTATAATCTGTAACAAAAGACAGGGAACCTGGTTTACCAAGCTTTTCCAGCACTTCATCTGCATCACTCTGTCCCGGAATATCAACTGTGATTCTGTTATCACCTTCCATGTAGACATCTGATTCTGCACTGAATTCTTCTGCTCTAAGCTTTAACTTATTCAGGGTATCCTTCATATCAGCTTCCGTGTAGTCACCTACAGCTTCGTAAGTAATACTTACACCACCCTTTAAGTCAAGGCCCAGAATAATGTTTCTTGCACTTCCCTTTTCTTTTCCTCCGATGGTTACACCGAATACAAGAACCAAAGCAAGTAATACAAGTACTACTAAGCTTACAAGGAAAAGCACAATACTTTTCTGTTTCTTTTTCATTTTAGTATTTCCTCCATAAATATTTTAATTTTCATCTGCCTTGGCAGCTTTCATCATAATTGCACATTCCACTCTTTTTTTCTGCATCTCACATCCGATATCATACGCATCCGTGATACTTCCATGAAACTGGAATGCATTTGCCGCACATCCGCCACTGCAATAATATCTGGCAAAACACTGGCTGCATTTTGGTTTCGCATAGACATTGCAAAGTTTAAATTCGTTCTGCAGATCCGGGCGAGTAATTCCTTCATCTACATTTCCCATAAGGAATTCTTCATTTCCCACGAACTGATGACATGGATAAAAGTCGCCCCATGGAGTGACCGCCAGATATTCTGTACCCGAACCACATCCAGATAATCTTTTTGCAACACATGGTCCCTGTTCCAAATCTATCATAAAGTGGAAGAAATTCACACCTCTTCCCTCTTTCTCCCTTTTCAGCAATTCCACTGCCAGCTTATCATATTCTTCCATGATTTTCGGCAAATCTTCTTCCCGGATGGCGTATGGTTCCTCCGGCTGACCAACTACCGGTTCAATCGACATATGCTTAAATCCCAAATCTGCATAATGTTTAATGTCTTCTGAGAAATCGAGATTATCTCTTGTGAAAGTACCTCTCACATAATAGCTTAATCCCAATTCATCCCTCTGTTTTGCAAATTTCTGGAATTTCGGAACAATCAGGTCATAACTTCCCTTGCCGTTCCGGAAAGGACGCATTTCATCATTGACTTCCTTTCGCCCGTCCAGACTCAGCACTACATTGGCCATCTCTTTATTGGCAAATTCCATAATCTCGTCATTTAACAGTACACCGTTTGTTGTAAGGGTAAAGCGGAATTTCTTGTGAAATTCTTCTTCCTTGGAGCGGCCATATTCTACCAGTCGTTTTACAATATCCCAGTTCATTAGCGGCTCGCCTCCGAAGAAATCCACATCCAGATTTACTCTGTTTCCAGAATTAGCGATTAAGAAATCCAGCGCCTTTTTTCCGACTTCAAAGCTCATAAGAGCTCTTCGTCCATGATATTCTCCTTCTTCTGCAAAGCAATATTTACAGGCAAGATTACAATCATGGGCAATATGCAGACACATTGCCTTAACTACAGTTTTTCTCTGTTTAAAATCTTTGATATACTGACGATATACGTCTTCTGTAAACAGAGAGCCCTGTCGTTTTAATTCCTCAACTTCTTCCACTGCTTCCCGAATATCGGAAGCCGCATATTTATCTTTCAAGGCATCGACAATATCATCTTTTGTTCTTTTTTCTTCAAATAACGGAATTACATCATAGGTCACGTCATCCACCACATGAACAGAACCGCTGTTTACATCCAGCACGATGTTATATCCATTATTTTTATACCTGTGAATCAAAATAATACCCCTTTCACATATGATAGGCAGCGGCTAACCGCTGCCTATGTAATAATGTCCATATAAATTTTATACCATGTAACTATTTCTTAGCATTTTCACAGCTCTGGTTACCTACTGTACAAGATGTCTTGCAGGCTGACTGACAGGAAGTCTGGCATTCGCCACATCCACCACTAACCATAGTATTCTGTAAGTTTCTTGTGTTTAATGTCTTTATGTGTTTCATCACTAAATCCTCCTTCAATAACAGGCTTTTGCCCAAAATTTATAATAGTTTATCATACTAGTATAAAAAAATCAAGAAAAAAGTGAGAAAGCATAAGGTAAAAGCTCCTCTAATTTGAGTATTTTCAACCGTCCCCTGTTCCAATCTGCCGAATCCGTAAGTATCACCTCGAAATCTTTCCCACAAAATTCCTGCATGACCTGTCGGCAGATGCCACAGGGAAAACAATAATCTCTTATATCAATAGTTCCATCCTCTTTTACATTTCCTCCCACCACAGCTATGGCCCGGAATGTTCTCTCTCCACATGAGATGGCATGACAAATGACATTTCTCTCTGCACAGATACCTGCTCCATAAGAACCATTCTCCACATTACAGCCATCATAAACATGACCGCTTTCCCCAAGCAGTGCCGCACCCACATGAAAATGTGAATATGGTGCATATGCAGATTTTGTCTGTTCAAATGCAATTTTCAATAATTCTTCTGCTTTACTTTTTTCCAAAATCACTTTTCTCCTCCAATCGTTTCAATTCCTTTTCGCGCAATTCTTTCATATGACGATATTCTTTCGGATGTTCCTTCATAAACTGGATCTCAAGCTTATCTTCATATTCATGCAGACGCTGATATGCTTTTGGATTTTGTCTGTTCAATGCTTCTTTTAATTCTTTTTTTCGAAGTTCAATCTTTTCTACAATCTCTATCTCACTAATATGAAGTCTCTCTGCAATCTCCTGCAGGTGCATCTCCAGTCGTTCCAGAAGCTCATCCTCGTCAAAGGTACTGAATTTTTTCCAAAACATTGCCATCTTGCCCAGATTTTCCTCTGTTATCTTTTCAAACTCCTGTATATCTATAGAATTCATAATTCTCTGGACAATTTTCTCCATCTGCTTACCGGAATCTTTTCCAAAGGCCCATATAAATTCCTGCAGGGAATCATGTTCCTCTCCATCCGTCATAGGAAGTTTTAAAAGTACGTCATCTTCAATCCCTTCCAGCGGATATGGCTTCTCATATCCGATTTCTTTTAACGCAATGGTCACAGTCCGACGCACAACACCATGCTCAATCAGTTCACCCAGACCGAGCTTACGGAGCTGATCATTCACATCTGCAGTATGTTCTGTAAAATAAAATTTTATGTTTCTGTCTCTCAGTCTTTTTTCAAATGCCTGAATATGATCCGCTGCAGTAATATCAATACTGTTGATGCCTGAAGCATCTACAATCACATTCTCCACGCCATCATGAATATGGCTTTCCAATTCATTGATAAATACATTTATATTTGCAAAGAACAAATTTCCATTAAACTTATAGATAATGGTATGTTTAACCGGTTTCGCATGAATATTTCTCTCCATATCATAGAAACCTTCATGGCCCGGAACAATGCCGAGAAATGAACGGGATGGCTTTGCTGCACTGAGTACTACATTTACAAACGATAAAACAATACCGATGACAACACCATTCAATGTTCCGAAGATTAATACTCCAAAAAATGCTCCAAGGAAAATAAAAAATTCATTCCTGTTAACCCGAAGCAGTCTTTTTGCCAGGGAAAACTGTACAACACTCATCAATGCCGAAATCACGATGGCAGTAAGCACCGGAACCGGGAGATATCCGATAAACCCTGTTCCGAAAAGCAACAGACAAAGCATCGTAAATCCTGCTACCAGAGACATCATCTGAGTCTTTCCTCCATACTGTTCTCCCATAGCTGTTCTTGCCACGCTTCCATTTACCGGACAGGAACCGATGACTGCACTTGCCAGATTTCCCATGGCACATGCCAGTATCTCCTGATTTTCTTTTAATTTATATCCATTTTTAAATGCAAAATTATTTTCAGCCAGTAAAGTCTGTGCCATCACAACTACCGCAATCGTAAGACTGGTTCCCATTACCTGCGTAAGATCCACAGATAGCAAATCCGGAAATGATAAATTGGGCAATCCCGGTTCTACTGCCGCCAATAGTTTTACCCCATACCGGCTGATATGAAACATTTTCTCCAACAGAGCTCCTGCAAACATAGCCACAATCGCCATTGGAAATTTGGGACATAATTTTTTTAAAGTCAAAATCACAGCTAACGTTCCCAACCCCAGAGCCAGCGACAAAAAATTTATCTTAGTCCCTGCCTCAATCATTGATTTCATCAGTTCAAAGAGTTCCCCCTGTCCCGCTTTTCCGCCCATGAGCTTTGGTATCTGCATCATGATAATAGTAACAGCAATACCACTGATAAATCCACCCATCACCGGTGTAGATATATAACTCAGTACTTTTCCCGCGTTCAAAAAATAAAAAACCAATAGGAATACCCCTGTCATCAATGCCACAACAGGAACTACCTGCATGGCATCTTCTGAACCCCCACTGATGCCCATGGTCACCAACATTCCCCCTGCAATAGCTGCAGGAGCTGCGTCCACTCCGAAAATAAACTGGCGGGAAGTAGAGAACATGGCAAAAAAGAGAATCGGAAGGATTGAACCATATAATCCATATACAGCAGGCAGCCCTGAAACTTCCGCATATCCCATAGAAATCGGAATCGACATGGCTGCAATAATCAATCCCGCAAAAACGTCCTTTCTCAAATATTCTAATTTATAATTTCTTATGGTCGGAAATAACTGAACTTTCAAAACAGACACCCTTTCAAACTTTTGTTTTCTTATTATAGCAACTATTTTTCATCTCATCAAATAAAATTTTCATAATCCAAATTGTCAACCTTTATTTTTTTATAGTTGACAATTCATTTCTTTTGCAGTATATTATCTGCGAAATAATTTTATACGAAAGCGAGGCTTATTATGACGAAATCAAAAATTTCTGTTGAATCTATCGTACTTGTTGGTATTTTTACCGCACTTGTTTCTATTATCTCAGCTCTTCCGATTGGCTTTGAGCTGTTTGGCGTACCTGCCACACTTCAGACCTTTGCAATGTCTTTCATAGGATATCTGCTCTGTTACAAATTAGGAACCGGTGTTACTTTTATCTATATTCTGCTTGGACTTGTAGGCATTCCGGTGTTTAACAAATTTATGGCCGGACCATCTGTTTTATTCGGTCCTACCGGCGGTTTTATTTTCGGATTCCTTGCCCTGTCTTTTTGCTGCGGATTCGGATTAAAACTGTCGAAAAAAGCTGAAAGCAACGCATGCAAAGCACTGATTGCCATACTTGCCGGTATCGCAGGTCTTCTCATCTGCCATTTTGCCGGTATTGTACAATTTTCCATCGTGTATCATTCCAGTGTAGCAAAAAGCTTTCTTCTTGTCTCACTGCCATATCTGCCGAAAGATATTGTTTCAGTGATTATCGCATATTTTATCGCTCTTTCTGTCCGGGCGGCACTGTCAAAAGCCAAACTTTTACCGGAAAGTGCAAAACTATAGAATAATGTGAGGGGCAAAAAAAGGATTCGGTTGTCCAGGACAAACCGAATCCTTTTTCCATTGCATTTATGATTTATTTACTCCATGAAAGATAATGCTGATTGTGGTTCCCTTTCCCACTTCACTCTCCACCTGGATTTTAGCGTCATGATAAATTGCACCATGTTTAACAATCGAAAGTCCAAGTCCGGTTCCCCCAATTGCTTTCGAATGGCTTTTATCTACGCGGTAAAAGCGTTCAAACACCCGTTCAAGATCTGAAGCCGGAATACCGATCCCACTATCCTTCACCGTCAGAACTACCATTTGCTCCTGACTTAACTGATTGAGCTGTGAGTCTACGGATACAATAACATTTCCACCATCCTTATTATACTTAATGGCATTTTCCATCAGATTGTGAACCATCTCATCTAAAATCTGACGCACTCCATGTATGATACATTCTGAACCAATCTGGACCATACTCACATTCTTTTTATCTGCCATACCTTTCAGATAATGCATGTTCTGGGTAACCAGTTCGTTTAATTTTACATCTTCCTGTTCCAAATCCACCTGATTTTCATCGAGTCTTGAAATTTTTATGATATCCTCCACCAGACTAATCAATCTCATTGCCTCAGCATGAATAATCCCCGAAAATTTAATCATATCTTCATCTTTGACCATGCCGGATTCCATGATTTCCGCATAGCCAGAAATAGATGTCAATGGTGTTTTCAGCTCATGGGACACATTTGCCGAAAATTCCCGGCGAAGCTCATCCCTTAATTCTTTTTCTGTCTCATCAATCACTACAACAACGACACCATTTACTTTTCCATCTATCACAACAGGACTGGCAGTTACCTGATTCACCTTCTGACCGATATGAATCATGTTTTGTGTCCGTTCACCTTTCATAGCCATTTCCACCTGCCGGATGATCGTTTCATTTCTGCAGAATGCCACAAAACTATGAAATCTTTCCGGATTAGCCGTTAATTCCAGCAGTTCCATCGCACTCTTGTTATAAGAAAGTACATTCTCATGTTTATCAATCACAATCAGACCTTCACTCATATTTTCCGTAATTGTCTCGAATTCTCCTTTTGAGGATCTGATATCTTTAATCTGCTTTTCAATTAATTCTTTCTGTTTTCTGATTTTTTGTATAAAAGGATACAATTCTTCATATACAAGAGAACTTTCTTCACTGTCATCAAAATTAATCTGATTAATAGGTTCCACGATTTTTTTTGTCTGATGGCGCGAAATCAAAAATGCAAAAATCACCATAATCAATGTGATTAAAATCAGTTCCGGCAGCAATTCCAATAGCAGCGTCATCTGTGATTTATCTGCCATGGCTACCCTCAGGATAGAACCATCCCCCATCTTTTCCGCATAATAATAAGTTTTCTCAGAAAGAGTATGAGACCAGCGGTCGGTACGTCCTACTCCTTCTTTTATAGCCTGCTGCACTTCCGGGCGGTCAAGATGATTATTCATCTCATCCCATTCATCATTGTCCACCTGACTATCGTACAACACATCTCCCTCCTGGGAAATATAGGTAATTCGATATTCCGACTGGTTATCCATCTCTCTCAGAAAATCTACACCTTCTTTTTCTACGGAACGTCGAATCAGTGCTGTAATATTTTCTACGTCACCTTTCATCCGCTTTTCGAAATTCCGGTAATCCATCATCGTTGATACTAATGCAACAACAATAATAGAAAATAATGTTATCAGGCTCATACTTCGAAAGATTTTTGCTCTCATATCGTTACCTTCTACTTCCTACTGATTTTATAGCCGACGCCTCTGATGGTTTCAATAATATCACCTGCTGATCCAAGCTTCTGGCGAAGGGTACGCACATGGACATCCACCGTTCTAGTCTCTCCATCAAAATTATATCCCCATATTTTCGATAATATTTTATCTCTCGTCAGCACCATATCCATATTATCCAGAAAATAATTTAAAAGCTCAAACTCCTTGTAGGTAAGTGCTACCTCTTTGCCATCCACCTTGACAATATGTCTGGAAGGACTTACATACAAATTTCCAATTTCATAATCCGTATCCATTTGTTCCGGAACGGTACGTCGCAACATTGCTTTCACTCTTGCGATTAATTCCATCATGCCGAAAGGTTTGGATATATAATCGTCAGCTCCGGCATCCAGACCGATTACCTTATCATACTCGCTTCCCTTTGCAGTGAGCAGAATTACAGGAATCTTTTTTAATTTCTTATCACTTCTTATCTTTTTTAATACACTTAATCCATCCTCATCCGGCAGCATAATATCCAACAGCAAAAGACTTGGAACACTGTTCTCAACAGCCTTCCAAAAATCAGAAGCCTGTTCGAAACCACTTGTCTCAAGTCCTGCACTGTTGAGTGTATATACTACCAGGTCTCGGATATTTTTTTCATCTTCAACCAGATATATCATATTATTTTCCTCTTTTTCTTATTGACATTTTTCGTGGACACCTGTTATGGAATAGGCCACCCACTCCACGATATTTGTTGCATGATCTGCAATACGTTCAAAATATTTTGCGACCATTAATACATCCGTCAAATATTCTCCGTCTACCTGATTTGCTCCTATCATCTCTATAATTTCCTTCTTAATTCTGTAGAACAAATCATCCACTTCGTCGTCACGTTTTTCCACAATTCTTGCAAGCTCCAAATCATGCTTCACAAAAGAATCGATACTCTCCGTAACCATACCGGCTGTAGCCTTAGCCATTTTTTCCAGATCTTCCATCTTGACAGTAACATGTCTCAGGTATTTGGACATTTCTGCGATATCTAGCGCCTGATCACCGATTCGCTCCATATCCGAAATCATTTTCAGAGCAGAAGATACTTCCCGCAAATCTGTAGCAACCGGCTGCTGCATCAGAAGCATCCGCATGCACATGGCCTCAATCGCTCTCTCTTTTTCATTGATTTCATTCTCAAGTCCTACAACCTTCTCATATAAAGTTTCATCCTCCTGGATGGACTTAATTGCAGTTGTGATGGCATCTTCACACAAAGCTCCCATCTTGATCAGCTCCACATTCAATTCATCCAGCATATCATCAAATCTGTTTCTCATCTTTTCTCCTTCTATCCGCCATATCTCTGCTACTGGCATTTTCTCTATCAGCAAATATAATATAGCTCAAAGAAGTTAAAGAGACATCAGTCATATGTAAAATATAAGTTAAACTATTCCGATATGTTTTGACAAAATCTCTGGTCGATAGCATTAATATGCTGCTCGTTCAAAAGCACACCGATTGTACCCGGATTGATAATAAATCCATTTAATCCCGGCATCTTTACAGTCTTGATTTTATCAAAGTCAAGAATCATAAATTTCGTGGTTCCCTCCTGGGAAGAAAAAGCAGTAAATTCATTGATATCAGTAAAAGCAGGGATAAACACTTCTCCATTATTACTTTTCACCTGTAAAAATGCAACTTTCTTATTTCCTTCTTCGTCCTCTTCCCCGATTTCTTTTGATGGCACAAGATAACGTGCTCTGGCAATATTTACCATCATTTCTTCTTCAAACTGTCTGACAATCATTTTTTCTTCATTTGTCTCAGCAGTCCTTACTGCCTGCATAAAATACATCATGCTGATCTTCAAAGTAGGATTTTCCACTGGCTGAGGTCCGTTTCCATCCGGCTCTTTCTTCTTGATAATCTTGTCCAGTTGAATATTATATTCCTCTTCACCGCGAAAACTCACCATATTGATTCCATCCATAATGAGAGACGAAAGATATCCCAGTATCTGACTTCTTGTAAATACTCTGACAGATAATAGCATCTTATCTTCTTTGTAAGAATCAACAAATGTTTTTGCATCTGCCTCATTCAAAAAAATAAACGCCTTGTCATCATAAGTTACTTCGTCACATTCTGCATAAGGCATTTTGGTGTAATCACAAAAGATCGCATAATAATTATCAATTGTTGGCAATTTTTTTATAAATTCCTGTTCTGTCATTATTTCCTCTCATTCCGCCTACCCGGCAGTATACATAGTTTATTTTCTTTATTTTACTTCATTATGACAGCTTTTACAAGTAAAAAATACAAAAATGCCACCGGCGGGAAAAGTACAGGTGTAACCGGTGGCATAAAACATATATTGTGATTTATCTCACATCATAAATATTAACTTTTTATTGTTAATTGTAAAAGCAGACTTTTGTTAAATATATGTATATTTTTAACCAAAACGTCCTGTGATATAATCTTCTGTCTTCTTATTTTTAGGCATAGAGAAAATCTGCTCTGTAGCACCAGTCTCAATCACCTCACCGAGAAGGAAGAAGGCTGTAGTATCGGCAACTCTGGTTGCCTGCTGCATATTGTGCGTAACGATAATAATTGTATAGTCATCTTTCAGTTTCAATGTAAGATCTTCTATCTTTGAAGTAGAAATAGGATCCAGGGCACTGGTAGGCTCATCCATCAGAAGTACTTCCGGCTTAACTGCCAGGGCTCTCGCAATACACAATCTCTGCTGCTGCCCGCCGGAAAGACCCAATGCTGATTTTTTCAGTCTGTCTTTCAATTCATCCCAGATAGCAGCATCCCTGAGAGATTCTTCCACAATCTGATCCAACTGTGCTTTATTGTGTATCCCATGAGTTCTCGGTCCGTATGCAATATTATCATAAACACTCATTGGAAACGGATTTGCTTTTTGAAAAACCATACCTACCCGTTTTCTCAAAATATTTACATCCATGTTTTTACTGAAAATATCTTCTCCATCAAGACGCACATCCCCAGTAATAGAACATCCTTCTACCAAATCATTCATTCTGTTTAATGACTTTAAGAGTGTGCTCTTACCGCAACCGGATGGCCCGATAAATGCTGTCACTTCATTTGCTTTTATATTTAGATTAATATTTTTAAGTGCATGAAAATCTCCATAATGAAGATTCATATCCTTGATTGTAAACTTATCGCCCATATCGTCTCTCCTCTTACTGATTATTTTTCTTAACCAGACAGCTTGCTGCCAGATTAGATAACAAATTCACTACTAACACTAACACCAGCAAAACTACTGCTGTACCATATGCCTGTTCCATAGATAATCCTTCATTAAATAACACATACATATGAACTGCCAATGTTCTTCCTGAACCCATCAGACTATCCGGAACTTTTGCCACAGAACCTGCAGTATAAATCAATGCCGCAGTTTCACCGATAATTCTTCCTACAGAAAGGATTACGCCCGCAAGAATCCCAGGAACAGCGGACGGTAAAATTACCCGGAATACAGTTCTGAGTTTACCAGCTCCAAGTCCAAAACTTCCTTCGCGATACGAATCCGGAATCGATGTAAGAGCCTCTTCCGTGGTAGTCATAATCGTTGGAAGTACCATAATCGCCAATGTAAGAGAGCCTGCCAATAAGGAATAATCAAACTTACATGCCACTACAAAAAACAAATATCCAAATAAGCCAAAAACGATAGATGGAATTCCGGAAAGAGTCTCTGCCATCAGGCGGACAACTTTAACCAGTTTATTTCCTCTTTTCGCATATTCTGCCATATAAATCGCAGAAAAAATACCGATTGGCACTGCAATGACAAGTGTCACCACTACAGTAATCAAAGTATTAATTAAAGCCGGTACAACCGATGCATTCTCACTTGTATATTTCGGTTCAAACATTTTCGGAGAAATATTCGGAATTCCCTTTGCCAGAATATAAACGACAATTGCAATCAAAGCGCCTACAGTCAGTATTGCTGCAATATTTACAATCAGTCGAATCAGCAGAGAAAGTTTATGATATTTAAAATCCATTTTTAATTTTTCCATTCTTAACCTCCTACTGCTGTTTCGTTGCCTTATTCTTTACGACTGAAAATGTGAAGTCAATAATAAGAATAAATACAAATAATACAACTGCTGTAGCAATTAAAGCCTCTCTGTGAAGTCCTGCGGCATATCCCATTTCCATTACGATATTAGATGTGAGTGTCCGGACACTGGATAACATACTTTCCGGAATTGCTGCCGAATTACCTGCTACCATAATTAACGCCATAGTTTCTCCAATAGCACGCCCTACGCCCAAAATAATTGCTGAAAGAACTCCTGATTTTGCAGCCGGAACAATGACGCAGAAAACACTTCTTTCATGCGTCGCTCCCAACGCAAGCGATCCTTCATAATAACTGGCCGGCACTGCATTCAAGGATGCTTCTGTGACATTGATAATCGTTGGCAAAATCATAATTCCCAACAGGATGGAAGCTGCCAGAATACCTTTTCCGCTTCCTCCATACAAATCCTGAATGATTGGTACGATAACCACCAGTCCGAAAAAGCCGTATACGATTGATGGGATGCCTGCCAAAAGTTCTATGGCAGGCTTGATAAAACGATAAATCTTCCGGTTGCAGAATCTTGACATAAAAATCGCTGTCAAAACACCTATAGGAATACCGATCACCATTGCCCCAGCTGTCACATAAATACTGCCTAAAATCATCGGAAAAATTCCAAAGATATTACTTAATGGTTTCCATTCTTTTCCCAGCAGAAATTTCAAAGGTCCGATTTCAAAAATGGTAGGAATACCATTTGCAAAAAGGAAAATACAAATCAACGCCACTGCCACAATAGACATACAAGCTGCAGCCAAAAATATGTATTTCATTATTATTTCTTTCACATTTTTCATAAATTATCCTATTCCCGTTTCTTTACTTAACTTCTGACCATTTTGAAGTCTTACCTGTATAGATGTTCTTTACCTGATCTGATGTGATTTCATCAATATCATTTGACTTATTTACAATAACTGCAATACCATCCATAGCAATTGTTGTTCCTGTCAATTCTGCAGCTTCTTCGTCTTTCAGTTCTCTTGAAGCCATACCGATATCATATGTTCCTGCAATCGCATTTGTCATACCTGTTGTTGAATCTGACTGCTGCAACTCAATTTCAATATCAGAGTTAACTTTTTCATATGCTTCGATTAACTTTTCCATAACTGGAGACACTGAGCTTGAACCACCTACTACAACTTTACCTGAAATACCTTCTGTTTTAACATAAGCTTCCGCATCGTCAGAACCGATATAACCTGCTTCATTGATAACTTCCTGTCCCTCTTTGCTCATGATGTAGTTTATAAATTCTTTCGCCGCATCACTTGCATCCTCTTTGGTTGCTACATTGAATGGTCTTGCTACCTTATACGAACCTGATTTTACATTATCTGTTGTAGCTTCCACTCCGTCAACCTTTAATGCCTTTACAGAATCTTTTAATGCTCCCAGAGAAATATATCCAATTGCACTTTCATTGCCTTCAACAGAAGTAATCATAACTGCTGTACTGTTCGTTTCCTCTGCTGTTGCAATGGTATTATCAACTTTATTTCCATCAGCATCTTTTTCTTCAATTCCAAACAGTTCAATGAAAGCTCCTCTTGTTCCCGAACCGGATTCTCTCGTGATAACTGTAATATTATCATTTGCTGCCTTTCCCTCACTGCCTGAATCTTGACCGCATCCTGTTAACCCTGTAACTAATGTTGCAGCTACTAACATAGCAGCTACTATTGTTCTTGACTTTCTCATGTGTTAAGTCCTCCATTCTGATTCTCTTCTTAAAATTTATTCTTTCTATCTGAACATCTATAATATATTTCCACCAGGTTAAATCCAAAAGCCACCTAAAGTTAATTATAAGTAAAATCCCTGTCTATTTTCCGATAGTATTTTTTTCTATGATATGGTATGATAAAGTTCAAAAGTGTAATACTTCTATAAATAATGTAATAGGTGTTTGCGAAACCCGTCATAATATGTAAATTACGGAGGTAATAACATGAACCCAAAAATAATGGCTATAAATGAAGAAATAAATCAAATCGTAAGAGGAAAAGATGAGCTGATAAAAAAAGTTCTGGCTGCAATTTTTTGTGGTGGGAATATCTTATTAGAGGATATTCCCGGTGTAGGAAAAACCACCCTTGCACTGGCTATTTCCCGTGTCATGAATCTGGATTATAAACGAATTCAGTTTACTCCTGATGTTCTTCCAAGTGATATTACCGGTTTTTCCATGTATAATAACAAAACAAATGAATTTGAATATAAAGAAGGTGCTGCCATGACAAATCTTCTGCTGGCAGATGAAATCAACCGTACTTCTCCGAAAACCCAGTCTGCGCTGTTGGAAATCATGGAAGAAAAAAGGGTAACCGTAGACGGAATCACCCATTCCCTTCCGGACCCTTTTATTGTGATTGCCACAGAAAACCCGATTGGTTCATCAGGTACCCAGATGCTTCCGGAGTCCCAGCTTGACCGTTTTATGATCTGTATGTCTCTTGGATATCCTTGTCATTCAGATGCTATCGATATTTTAAAAAATAATACTTCCGCCCTGCTGGCTGCTACGGAACCAATTCTTCATAAAGAAGATTTAATTGCCATCCAAAAAGAGGTCGAGAAAGTTTTTGTCCATGATTCCATATATGAATACATTGTAACCTTAACCGAAATAACCAGAACGGACGAGCGTTTTTCTTTAGGCGGAAGTCCCCGTTCTTCCCTTGCATTGTTAAACCTCTCCAAAGGAATGGCTGTGATGAATGGAAGGGATTTCGTCACCCCCAAGGATGTGGTTTTTGTCTATCCGGATGTAATGGGCCACCGAGTAAAATTAAGCAGTCAGGGAAAAGCACTGGGAAAATCAGCAAAAGAAATTTTAAGTTCAATTCCTTCCTCTCTACCTATGCCAATGACAGCTGATAAACCGAGATAAACAAGGAGTGCGTTATGTTTCACATTGCTTTTGAAAAAATTCATCTAACCAGTTGTATCCGCTATCTGATTCTTTTGGGAACGGATTTGGTATGCCTGTGGTTTTTTCACAGTTATCTTACTATGATATTTTTCATCATTCTTCTGTGTCTTCCGCTATTAAGTGGAATTTGTGCTTTTCTTGGTTTAAGAACTCTCACCGTTTCTCTTCATGGGCACTATTCAGTACTGCCATATGGCACACCAAATATAGTAGATATCAAAATAACAAATCACCAGTTTTTTCCTCTTTTTCACCTGACGGCAGATATTTCGGAGGAAAACTCCTTTCTGAACCAGACCCGTATTTTCACCCGCAAACATTATCGTCCAAGCCGGATTTGGGGAATAAAAAAATGTAAAAGACTCGAAGAGCACAGTTCGATTCGAAAACGTGACTGTATTCTTCTGCCTCGTGAATCAATCATGATTCCTTACACCATTTGCCATAAAGATTGTGGGCAGGTACTTGTGCATATTTCAGAAGTACATCTTACAGATTTTTTTGGATTCGTAACTCTAAAAAAGGACGTTCATATAAATAACACTTCCCTTTATGTACCTCAGCCGAATGCAGAGGACATTCTGGAAACATCCGTCTTTCAAAAAGATTTTCAGAAAAAAGGTTCTGACAGTCCGGAACTATTTCAGATCCGGGAATATATTCCCGGTGACAGGATCAGCCATATTCATTGGAAACTTTCCAGTAAATGTAATCGTCTGATGGTTAAGGAATTTGAAAGCCAACAGGGTGGGCAGATTTCTCTTGCCATAGAATTGTACAATGAGACTGTAAATGGTCAAAACTCCATCAATCTCCTTTTGGATTGTTTTTATCATACGATTCTTTATTTTCTCAGCCTTCACTATCAGATTACCGTGGGTTTCTGGAGTGTCGATAGCAATCAGCTTTGCACCCGTATGATTGCCAATGAGAATATGGCTGAGGAACTCTTTCAGGACATTGTATCCGAAAAAACTTATCACCAGAAACATCTTTTAGAGGAAGTATTAACACCGGAAGAAAACTTTGTGATTATGAATCAGGAATGAGGTGTCAGTTATGAAACTAAAACAAAATATAAAATTCTTAATCATTCGATATGTACCTGATGCCATTATGAATTTTCTTCTTCTGACAGGTACTCTTTGCGGATTTTTATCAGCATTTGAGATTTCTTATGACTTGCCGATAGTACTGCTTGTTTTTTCCCTTTTATCTGTCATATTTGCCATAGAATGTCATTTTAAATCTTTTTACAGAATTGTGTTCTATCTGATTCTTTTTATATTATTTGTATCCAATGTCATGAAATACGGTTCTTATCTGAATGCCGGATTTTATACGATTGTAAATACGGTAGTGGATGACATGAGCACCTACTTAAATACTTCCAATTATCAGGAATACAAGATTGTCGTCACTTCGGTTTCAAAAGCCACTACATTATTTACTTTATTCATCGGTGTGTTTTTTATTATTTTAATAAATACTGCAGCAGCAGAGAAAAAGAATATTTTTGCCAGTCTCTTATTTACTCTGCCACTGCTTTGCATCCCCTTTTATATTCATCAGGAACCCTCC
The DNA here is from genome assembly GCA_034172985.1 of Lachnospiraceae bacterium. Classification (GTDB taxonomy): domain Bacteria; phylum Bacillota; class Clostridia; order Lachnospirales; family Lachnospiraceae; genus CAG-303. The sequence goes on from JAXFDY010000195.1 coordinate 25,954, forward strand.
ATCATCTGGCAGGTTTTCCTGATCAGTGGATATTTGCTTGTACTTTCCGGTAAATATATGCAAAAACAGGATCGAAATTATGAAAGAAAGAAATTAATGAGATGGAAATTTTGTTTTTCATTACTGGTAATATTATGCTTACTGTTATGTATCATAATACTTAATCTCATATTTCCAAGTTCTGTTTACCAGAAACAGCATAAAGAAAATCAATTCAAGACAGCTACTTACGAAAATATGTCTACATTTTTAATGTTTGGACTCAGTGGTTTTTTTAATGACTATAGTGCTGTCGGCGGTATGAGTGGCGGACAACTGGGCGGTATCAATTCCATCCGCCCGGATTACATGACAGATCTGATTGTCGAATTTGTCCCTTATCGCGATGAAACCCTTTATTTGAAAGGTTTCACAGGTATTTCTTACGAGGGAAGAAAGTGGCTGAGTGTTGATGAATTAGAATCTTATCATTATTTAAAATATGAATATGATGATGCCTATCACACTTTAAAAGCAGCTTATGAAAACGGAGAAAAGTATTCCTCAAAGGCACAATTACGCATAAAAAATGTGGGAGCCAGTACAGACTATGATTACCTTCCATACTATACTTCCACAGATGATTTTTCTCAGGAAACGGAACAGTCTTCGGATTCCGATTATACTTCATATACATTTTATCCTTATCAGGAACAGACTTCATTTTATACTTTATATCCCGATTCTATTTATAAGGAAATTCCGGAAGAAAACAAAAAAATTATCCGGAAAATCTGTAAAGAAGAAAAGATTGGGAACGGAGATACAGAACAAACTATTGCTGAAATACAAGACTATTTTTCAGAAAACTTTACTTATTCCATGTCTCCAGGCAAAACTCCGGGCAAAGAAGACTTCGTCAACTATTTCCTGACAAAATCAAGAAAGGGATACTGCTCTCATTTTGCATCTGCAGCAGTATTGATGCTGCGATACTGCGGTATCCCCGCACGCTATGTTGAAGGATATGCTCTATCTTCCACCGACATGGAAGATGGAACTCTGCAAATGGACAAAAAGTATGAAGATTACTACGATGGCTATAACGAGCTGGGTGAAAGTGGAGTTCTTCGTTGTGAAATCAATGACTCACAGGCTCATGCCTGGGTAGAATATTTCGATGAAGATTTCGGATGGAGAGTTGCAGAATTTACCCCACCTTCTTCTGAAGGAGAAACATCGGCCTCCTCTCTGTGGGATACACTTTCACGGATGTTAAACAGCCGTTCCGTGACAAATATTTCCCTAAATACTACCAACTCGGAAAATTCCACTTCTGCAAAAGAAACACTGGAACAAAGTGCTTTAACGATTACGTTTGTTATAAAAATCATGGTGTCAGCATGTTTGTTATTCATCATCATTATCTTTTTAATCCGAAGATGGAAAAAATACTATTCATCCCACCATGTGCAAAATCTTTTAAATATTTATTGTGATATTTGTCGAAAATCCAGAAAAAAGATACCTGGCTTTCATCAATATCACTCTCATAAGGAGCAGTTAGATGCCATAGAAAACCACTTCTCTCGTTTTTGTAACTTAACAGGCTCTGAAAAAGAGGAACTTGCCTGTAAACTGGAACAAATTTCTTATGGAAACCAGACCTACAGACAACAGTTATCCAAAAAAGATTACAAACAGACAAAAAAATTACTGCTCAGACTAAAGCAAATGGTATGGCTGCATAACGCAGAAAAAGAAAGGGAGTAAAAAACTCCCTTTCTCTTTAAACTAATTCTGCAATATCATATAATAATCTCTCTGTGTCAGCCCAGCCGATACATGGATCTGTGATAGACTTTCCGTAAACATGTTCGCCAATCTTCTGATTTCCTTCTTCTATATAGCTTTCCACCATCAGACCTTTGACTATTTTTTTAATATCCTCCGAACATCCACAGCTATGAAGTACATCCTTTGCAATTCGAATCTGCTGCTTATACTGTTTTCCTGAGTTAGAGTGATTGGTATCTACAATAACAGCAGGATTTGCCAGATTCTTCTCCGCATATAATTCATGCAGAAGCATTAAATCTTCATAATGATAATTCGGAATCGTATGGCCATTTTTATTCTGTGAACCTCTTAAAATAGTATGTGCAAGTGGATTTCCTGTTGTCTTCACTTCCCATCCTCTGTATAAGAATGTATGGCCCATCTGTGCTGCCACGACGGAATTCATCATAACAGAAAGTGTTCCACTGGTAGGATTCTTCATGCCACATGGCACATCCATACCACTGGCTGTCAGACGATGCTGCTGATCTTCTACGGAACGTGCACCAACAGCTACATAAGACAAAATGTCGGAAAGATAACGGTAATTATCCGGATACAGCATTTCATCTGCGGAAGTTAATCCAGTCTCTTTCATTGCTCTGATATGTAAATGACGAATTGCAAGAAGTCCTGCAAGCATATCCGGTTTTTTCTCCGGATCCGGCTGATGAAGCATTCCTTTATATCCTTCACCGGTTGTTCTTGGTTTATTTGTATAAATTCTTGGAATAATTAACACTTTATCCTTAATTTTTTCCTGAACCTTTGCCAGTCTTGAAATATAATCAATCACTGCATCTTCATTATCTGCAGAACAAGGACCGATAATCATCAAAAATTTATCTGATTTACCAGTAAACACATCGGCAATTTCCCGATCTCTTGCTTCTTTCATTGCTGCAATATCTGCCGGCACAGGGTACTGTTCTTTAATCTCTGCCGGAGTAGGTAACTTACGTATAAAATCAAAACTCATTTCTTTTCTCCTGTTGCTATTTTTTTAAACGTTCCCTATTATAATACAACCGACTGGGTTTTTCAATGCTATTTTATGAAATAAATCTCACCAGCTCTTTCAATGGTTTTCTCTTTGGTGCATCCGGTTTTTCTGCCGGATAACCCACCGCAATCAGGGCAGAAACCGTTCTGTCCTCTTCAAGCTGTATGATCTGTGCAATGTAATCTTCGTCAAATATACCTAATACTACAGAACCGATTCCCTTTTCGTGGGCTGCCAGCATAAATGTCTGAGCGGCCACTCCCGCATCAAACATCTCCCACTTATCCTGCTTCTTTGTGGTAAAAGAGCCATCTCTTTCATATCCGCAACGTTTACTTACACTTGTAACCACTACAAGAGCACTGCATCCCAAAATCGTTTCCTTATTTTTTTCAAAATTCATAACTCCTTCATTTGCAATTTTAGCTAATATTTCTTTATTTCTCACAATCACATAACGAGGTGTCTGTGTATTTTTCCAGGATGGAGAATAAGATGCCAGTTCCACTACATCCTCCAGATCAATTTCCGAGACAATCTCTGTTGTAAATTTCCGAATACTTCTTCTTGTTTTTATTCCTTTTTTCAGATTCATTATTATATTTCCTCCTCTGTAAAACTTTTTAATGTTTATTTTCCATGATAGCCGTGTGCAGCTTCTCAAACAAATCTCTATACCGCAGATTATTTCCGTCGAATTTCGCCGTTGCAATATGCAGACTTAAAGGAATTTCCTTTTCTTCATACAAAAATGTATGACTTTTGAATTTCATTACCAATTTTTAAAATTCCTCTCTACTAGTACATCGTTTCGTAAATAACTAAACCAATAACGCAGAATATTTTTTCGAGTGTGCATGGCAAAAAACGTAGGCGTAGCGGGCTACGTCGAGGCTTTTTGTTATGTGCAATCGGGAAAATAGTCCAGTTATTTGGTGTAGTTATTTAGAAATCGGTGTACTAGGAATTGACAGGAGATGATACCAGAGAAATTTGTCTGGATACACTTTTTTTCGTCACAGGTTTTGACATATATTTTGTCGCGACTTCATTAAGCTCCGCAAGAAAACTTACAAATTCATCATCTGTCAGCGTCAAAGTACAACTGGTCATCATATACATATCTTTTCGTGGATTGGCTTGTCCATTGGAAAAATATTTTGCAAATGCAGAACAAATGCCAAGCAATGCCATCTGAATGCCTGCACCATCTGCATCGTCGACCTCCAGTGCACCCTTATTTAACTGATAAACGCTTTCAACTGTTCCGCGGATTCTGTTTTCTTCCACAACAGTGATAACAGAATGATCCGTCAATATTTTTATATGACGATATAAACTTGCATTGGGAATATCAGATAATTCCGTTTTCATTTCTTTTACAGTTCCCTTTTCATGTATCAATAAATATTGAAAAATTCTTTGTCTGACTGGGTTCATCAGAATTTCCGTCATTTCCATTTTAATCACCATCCCATATACGATTCTAAATCTATATTATATTCTCGTATTTGAGAATGTCAATGTATTTTTCATCTGCAACCTACTTGCTGATCTAATGGATGACCAAAAGTTTATTCCCCTATGACTTCTACCTGACACATCTTCATCGTCACAAGTGCTGCGTCATGACTTTCCGGTGTGACACCTGCACAACAGCCTGCATCCACTTTGATAGGAATTTCCGGATAAACGGCCTTTAAAATCAGTGCATTTGATACGACACAAATATCAGTACAAAGACCTACTAACTCTATTTCTTCAGCCTCTTTCATATCAAAATCAGCCCAGCCTGGCCAGCCAAAATTAGGCTTATTAATATGTATACAACTTTTATCATCTATACCTTCTGCAATCTGCCACCCCTTTGTTCCCTCGATACAATGCTCCACTGGCAGTTTCTTTCCTTCCCTTGTCTCAAGATAATCTGTCTGATGAGTATCTCTTGTAAAAATAATCCTATCACCATTTTTCTTATATTCGGCAATCTTCTTCTTTACATTCTCAACAATACCAACTGCCTCTTTCGTACCCAAAGCACCATCAATAAAATCATTCTGCATATCTACAACAATTAAAACCTTCATTTCTCTACTCCTTTTTTATAATTTTTATTTCCCAAAGATTACTCTGCTGCAACAGCCATATGGTTCGGAACAACTGCATAATTTGCCAATATCCAATACCGTGAATTTGATATCCATCCACAAGCTTTAATTTAGCAAGAATACTTCTCGCATCCTCAAACCACACCTCATGGCCGACCCCATTTTTCTCATATCTGAAATATGGAGTCTGGGCAATTTCATCATAAAAAATTTCTGCATGATTCTGAATCGCAATCTGGACCGCCTCCACATTTCCGATGGTTTGTGCTTTCGATTCCCCCTTCACATAAGGCAGCGGCCAGTCATAACCATAATTGGGTATCCCCATATTAATTTTATTTCTCGGAATCTCTGTCACTGCATAGTCAAGCACTTCTCTTACTTTATGAATCGGTGCAACAGCCATGGATGGGCCATAAGTATATCCCCACTCATAAGTCATTAACAACACCATATCTGCCGCTGCTCCCAAACCTCCGTAATCCTTTCCCTCATATAGAACTCCCTTTTGATTTGCAGACGTCTTTGGTGCCAGATCCACAGTAGTCTGATATCCAAATTCCCTCATGGAATAGGTAACATCCCTGACAAATCCGGTAAACAAATCCCTATCCTCCGCTAAAATATATTCAAAATCAATATTCACTCCCTGATATCCCTCAGACAGTACCGTTACCCTAAGGTTTTGGATTAAACGGTTTCTTGCCTGTTCGTTTGTCAGCACTGCATGAATCAGATAATTATTAAACTGTCCATCCGGTCCAAAGGGTGTGAGAGTCAGAGTAGGAATTGTTCCCTGTGCCAATGCCTTTTCTATCATGAACTCCGGAGATAAAATCGGTGGTATGATTTCTCCCTCTGCTGAAAATCCATAAGAAAAGACCGATAACTCCACAAGAAAGGGTAAGGTGGAATCCAAGACCCAGGGACTGATAAAAGGATAGGCAAATCCATTGGCAGGAATATTCCTTCCTGGTTCTATCTCCTCCTCTGATAGCAAAATCGCCTGTCCTAAGGCCAGGCGATATGGATATACTAATTGGTTCATGTATATAATTCGGTTGACAGGAATACCATAAGTATCGGCAATCGAATCTATCGTATCCCCGGACTTTACAATATAAATATTCATACTGTTCCCCAGAAAAAGATTTATATCATTATATGCCGGTAAATCTGATTTAGCACTCTCTACTGTAAATCCTCTCCATCAAAATGAGGCAGCGCATAACGCTCTTTGTATTTTTCGAACTTTTCTTTGAAAACTTCATTTTCCTCTTTCAACTGATCCAGATAAATATGAGATTCAAAGGCCGCATCATTCTTTGTCTGAACAATACTAACCGCCAGATTAGAACAATGGTCTGCAATCCTCTCAAAGTTTGTGGTAACATCAGAAAATACAAATCCCATCTCAATGGTACAAACACCATTTCTCAGACGATTGATGTGTCTCTTCTTCACTTCAATATTCAGACTGTCAATAACTTCTTCGATAGGTTCAACTTTGACAGCCAGTCTCATATCTTCCTTCTCAAAGGCCTCGCAGGCAATATTCAATATATCCTGAAGTGCTTTGATATAAATTCGCAATTCTGCAACTGCTGCCTCTGAAAAAGATATTTTTTTATCATATACTTCTTTTGCCGCATCCGCTATATTTACCGCATGATCGGAAATACGTTCAAAATCACCGATAGAATGTAATAAAATGGATAAAGTCTTGCTATCTGCTTCATTCAAATCCTTGCTGCTGACTTTCACCATATAAGCCCCTAATTCATCTTCATACCGGTCAACTATATTCTCCAACTCAACAATCTGGGCTGCTTTCTCCTCATCATAATCAAACAGCAAATCAAGAGAAGTAAATACCGCTTTCTTTGACAATTCTGCCATATCAGATGTTAACTGCCGGCAGTGAGTTGTTGCCAGACCTGGAACATCCAGAAAACGATCATCCAAGAGTAAGAAGGTTTCCTTCATCTTTTCTTCTTCTGTCTTTTCCTGTTTCTCCTTAACACTGTCGCGGATGGTGAGATATGCTAATCTTTCCAGCATTCTTCCAAATGGGAATAATAACAGCGTAGCCACCACATTAAAGATCGTATGAATCACAGCGATACCCGCTTTATTCGCTGCATCACCCATAAATGAAAAACCGATAAAACTATTTAATGTATAGAATATAATCATAAATACTATTGTGCCCAGCAAATTAAAATACAAATGAACAAAAGCAGCTCTCTTCGCATTTTTCTTTGCTCCGATGGCAGAAATCAATGCCGTCACACAGGTTCCGATATTTTGTCCCATAATAATCGGAATGGCCGAACTATAAGTGACCGCCCCTGTTTCACATAATGCCTGCAAGATACCAACGGAAGCCGAAGAACTTTGAATAATGGCAGTCAATACTGCTCCAAGCAGCATACCAAGAATCGGATTTGAGAACATGATAAACAAATCTGCAAACCCCGGAACATCCTTCAAAGGTTCTACTGCAGCACTCATACTGTCCATTCCTGTCATTAAGATAGCAAATCCGATGAGCAGACCGCCAATCGTATGTTTCTTCTCCTTTTTGGAAAACATTAAGAATAGAATACCGATAAATGCCAGTAACGGTGAGAAAGAAGATGGCTTCAACATTCTAATAAAGAAATTATCTCCTTCCAGACCTGACAAACTAAGTATCCAGGAAGTTGCCGTAGTACCGATATTTGCACCCATGATAATATATACAGCCTGTCTCAGCTTCATGATACCGGAATTTACAAAACCTACGACCATAACTGTAGTAGCTGAGGAAGACTGAATCGCAGCCGTGACGCCGGCTCCCAGAATCACCGCCATGATAGGCTTCGATGTGAGTCTCTCCAATATACGTTCCAGTTTACCACCTGATAACTTTTCCAGACAATCCCCTAAAAGATTCATTCCATAAAGGAACAGTGCCAATCCTCCGACTAAGCTCAGTATGTTAAAAATGTCCATTTTAATATAATACCTATGCCTTTCATCAATCTTCTTTTAACATATTTTTTACATTATATTCTTTTTTTCACGATTCATCAACAATATTGGCAATTTTTTTCAGATTTTCACTACATATTGTAAAATCAGAGTTTTAGTTTTTTTACCCGTTTTACCAACTGTTCTGCCAAAATTCCGGTGAAAAGTCCGGTGATAATTCCCGCAATCATAAGATACGGAAAGTATGGTAAAACTCCCGTTCCCATAAGAATAACAGCCATACCCAGTTGCCCAATATTATGAAATACCGCCCCAAATATACTGGTGATATATAGATATTTTCCTTTTAACAGATGATTTATTCCACAATCTGCAGCAAAACACAAGATGCCTCCCGCAAAACTGTACAAAAGATAAACAATCTGACCTGTAAATACGGATGCAAGTAAAATACGCATAAAAAAAACAATCAATGCATCTTTCGGTGAATAGAGAACCAGCACAATCAATGTTATAACATTGGCCAGACCTAATTTTATAAACGGCAGGGGAGTCAGCCCCGGAAGAGCCGACTCCACCATAAATATAATCAGTGCCAAAGCTGTATATAAACTTAATAATGTAATCTTTCTCGCAGACATCGTTACCTCTTTCTCTATATAGAACAGTTCAGTTTATAATACAAACCTTTCTTCTCCATAAGTTCCTTATGATTTCCTTCCTCTGCAATGCCTTTATCAGCTATATATAGAATTCTGTCGGCATTCCTGATAGTTGACAATCTGTGGGCTACGATGAAAGCAGTTTTTCCCTTCAATATGACTTCAAGAGCTTTCTGAATGAGATTTTCTGTCTCTGTATCAATAGAACTTGTGGCTTCATCCAGAATAATGACCGAAGGATTCTTTAGAATAATTCGTGCAAAACTAATCATCTGTTTTTCTCCTGCCGAAAGTCCGTCTCCCCGTTCCTCCAGTTCCTGATAATAACCATTTTTCAATTTGTTAATGCATTTATCTGCAAAAATAGTCTCTGCTGCCCTGATGCATTCCTCATCAGTAGCATCCGGTCGGCCATATCGGATATTATCGATCACCGTTCCTTTGAATATAAACGGGTCCTGCATCAGCACTCCTACCTCTCTTCGCAAAGATTGTAAAGTCGCTTCACGGACATCTACTCCATCGATTTTCACAGCGCCCTCATTTACATCATAAAAACGTGTCAGCATATTAATCACCGTTGTCTTTCCCGCTCCTGTAGGTCCTACAAGTGCAATGGTTTCCCCGGGACTCACATGTAAATCAAAATGCTCCAGGATATTTGCCCCCTCATCATATGCAAAAGTCACATCATCAAAATCAACCTGTCCTTTTACATCTGACAATTCTACGCTATTTTCTTCATTTTTGATATCAACCGGTGTATCTATAGTATCAAACACCTGCTCCAGATTAGATGTAACACTTGATAAATTCTGAATAATAGCAGCTATCTGGGTCAGTGGTCCACTAAATTGTCCCATATACATGGTAAAAGCTACCACTACTCCGGCATTCACGGAATCATTTCCCTGAAGGATCAGAAACAGTGCGATTCCATACAGACATATGGTACCCAGATTCCAGAATATTTCAACAATCGGTGTATTCAATTCATTCAACAATACAATTTTCCACCATGTTCTAATACTGATATCATGAACATCCTTATATATTTCTGTATTTTTCTCCACGCGGTTATAGTTTTTTACTATTTTTTCGCCCATAATGGTTTCAACCAGAAAGGCAGTTCTGTTTGAAACTCTGGCACGGTGAAGGCCAAATCTTTTTCGAATCTTATACCGCAGGAAAAACACGCAAAACATCAATGGAATGACCGTGGCAAATACAATCCCTGTCAACGGAACACTGATACTAAGCATAAAAAATGTTACTACTATCAGTTTTACGCAATAAACAAAAAACAATAATACATAATTTGTAAAGAAATTTGCCAGATCGTTAATATAGTCAGTTACACGGACTACAATTTTCCCATTTGGCCTGCTGTCGAAATAGTCAAATGGCAATTCCTGCAGCTTATAAAAAATCTCCCGGCGAATATCTGCTATGATATTATGTCCTGTTTTTCCCATCAAAGTCTGTTGAAAATAATTTATGCTGATTTCAAGGGCTGCCAGTACGATAAAACCAGAAATCACAACTACCAGCATCTCATAATCTTTTTCCGGTACAATTACATTGATAATATGTTTTAGCAACAATGGCGATATCAGGGAAGTACATGCTGCCAAAAGCATTAAGATACAGACCAGCACAAATACCTTCGTGTAAGGAAGGACGTATTTCAGGATTCTTCCTAACTGCTTAATATCTATTTTCTTTTCAATTACTTCATTCTGAAAATATGTGTTTCTCTTTGCCATATTATACGACCTCCTCCCCATTGTCCAGATTATCATAATCTATGGCTGACTTTCGCTGATTTTCCTGTATCTCATAGACCCTGGCAAAATGTCCACCCAGCTTCATCAACTCTTCAAAAGTTCCTCTTTCTACTATCTCTCCATCCTGCATATAGATAATCTCATCACAATCTACCACAGAAGAAAGTCTGTGGGCAGAAATAAGCACTGTTTTATCCGGATAATCTTCTTTGATAGTTTTTAATAACTTTTTTTCTGTTCCCATATCCAGCGCACTGGTAGAATCATCCATAACAAGCACAGGTGCATCCTTTAAAAGTGCCCGGGCAATCGACACTCTCTGTTTCTGTCCCCCGGACAGACCAAGACCACGTTCTCCTACAATGGTCTGATACTTTTCCGATAATTCCATAATAAAATCATGAGCCTGTGCATTTTTAGCTGCCTTTTCAATATAAAAATCATCTATTTCCGGAGCGGAAAAAGCAATATTTGTTTCCACAGAATTTGAGAATAAAAATACTTCCTGAAAAACATAGGAAAACTTATCTCTCAAAGATTTCAGCCGGTATTCCCGGATATCTCTGTCGTCAATCTTAATTTCTCCGCCACTTACATCATGAATACGCACCAGACATTTCAGCAGCATACTCTTCCCGCTTCCGGTTCCCCCTGTGATACCGACTTTTTTTCCATAAGGAATATCAAGATTAATATGCTTCAGCACCTGCTGTTCTTCCATGACCAAAGACATATCCTGAAACTGGATATGTGGTTTCTCTGACACATCAACAGCATTCTCTTTCTCAACAATTCTGGATTCACATGCCATAAAATTCTGGATTTTTCCCCCTGCAACCAACTGTTGCTGCATCTGGAAAATAGTATTGTTAATCTGACTGATATGATCCATGATTTTCAATACATAGCTGGAACAGGTGGCAAGAAATCCCACTTTCATATATTTCTTAATAACCAGTATGGCACTGATAGCTATTGTACCGATATATGCAAACTGTTTAATACTGCTGAAAATCACTTCAAATTTTGCCGACAAACGAATCTGACGGATATGGGCATTTTTCAAATTATCATTTGACTGATCAAACTTTTCTTTTTCCAATTTCTCGTTTGTAAAAGAACGAACCAGACGAACTGCCTCAATATTTTCCTGCACAGTCAGATTCATGGTACTGTTGCAATTACGGATTGTCCGATAATTTACTCTGGCAATTTTCTTAAATTTTGTCAGTGCAATAGCAAAAAAAGGAATCAGAATCACCGGTACTGCCAGCAAACGATAATTAATCGTAGTCAGAATATAGGTACAAATAATCAATACGAAAATACTATCTGCCATATTTGGAATCATTCTGCAAAAGAAATCTTTAAACATGATGGTATCTGAATTTACTGTCTGCAGCAATTCACCTGTATTATATTCTGCGATAGTCTCGCTGTCCAGTTCCATCAGTTTTCCAAATGTATCAACCCTGAGGTCTGTCTCCATATCAAGTCCCAATCTCTGAAACGTAACATTTTTAAAATAGATCAGTATGATTCTTGCAAGAATCAACAAGCCGAATACAGCCGCAATATGAAAGAATAGTTCAAAAGTTCTTGGTTCCCCATATTTCCCTGAAATAAGAAATGCAAATATTCCTTTTGAATCAGGTTCTGTATCAAGAATAATATAATCAATCAGTATTTCCGACAATAACGGAATCATCAAATCTGCTGTGATTGCAAGAAAACTGCTTATCTGAGCCAAAATGGCAATCCACAAATATTTTTTCCAGTATTTCATGCCGAATTTTATCGTTCCCATTTTTTTCCTTCCTCCTGTATTTCAACGAAAAGAAAAATGCAATATTTAATATTGCATTAACTATAGTAGATTTTATATTTGTTTACAATGATGAATACTGTTGACAAATTGATATTTTCTGTTTTATCCTGCCTGCCAGCTCTCGGATGGAGACATATTAAATATAATAGTTTTTCCATCAGAATATGCCACCACAGTTCCCTGTTCATCGGTACGAAATACTTTAATTCCTCTGCTTCTCAATTCGTTTAACACACTTGAGTGGGGATGTCCATAACTGTTTCCCTCCCCACAACTGATAACTACATATTCCGGAAGTGCGGCATCCAGAAAACGGGATGTGTTGGCCGTTCCACTTCCATGGTGAGCCGCCTTAAAAACATCACAGTCAATATCAATTCCATTTTGCAAAATATCCAGTTCTGCTTCTTCCTCTGCGTCTCCGGTAAACAAAAAGGATGTCTCTCCATAGGTAACAAGTGCTCCTACAGAATAATTATTTTCATTATCACCATAATCATCACTGCACGGAGCAATAATCGTTACGACCGCATCTCCAAGAGCATAAGTATCCCCCGGTTTCGGATAAGTGATTTTCTTATTTTTATATGAAATCGTATCAATGACCTCCTCATAGGTCTTCGTATCTCTTTTCCTGTCCGGCATAATGATTGTATCACATTCAAAATGATAGAGTACCACATCCATTCCACCGATATGATCCGCATCTCCATGTGTCCCAATCACAATATCCAGAGATTCTACATTCTGACTGTTCAGATACGCTCTGACTGCCGTTCCTTTATCATTATTTCCAGCATCAATTAACATCGAATGACCATCACACTGAATCAGGGTTGCATCTCCCTGTCCTACATCAATATAATGAACAGAAAATTTTCCTGACAAATCTTCATGTTCCTCATCCTCAGGAAGGTACTGCCACAAAAAAGCTGAAAAAAGTAATGCCAGAACAATTGCCAAAAATGATTGTTTATTTCTTCGTCTTTTTACTCTAGCCATGTTTCTCTGATTTCCTTTTCCATTTCTTTTATTTCCTGCTGAAATTCTCTTGATGATACACGTCTTGCCCCCTGTCCCATGATAATCAGCTGTTCCAGTCCGTCTGATGTGACCACTGTCACATGATGTTTTTTCGTTAATTCATGGGTCGTTTTCTCTATATAGGCATCTGCAGTCTGAGCCTCCTTTGTATAAACCACATGAATATT
>JAXFDY010000032.1:0-4031 GCA_034172985.1 Lachnospiraceae bacterium
TCACATCATAATTTGCATTTTCGATGCGTTCTTTTAAGAGATATTCTCTGCCAAGCTGGTTGAATTCTGTATCTGCATACGCCAGAAGAAGAGAACCTGCGATTATATCGTAATATTTTGATTTTACGATACATTCTTCGAGGGTGCTTTCTTCTTTAAGCAGCGTATAAAGGTTGTGTTCCTGACATTCCATGAGGTTTATGCCAGACACGGTTGTAAGGTTACATTGTGGGTCTGTGTCGATGCAGAGTACCTTTTTTCCGTATTCTTTGCTGAGAATTTCGCCGAGCATCTGAACTGTGGTCGTTTTACCACAACCGCCCTTTGTAATGTTTACAGAAATAATTTCCAAAATTTTTTTACCTCCATGAAATTAAGGTAAAATACCATTATAAAACCCCTAAAATACGGTTATTAAAATGGTTTAATACCCTTTTTATAGTGGTATTATATCACTATATTTTAACAAAAACAAGTCTTAAAAAAAGAAAATATAACTTTTGAGTGATATTATATACTTGATTTTGGGAAAATTATAAAGTAGAATATGAGAGTAGAGTTTGAGACAAATAAAAAAGAAGCTACTGCAATAGCTCCTTTCTTAATTACTTATTTTGTTTCAGCTTTCTGTAAGAATTGGCGTTCTTACAAATTATGATTCAACCACAAATCACATATATAAGGATTGCTGACACCCTTTTTCTATGTATTATTATAAGGGCTGTGAGCCTTTTCGTCAACCACTAGATGTAGGTTTTATAAGGCTTTCACGGTCGAAATAGGCGATTTTGCCCTAGGGTTTAGCAGACAGAGTATGTATGTGATATGGAATCACTACATACTTTTTTTAACGCCAATCCTGCTCCTTGGAGATAGGAGAGGGCGATATTTCGGCTAACACTAAATCGCTTGAATATACGCTATCTGTAAAGTCTGCTGACAGTATAAATAAAGACCGAAGTGTTGCGAGCTTAACAAGTAAATTCGCAGGGTTGCTGACTATACCTTTGTTTCCATAGTTGGCATGACCTAAAGGGAGAAAAGCCGTTTCATATCCTCATTGGAGCAGGGATGTTCCACCCGAACAGAAAGGGAAGCCTAAAGGCTGAAAAGTCCAGGGTTAAAGAGTTAAGGCGGGGGCGCACAGTTGCAGTGAAAAGCTGCAGGCTACCTCTGGGACAAGTTAGTGTTCTTTCAGAGGGATACACGTAACAGTTAGAAATGACTGGTAGTTGGAGTAATTATTGGAGCTGCGGGAACTATTAAAGCGTGGTGGTATTTCTACGGATTGCCACAGTCAGGAAACAGAAATACGGACACCTCATGAAAAAGGGATTATAAGTATTTGGTTGCACTTATCTGTAGATTTTCTACAGGAAAAGTGCGCCCAAAAGCCGTTTCCTAATCCCCTAGGATTATAACTGGGGCTGTGGTGCAGTCAAGTTTTTTCTAAATAATATAAAGAAAATAAAGTTTTCAGTATAAGCAGTAGTAATGTGGTAAGAGTGGGTAAGTGATAGGTTCATGGAGTTGTTGGTAAGCTGTGGTAAAGGATGTGGGTAGCTTGCTATCCACATCCTTTACCACAGCTTATCAATGACGGAATATCACTTATCCATGCTATTTTATATTTTATAATAGTATTATAAGGTTATTAAACCATTATAAAAGGGGTATAAAACCATTACGGAATTATATCCCTTTTTCTTTTATTATGCTGTTTCGAGAAGTTCACAGTTAATATATTCATCATCAATGCTTATGATTTTAAGCTTTGAGCTGTGCATGATATCTACTTCATAGAAGTTCTGTTCTTCGTTTACATTTCCCATATAAACACATTTAGTTCCTGCAGGTACTTTGATTCTTAATTTGATATCATAATTGAGTTCATGACCTTTTACAAGACTTGTTGCAAGAAACCCTTTTTCGTATAAGTCGCAGTCTGTCATACCCGCTGCATTATTTTTCATATAGTCAAATACATAATCACATACACCACGATACAGAACTAAGTCTGTATCTGTGGTATGTGATGCTACCATTTCAGCTATCTGCAGATCTACTTTGATACATCTGTCTTGACGGAATCTTTCATTTATTGATACACCGGAATGCGCAAGACAATATTCCGGTGTATAATGGTTCATATCAATCATCCGTTGTGGCTCAGGATTGATATGTGTATGTGCAAATTGGATTGCTGTGTCTGTATCAGGTGTCAGTTTATCCCAACCGGCACCGATATGTTTAAATGCATCTGTGATGCGATATATGATTTTATTTTTCATGATGTTTACCTCTCTAATCTTTGTAGCAGTTTAATTTGGTTGCTTCACAGTACTTTCCCTTGAAGTAAATAATCATTTTATTATTTGATGATAAATCCCCAAAATATTCAGGTTCAAATACCTTTTCTGTAGCTTCCTGAACGGAACGTCCTGTTGTATTATTCTGCGAATTTGTTTCTGAGTTGCTGATTTTAAGCACTTTCTTTTTTCCAAATGTATCAGAGAATACCTTCGATGAGTTTATATCATTACTACCGAGGATTATCTGGTAATTGCAGTTGCCGAGGATGGAGCGTGCGCCTGTCGGCTGGTATCTGTATTCAAGCTGTGATAGGTTCTGCTGTATTACCATACAGATTACAGACTTTGAACGGAGCGTCGACAAATTGGAGTTAATCAGCTTGTATGAAAATGTAAGCTGTGGGAACTCGTCCAATAACATAAGTATAGGTCTGTTCTTAACTCCTGTGGAGCTGTCAGGTCGTTTTGTAAATGCTGTACTCATACTTTGGATAAGCAGCGTAAATAATGGAGCGTAGGCATCCAAATGCTCTTGGTTTATCTGCAGATACAGGTCAGTTCCACTTTCGAGAGTCTTAATTGAAATGCAGTTTCCATTTTTGGAGAGAAGCTCATCTAGTATCGGATTAGAAAAGTGTACTAAAGCTGTTGTGAGAGCATCATATGCGGAGCTCACATTTTTTTCAGAGTTGCCGTAAAAACTTGAGAGAAGCTCTTTGGCTGACTCACAGTTACTTCCTATTGCTTGTGTTACCCAGTCAAAGACGTTTCCACGCAGTATAGCGTGTATCACATCGGGAAAACTCGCATTAGGATTTTCGGACAGTATAAGATGAGTAATTCCCTGAAACATTTTTCTAGCTCTTGTTGAGAAATAGTTGCCGTCTGATCCGCCCTCATCAGCGATGAGAACAGTCGCGACAGATTCAAGGTATAACTTTCTATCCGTTTCATCCATATTTATAAGCTCTGCAAAAGGGTCAAATCTGACACTTGCAGTCAATGCATCCGGAGCATCCGGGCAGAATCTTACTATTTTACGATTGGTGTGTTGGGAAACATAGTTGTATAAATCTCCTTTGACATCGACTGCAAGGACACTTCCCTGAAAGCTCATTGCATTAATAATAGCAATTCCGCTTGTTTTTCCGGAGCCAGGAGGACCAAATATGGCAATGTTACATTCTGAATCGGAAGGAATTTTAATTAATTTTCCTTTATCTGCAGTTCCAAATATGATTCCTTTTGATGTTCTCCAGGGCGTTTTTTCAAAAATGTATGTATCAAGCTTGTGAGGCTCGGCATTTATAAAATATTCAGTAAGTTCGTGATAAGTACGTTTGTATTTAGCACTATCTGTTCCAAAATTTCGGCCAGTAAGATACCTATATCGTTTGTCTCTGCATATAGTAAATACTATTACAAGCCAAATTGTGGTCAGTCCGACTGGAACAGCAATTTTGTATATGTTATATAATGGGTGTCTTTCTGTTAGGTGCATATATTCACATGAGACTGTGAATATATAATTGTTGGCAAATGCCAGTATGATTGCCATGATTGCGAATGGTATAACGCAGTAATATTTTACTGTATACCAAATGCCATATTTTTTTACCATAGTTTTTCCTCCTCAATGGTCTGTTCTTTGCTCGCTGTATTGCCCCATCCGGATGAAGTACCCCATCCAGCTTCTGCGCCCCATGAATGTGCTTTTGG
>JAXFDY010000040.1:0-30643 GCA_034172985.1 Lachnospiraceae bacterium
CGGCGTGTGCCGAAAAGGGCAAGGAATACTGCTCAAAGATATGCTGTATGTATACAGCAAAGCACGCAATGCTTATCCGCGATAAGTACCCCGACACCGACGTATATGTGTTCTATATAGATGTAAGAACTCCGGGAAAGAATTTTGATGAATTTTATCGCCGTTCTGTTGAAGAATACGGTGTGCACTATATAAAGGGTATGGTCGGAAAGGTTTCTCCCGAAAACGGAAAGCTTAAAGTTCAGGCATCAGACCTTTTGTACGGAAAACAGCTTCATATAGATGCCGATCTGGTTGTTTTGGCAGCGGCAATCGAGCCGGATAAATCGGCAAGACCGCTTGCTACAATGCTTACGGCAAGTATGGATACAAATGATTTCTTCACAGAAGCACATGCAAAGCTTCGTCCTGTAGAAAGTCCGACTGCCGGTGTATTCCTTTCCGGTACCTGTCAGGGACCAAAGGATATTCCTGAGACTGTTTCACAGGCCAGTGCTGCGGCTGCAAAGGTAATTGGTCTCCTCGCGAAAGACCATCTTCTGTGTAATCCTTGTGTATCACATTCAAATGAACTCTTATGTAACGGTTGTTCTACATGTGCAAATGTATGTCCTTATGGAGCAATTGAATATGTTACAAAAGAAATTAATGATCATGGTATACGCGAAACTAGAAGAGTTGCAGTTGTAAACGAAGCTGTTTGCCAGGGCTGTGGTGCATGTACTGTTACATGTCCATCAGGAGCTATGGATCTTAAGGGCTTTGCGAACAGACAGATTATGGCGGAGGTAGATGCAATATGCAAATAAATGAAGTTGAAGAAAAGAAAGAATTTACTCCATTGATTGTAGCATTTTGCTGCAACTGGTGTTCCTATGCAGGTGCAGACCTTGCTGGAAGCAACCGTCTGAATTATCCTGCAAATGTTAAGATTATTCGTGTACCTTGTTCCTGCCGTGTTAATCCACTCTTTATCTTAAGAGCTTTCCAGCGTGGAGCAGATGGTGTTATTATGTGCGGATGCCACCCTGGAGACTGTCATTATACTACAGGTAACTATTACGCAAGAAGAAGAATGACTACATTATTCTCTATGCTTGATTACCTTGGTATTGAAAAGGAAAGAACAAGAGTGGAATGGGTATCAGCTGCTGAAGGCGTAAAATTCGCACAGACGATGAACGAATTTGTTGAGACCGTTACAAAGCTTGGAGAGAACAGAAAGTTGAGGGATCTGCGATGCGAGAAATAAGAGAGTTACTGGTAAAGAAAATAAACGAGTTACTTGAAAACGGGACCGTGGATCGTGTGATTGGCTGGAAAGCAGGAGACTTCTGCTACGATGTTACCCCAGCTGTATATACAAAGGAAGATAATTTTGATGATTTCCTTTTTGACGGATTCTGCGGAGCAAACCAGAGCAAGTATTTAATTAACGAAACAAAAGGCGAAGGTAAAGTATTAGTTTTATTGAAGCCTTGTGATTCTTACAGTTTTAATCAGTTACTGAAAGAACACAGAATTGATAGAGAAAAAGTTTATGCTTTAGGTATTCCATGTGAAGGAATGCTTGATGTAAATAAAATGAAAGAGCAGGGAATTACCGGTATTTTAAGCATTGAAGAATCCGGCGATACCGTAAAAGCAGAAACTCTTTATGGAACAAAAGAATGTAACAGAAAAGAGGTTCTGTTAGAGAGATGTCTCTGTTGCAAGGGAAGCAGACATATGGCTTATGATGAGCTTCTTGTTCCTGAGGCAGAAGAAAAAGAATTTCCTTCAGAAGACAGATTCGCCAAAGTTGCTGAACTGGAAGCTATGACTTCAGAAGAAAGATTTGAGTTCTGGAGAAAAGAGCTTTCCAAATGTATCCGTTGTAATGCATGTAGAAATGTATGTCCTGCATGTTCCTGTCGTACCTGTGTATTTGATAATCCAAATTCCGGTGTGGCTGCAAAAGTAAACGCTGATACATTTGAGGAAAATATGTTCCATATTATCCGTGCATGGCATGTGGCAGGACGTTGTACAGACTGCGGCGAATGTAGCAGAGTATGTCCTCAGAATATACCTCTTCAGTTATTGAATCGTAAATTCATCAAAGACATGGATGAACTCTATGGTGAATTCCAGGCAGGTGCTGATGCCGAAACAAAGGGACCTTTAACAGCATTTACAAAAGAAGATGCTGAACCTAGCATCATTTATACGAGAGGCGGTGACAAATAATGTTTAAGATTTCCATGAATGAAATTGATAAGCTTTTTAAAGCAATAGCAGAGTCTGATACATTATACCTTCCAATCGAGAAAGGCGATCAGATTGAGTTTTACGCTTATGATGATGATGCAAAGGTTCGTCTTGATGCACTTCATACAGTAAAATCTGCAAAAGATGCATTTTTACCAAACTGTGAAACCATGATGAAATTCAAGATGGAAGGTAAAAATATCGAAATCGAAGAGGCAGCCCGTATCAATGAGGAGTTTGTTATTTTCGGTGTAAGAGCTTGTGACGCAAGAAGTTTTTCCATACTTGATAAAGTATATTTATCCGATCCGGTAGATACATTCTATGCTGCAAGAAGAGAACATGGCGTTGTGGTTTCCCTTGCATGTAACAGACCGGAAGAAACTTGTTTCTGTAATAAATTTGGCATTGATGCAACAGAACCGGAAGGTGATGTTGTTACATGGATTGCCGAAGGAACCCTTTACTGGGAAGCAAAGACAGAAAAGGGAACTGCATTGACAGAGAAAATCAAAGCTGTATTCGAACAGGCTGACAGTTCGGCTGTTGAAAAGCAGAAAGAAGAAGTAAAGGCCATTATCGATAAGCTTCCATTAAACAGCATGGATATGGAATATTTAAAAGGTGCTGACATGATGGAATTGTTTAATAGTCCTAAGTGGGCAGAACTGTATCAGTCATGCCTTGGATGCGGTACATGTACTTTCGTATGTCCTACCTGCCAGTGTTACGATATCAGAGACTATGATACCGGTCACGGAATTGTTCGTTACAGATGCTGGGATTCCTGTATGTATAAAGACTTTACCATGATGGCTCATGGTACAAACAGAAAAACCCAGATGGAGCGTTTCCGTCAGAGATTTATGCATAAGCTGTCATATTTCCCAATCAATAATGATGGTGAATTCGGATGTGTTGGTTGTGGACGTTGTATCAGCAAGTGTCCGATTTCTATGAATATAACAAAAGTAATAAAAGCTTTGGGAGGTGACAACTAATGAGTGAAGTATTGATACCAAAAATTGGCGTTGTCACAGACGTTCGTCAGGATACACCGGATGTTAAGACATTCCGTGTAGTTACACAGGATGGAAAAAAAGCTTTTGACCATATGCCTGGTCAGTGTGCTATGCTTTCTATTCCGGGTGTCGGTGAGGCTATGTTCTCAATTACTTCTTCTCCGACAAATACAGAGTTTATGGAATTCTCCATTAAAAAATGTGGTTGCCTTACAGACTGGCTTCATCAGATGGAAGTTGGCCAGATGATTACAATCAGAGGACCTTATGGAAATCCATTCCCTGTAGATACAGAATTAAAGGGAAAAAATCTCATTTTTATTGCGGGTGGTATCGGTCTTGCACCTCTTCGTTCTGTAATTAATTACTGTCGTGATAAGAGAGCTGATTACGGAAATATCGACATTGTTTATGGTTCACGTTCTGCTGATGATTTAGTTGATTATCAGGAAATTATTGATGAGTGGGAAAAAACAGAAGGTGTCAATGTTCATCTTACTATCGACCGTGAACAGGAAGGCTGGGATGGTCATGTAGGATTTGTTCCAAATTATGTAAAGGAACTGAATCTGAATGTTGATTCCACAGTGCTGATCTGTGGTCCTCCAATCATGATTAAGTTTACTCTTGCCGGACTGCAGGAACTGGGCTTTAAAAAAGAACAGGTTTATACAACACTGGAACTTCGTATGAAATGCGGTGTCGGCAAATGCGGACGTTGTAACGTAGGTTCCAAGTATGTGTGCAAAGATGGTCCTGTATTCAGATTTGATCAGATTGACGAATTACCGGATGAATACTAATACTTAATATAATACAATAACAGAGAGGAAGGTTCAAATCATGGCAGATATGGTTAACGTTTATTTATACGGAAAAAAGTACGAAGTACCGGCTAGCTTAACGATTATGGAAGCTTTTGAATATTCAGGATACCAGTTAGTTCGCGGATGCGGATGTAGAAATGGTTTCTGTGGTGCTTGTGCTACTATTTACAGAATTAAGGGAGAAAGTGAATTACATGGATGTCTTGCATGTTCTACAAAAGTAGAAGACAATATGTATGTTGCTTCTTTACCTTTCTTCCCATTAGAGAAGAAGATTTATGATATCAATGAAATCAAACCAACTGAGCAGATTATGATGCAGTTATATCCTGAAATTTACAGCTGTGTAGGATGTAATGCCTGTACAAAGGCTTGTACACAGCAGTTAAATGTAATGCAGTATATTGCATATGCCCAGAGAGGTGAATACGAAAAATGTGCGGAAGAATCTTTTGACTGCGTAATGTGTGGTGTATGTTCCTCACGTTGTCCTGCTGGAATTTCTCATCCACAGGTAGCTCTTCTTGCCAGAAGACTCACCGGTAAGTATATCAAACCTGAAGCAAAACATCTCACAGAGAGAGTAAATGCTATCGAAAAAGGTGAATTTGAAGAACTTATCGAAGCTGTTATGGCGAAGCCTTTAGAAGAGATTAAAGAAATGTACAATAACAGAGAAATTGAGAAATAAAGGAGGATGACAAAATGAGTTTACCATATACACAGGAAATGTTAGATTCTATCAAAAAAGTAGAAGCTACCAGAGCTGCTCGTGTCAATGGTCCTGAACCAAGACGTATGACAGCAGATGAAAAAGATGCGTTATTAGAAAAATTCCATCCTGATTATAACACTTCCAGCTTTGAGGAAATCAAAATAGGTCCAAATAAAGGTCAGAAAGCTCCTAAGGAATTAGTTGCCATGCTTCAGGCCAACAGCCGTATCAAAGATATGGATATTGATTTAAAACATCCTGATTATGATGTGGATGTACTTGTCATCGGTGGCGGCGGTGCCGGTGCATCAGCTGCAATTGAAGCAAACGAGGGCGGTGCAAATGTAATGATCGTTACAAAGCTTCGTATCGGAGATGCAAATACAATGATGGCAGAAGGTGGTATTCAGGCGGCTGATAAAGAAAACGATTCTCCACAACAGCATTACCTTGACGTTATGGGTGGCGGACATTTTGCAAATGTTCCAGAACTTGTTAAAAAGCTTGTTTGTGATGGCCCTGGTGCTGTAAACTGGTTAGACAAATTAGGTGTCTTATTCGATAAAGATGAAAACGGAAATATGATTACTACCCATGGTGGTGGTACTTCAAGAAAGAGAATGCATGCAGCTGCAGACTACTCAGGTGCTGAGATTATGAGAGTCTTAAGAGATGAAGTATTCAACAGAGGAATTCCGGTAGTTGATTTTACTGCTGCAATTGAATTAATTAAAGACACAGACGGAAAAGTTGCCGGTGCTGTTCTTATGAATATGGAGACAAAGGAAATTCTTGTAGCAAGAGCAAAGACAGTGGTTATGGCTACCGGTGGTGCTGGACGTATGCATTATCAGGGATTCCCTACATCTAACCACTATGGTGCAACAGCTGATGGTCTTGTAATGGCTTATCGTGCAGGTGCAGAATTGTTATATCAGGATACTTTACAGTATCACCCGACAGGTGTTGCATTCCCGGCTCAGATTTACGGTGCACTCGTTACTGAAAAAGTACGTTCTATGGGTGCTATGTTTGTAAACAGAGAAGGTGAAGTATTCATGCATCCATTGGAGACAAGAGATGTGGCTGCATCAGGAATTATCCGTGAGACAAAAGACAGGGGGCTTGGTGTTCATACTCCTGTGGCAGACGGTGTATGGCTTGATACTCCAATGATCGATATGATTCATGGAAAGGGTACTCTTGAGAAGAGACTTCCCGGAATGTTAAGAATGTATATGAGATATGACATTGATATGAGAGAAGTTCCAATCGTCGTATACCCAACTCTTCATTATCAGAATGGTGGTATCAAAATCACCGCTGATGGTATGTCCGGTGTAGAAAATCTCTATGTTGCCGGAGAAGCTGTAGGAGGAATCCATGGAAGAAACAGACTGATGGGCAACTCACTTCTTGATATTATCGTATTCGGACGTAATGCCGGACAGCAGGCATCTAAAAAGTGCAAAGAAGTAGAATTGAAAGAACTCACACTTTCACATGTTGATGCATATGAAAAAATGATTGATGAAGCCGGTCTTACGAATGACCTTGTTTCACCAAAATTATTACCGGATTACAGACCGGAAGGCGTCACAAGATTAAACTAAAGAGCATGGGCCGGGAATTCTACATTACAATTCCCGGCTCTTTCGCACTATCCGCAGCTGAATTAATTTTGTCAAAAAATAGTCACTTATTGACAAAAATAATTAATAGGTGTATTATTTCATACGATGTAAATATAAATTGTAGGAAAAGGAGTTAAAAAATGGATTTTCAGTTTAACATACTTGAAATTGCAGGAACATTTCTTTATAAGATGAATGCGATGTCCTTAACATTATTTTTCATGTTCCTGATTATTGTTGTAGGTTACCTGATTGGAAAGATTAATGTCAAAGGGGTTTGCCTTGGTACAGCAGCGATTTTTATTGTCGCTCTTTTTGTCGGACATTTTGAAGGTGTACTCTTCGACCATATCAATGAGGTAAACAGTACTGCATACGAATCAGCAAAGGAAACATTGATTGAAGTTCAAGGCAATGAAGATATTCCATCTGAAGGTGATTTGACAACAGAACAGAGGGCAGTAGCGGATACAAAAGCAACTTATGATAATGCATTAAAAACCCAGTCAACAGTTGCTACATATTTAAAAATGATTCAAAATCTGGGTCTTGTATTATTTGTTACGTCAGTTGGTTTGATTGCAGGTCCTTCCTTCTTCAAAAATCTAGTTAAAAATGCAAAATCCTATGTATTATTAGGTCTGGCCATTATCATTGCAGGCGCTGGTACCTGTGCATTGATTACAATCTTTGCATTAGGCAAAGATTCAGCTATGGGTGTTGGTCTGCTATCAGGTGCATTGACAAGTACACCGGCATTTGCTGCAGCCCAGGGTGCTCTGGAAGGAAATGTTTCAGAAGAAATCTACAAAGAAATTGCTATCGGACTTGGTGTTGCCTATCCATTCGGTGTTATCGGTGTAGTCTTATTTGTACAGATTGTGCCAAGATTATTAAATGCAGACATGGATAAAGAGCGTGCATTACTGTTAGCTGACAGTGGCAATGCAAAGAATTCAGATAGTAAAAAACTTTTTGAGATGGATAAATTTGGTCTCGGAGCATTCGCATTGGCAATTGCCTTAGGTCTTATTTTAGGGTCCATCCATATTCCATTGGGACATGGTAGCTCATTCAATCTGGGTACCACCGGTGGTCCGCTGATCATGGGCTTGATTATTGGACATTTCGGTCATTTTGGTAAACTGAGCTTTAAGGTTGATGAAAAACTCTTAAGCATATTCCAGGAATTAGGTCTTGTATTATTCTTAATCGGTTCTGGTATCGATGGTGGTACAGGATTTGTGGAAACATTAAAAAACTATGGCGCTATTCTCTTCCTTTGGGGAGCACTGATGACTTTGATACCGTTATTAATTGGATTTGTAATAGCAAAATATGTAGTGAAATTAAGCCTGTTCAACACTCTTGGTTCCCTTTGCGGCGGAATGACAAGTACACCGGCGCTTGGAACTTTGATTAATGTGACAGGAACTCCAAATGTTGCTGCTGCCTATGCAGCAACCTATCCGATTTCATTAATTGCGGTGGTGCTTGCATCCCAGTTCCTGACATATATTCAGCCTTAATGAAAGAAACATAATAAAATAATATGATATAGAAAGAGATATATAGAATATTTAAATTCTTATATATCTCTTTTGGTTATTATAATCATTGGAAGGATTTACTTGACAAATCGCAGGGAATGCTATAAAATACACAAAGTAAATATGAGACTGAGTTTCAAATTAGGAGAAAATATATGAAATATATCAAAAAAATTTTTAGCATTCTATTGCTGGCGATGCTTCTATTTAGCGTGACAGCATGTTCAAATAAGGAGAAAAAGCAGGAAGAGGAAAAACTTTCAATTGTAACTACACTGTTTCCAAACTATGATTTTGCAAAACAAATTGCCGGTGATAAAGCAGAAGTAACATTGCTTCTGGATCCGGGAGTAGAAGCTCATGATTATGACCCTACACCTGCAGATATTATCAGTATAAATAAATCTGATTTATTTATATATACAGGAGATTTTATGGAAGTATGGGCTTCTCAGATTATAGATTCATTGGATAATAAAAATCTTCAAATTGTAGATGCTTCCAAAGGAATTGAACTCATATCCACAGAAGATGAGGAGCATGAAACATCCGATGAAAGTAAAGAACATTCGCACGAATACGATCCTCATATCTGGACAAGCCCAAAGAATGCCATAACGATGGTCAACACGATTCTGGAGGCAATTGTTCTTGCTGATCCGGATAACGAAGACTATTATCGCAAAAATGCTGCATCCTACGTCACCCAGATACAGGAGATTGATAATGAAATCAGAGCAGTCGTAAATGATGCAAAACAGGACACCATTTACTTTGGCGGAAGATTTGCTATGATTTATTTTGTCAGGGAATATGGTCTGGGATATATGTCTGCATTTGATTCCTGTTCTTCTGAAACAGAACCAAGTGCAAAGCTTGTTACGAAAATGGTAGACGCCATGAAGAAGAATGGAGCTTCTGTTGTCTTTTATGAAGAATTAACAGATCATAAATCAGCCCAAGCCATTGCGGATGAAATCGGGGGAACTACTTTACTTTTGCATTCATGCCACAATGTATCAGCAGAAGATTTTAAAAACGGTGCCACATATGTGAGTTTAATGAAACAAAATATTGAAAATTTAAAAACAGGTTTGGGAGAAAATTAATCATGATTCGCGAGGATGCTAAAGACTATCAATTACGATGTAGTAATCTGACAATCGCATATGAAAAAGATATTGTTATAGAAAATCTGACATTTCAGGCAGAAAAGGGAGATTATATCAGTATTATAGGTGAGAATGGTACAGGAAAAAGTACTCTTTTAAAAGCAATTTTAGGATTGCTCCCGTTAAAAGCAGGTACTATTCAGTTTGGTGATGGCCTAAAGCGGACAAATATCGGTTATCTCTCCCAGCAGAATCCCTTGCAGAAGGACTTTCCTGCATCTGTTTTTGAAGTCGTATTATCCGGATGCTTAAACAAAAAAGGGTTCCATCCGTTCTTTTCAAAAGCAGATAAACAGACAGCCAGAGATAATTTGGAAAAACTGGGAATGCTGGAGCTTTTGCACCAGTCTTTTGCTGATTTATCAGGAGGGCAGAAGCAGCGTGTATTATTAGCCCGGGCTCTCTGTGCCACAGACAGAATCATCTTTTTGGATGAACCAATCACAGGTCTGGACCCGGTTGCGATGCGGGAAATGTACGAATTAATCGAAAAATTAAATCATGAAATGAATATTACAATTATTATGGTCACACATGATATTGATAATGCCATAAAGTATTCCAATCGCATCCTTTGTCTGCGAAAAAAAGATTATTTCTTTGGAACAACAAAAGAATTCGAGGAATCCGAATTCGGAAAGGATGTGGAATCATGAACTTATTTACAGCTATTACAGAAATGTTTTCCTATTCCTTTATTACACGAGGCGTGATAGTAGGAGGACTTGTTGCACTCTGTGCCTCTCTTCTTGGTGTAATGCTTGTATTAAAAAGATATTCCATGATAGGAGACGGACTTTCCCATGTAGGATTCGGTGCCATGGCAGTAGGCCTTGCATTCAACACAACACCCCTGCATGTAGCAATTCCCATTGTAATACTGGCAGCAATCTGTCTTTTACGAATCAGTGAAAACAGCAAGATCAAAGGTGATGCAGCCATTGGCCTGATTTCCAGCAGCTCCATTGCCATCGGTATCACAGTGAACTCTTTATCAAATGGTACTAATATTGATTTAAACAGCTATATGTTTGGCAGCGTACTGGCAATCAGCAAAGACGATGTGTGGATTTGTGTCACCATGAGTCTTCTTGTTCTGTTACTGTTTGTTATCTGTTATCACCGTATTTTTGCCATAACTTTTGATGAAAGCTTTGCTACTGCCACAGGTATTAAAGTAAATATCTATAAAACCCTGTTATCGGTACTGACTGCAGTAATTATTGTCATAGGAATGAGGATCATGGGAACACTGCTGATTTCCAGTCTGATTATTTTTCCGGCATTGACATCCATGCGCGTATTTAAACGTTTTAAATGTGTTATGGTATCCTCTGTTCTTGTATCGGTCATCAGTTTTTTTATTGGAATTACAGTTTCTTATATGTATGAAATTCCTACAGGTGCAGGTATTGTGCTGGCCAATCTGTCTGCATTTCTTATTTTTTCCATCATTGGATTTGTAAGAAGTAAATAGACAGATTCCTCATTTCATGTTAAAATAAATATAAATATATTTATGGGAGGCAACACGAAATGAAGGAAAAAATATATGATTTAATGAATTGGTCCGACATTGAGGGAATTCAATATGCAGATCTTGATTGTCCTCGATGTACACTTGGTCCTTGTGAATTAAAAGGAAAAACATTGATTCAGATGTTTGTTCCCGATGCCGTAAACGTATCCGTGAGATACGAAACAGGAAAAAAATTATATGAAGCAGAAAAAATGGATGATAATTTCTGGGCTGTTCTGATTCCGGGAAAACATAAAGGGCCTTATAAAATTATCGCAGAATATGAGACAGGCGATAATCAGTGTTATTATGACCCTTACCAGTTTGATAACGTATTGCCTGCAGATGAATTACATAAATTTAATGCAGGTGTAAGTTATGAAATCTATCAATATCTCGGTGCTCATCCGGTGACGATTCAGGGAGTTAAAGGTATGAGCTTTGGTGTTTGGGCACCTTTTGCAGAACGTGTCAGTGTGGTAGGCGATTTTAATCAATGGGACGGAAGACGCCATATGATGAATAAAATTGATAACACCGGCGTCTTTGAATTATTCATCCCTGAACTGGGGAATGGCGAATTATACAAGTATGAAATCAAGCAATATGGGGGATCTGTAGTCCTCAAGGCTGATCCATATGCCTTCTATGCCCAGAAAAGACCGGATAATGCATCTATAACTGCCGATATCAGCAATTTTACCTGGACAGACGATGCATGGATTCAGAAACGTGAAAAGCAGGAACTTTCCAGCACACCTATGTCTATATATGAAGTTCATCTCGGCTCCTGGAAAAAACCTGTGATTGAAGATCTGGAAGAAAAAGAATGTTTCTATAATTACAGGGAAATTGCACCTTTGCTTGCAGATTATGTTCAAAAGATGAACTATACGCATATCGAGATTATGCCGGTAATGGAACATCCTTTTGATGGTTCCTGGGGATATCAGGTCACAGGATATTATGCACCTACTTCCCGTTATGGTACACCGGACGATTTTGCATATTTTATGAACTATATGCATGAAAAAGGCATTGGTGTCATTCTGGACTGGGTGCCGGCTCATTTTCCAAAAGATGCGTTTGGACTGGCCAGATTTGACGGAACATGTTTATATGAACATCAGGATCCGCGGCAGGGAGAACATCCTCATTGGGGAACCTTGATTTATAATTATGGCAGACCGGAAGTAAGAAACTTCCTGATTGCGAATGCATTATTCTGGGCAGAAAAATACCATGCTGATGGCATTCGTATGGATGCGGTTGCCTCCATGCTTTATCTGGATTATGGCAAAAATGATGGAGAATGGGTTGCAAATATTTATGGGGGACACGAAAATCTGGAAGCAATCGAATTTTTGAAGCAACTGAACACCCAGTTCAAAAAGAGAACCCGTGGTGCAATTGTAATTGCCGAGGAATCCACTGCATGGCCGAAAGTGACTGGTGCAGTAGAAGATGATGGTTTAGGTTTTGACTTAAAATGGAACATGGGATGGATGAATGATTTCACAAATTACATGAAATGTGATCCATATTTCAGAAAAAACAATTACAATCTTTTGACTTTTAGCCTGATTTATGCTTACAGTGAGAATTTCGTTCTGGTATTATCTCATGATGAAGTTGTCCATGGAAAAGGTTCCATGATTGGAAAAATGCCGGGAAATGATGAAGATATCAGATTTTCCAATTTAAGAGCTGCCTATACTTTTATGTTTACACATCCTGGTAAAAAACTTTTATTTATGGGGCAGGATTTTGCATGCTACCGTGAGTGGAGTGAAGAACGTGAACTTGACTGGAAGAGTCTGTTGGCAGAAAAGCACAAATATATACAGGATTATGTTAAAGAATTAAATCGCCTTTATACCACAGAGCCGGCTCTATATGAGCTTGACCAGAGTCCTGAGGGATTTGAATGGATTAACTGCTCTACATACGAAAAGAGTATCTGTGCTTTTATACGAAGAGGCAAAAAGCCGGAAGATACGCTTTTAGTATTCTGCAACTTTGATACAGTACCACATGCCTCTTATAAATTCGGTGTTCCAATGGCAGGAAAATATAAAGAGATATTAAACAGCGATAATGACAAATTCGGCGGATACGGAATGATAAATTCAAGAGTAATTACGACAAAGCCGGAACCATGTGATGGCAGAGAAAATACTATTTCCATAAAAATGGGACCTGTCTCTGTATCTATCTTTAAATATGAAGGTCAAGCAAAAAAGAATACTCGAAAATAGAAAGGAGACCCATTGAATAATAATAGCGCAACCGTACAGATAGAAGTTACGGGAACAGATACACTGAGTGAAGTCAGTTCTGAAATTTCAAATAATTTGAATCAGGCTGTAGATAATGCCAATCAGTTTCTTAAGACACTGGAAGGGTATATCCCTAAAATCATTGCGTTTGGTATTAATATATTGATTGCATTCATTATATTTTGCGTTGGAAAAATCATTATCAGCATATTGATGAAACTGATTAACAAATTCCTTGAACGCGCCAATATTGAAATAAGTGTACATAAATTTTTAGATTCTTTAATCAGAGTCGTACTGTATTTTGTACTTCTTATCATTATATGTAATCAGATTGGTATCCAGACCACATCATTTATAGCACTTTTAAGTACAGCCAGTCTTACCATCGGGCTTGCGCTGCAGGGAAGCTTTTCTAATTTTGCAGGAGGCATTTTAATCCTGTTATTAAAACCTTTTAAAGTAGGGGATTATATTTCGGATGGTTTTAGTGGAAAAGAAGGACGGGTATACAAAATCGATCTCTTTTATACAACCATCGTGACAGTTGATAACAAACAGATTACGATTCCAAACGGAAATCTGTCAAACACTTATGTTACAAATGCTTCTGCATTTGATACCCGAAGAGTGGACTTAAAGGTAGGAATCAGCTATGACAATAATATGGAGAAGGCAAAAGCCATAATCAAAGAAGTTGGAACAAAAGAAAAAGCACGGTTGGCTGACCATGAAGCCGAAGTATTTATTCAGGAACTGGCTGCCAGTGAAATAACCATTGGTCTCAGAGTATGGGTTAAAACAGAAGATTACTGGGATGCTTATTTTAGAATGACGGAAGAAATAAAACGTGTTCTGGATAATGCTAATATTGAAATTCCATACAACCAGCTTGATGTTCACATTAAACAATAAAATTTCAAAAAAGAGGTGCTGCTTAAATATCAAAGCAGCACCTCTTTTTAATTTTCATTTAAATATTTTTCGTTTAACTCAATTACTTTTTTCATTGCATCAGGTCCAGGAGCACCAATGGTCATACGCTTATTGACACAGGTCTTCATGCTGATTGCTTCATAAATATCTTCTTCAAACACCGGACTGATAGCCTGATATTCCTCCAATGTCATATCATCCAGGGAAATATTTTTATCGATGCAGAACAATACTAACTGTCCCACAATTCCGTGGGCATCACGGAAAGGAACACCTTTATTCACAAGATAATCAGCCGCATCAGTGGCATTGGTGAAACCATTTTTTGCACTTGTTTCCATCACCGATTTGTTAAATTTCATCGTCTTTATCATACCGGTAAAAAGAGAAATACATCCCTTAACTGTATCAATTGCATCAAATGAAAATTCTTTATCCTCCTGCATATCTTTGTTGTAAGCAAGAGGTAATCCCTTCATGGTTGTCAGCATAGAAATCAGTGCACCATAAACACGGCCTGTCTTTCCGCGAATCAGTTCTGCAATATCTGGATTTTTCTTCTGTGGCATAATGCTGCTTCCTGTACTGTAAGAATCGTCAATCTCCACAAAGCGATACTCATTTGTATTCCAGATAATAATCTCTTCACAGAATCTGCTCAGATGCATCATAATCGTAGAAAGCGCGCTTAGCAGTTCAATCAGATAATCTCTGTCAGACACTGAATCCATACTATTCAGGGTTGGTCCATAAAATCCCAGAAGAGAGGCAGTCATATCCCTGTCTAACGGATATGTGGTACCTGCAAGAGCACCTGAACCAAGCGGAGAATAATTCATTCTCTCATAAATATCATGAAGTCGCCCTCTGTCGCGCTTAAACATTTCAAAATAGGCACCTACATGATGAGCCAGTGTAACAGGCTGGGCTTTCTGCAAATGAGTAAATCCAGGCATATACGTCTCTGTATTTTCCTTCATAATCACATGTAGTTCTTCTAAAAGTTCTTTTAAAAGTTCGTTAATATGAAGTACCTCATCTCTTGTATATAATTTCATATCCAGAGCCACCTGATCATTTCTGCTTCTTCCTGTATGAAGCATCTTACCTGTATCACCAATTCGTTCAATCAAATGAGCTTCTACAAAAGAATGGATATCTTCATGTTCTTCTGTAAATTCTAAAGTTCCGTTTTCAATATCTGCTCGTATTCCGTTCAAGCCTTCAATAATCCGATCCCGCTCTTCCTCCGTAAGAATACCGGTAGCAGCAAGCATTGATACATGTGCTATGCTTCCTTCGATATCCTGTCTGTACAATTTCTGGTCGAAAGATAAGGATGCGTTAAAATTATGTACTAACTGGTTCGTTTCCTTTGTGAAACGTCCGCCCCAAAGTTTCATATCATGTTCCTCCGTTTGTAATACTTATTGTGTCGATACACACTTTTTATAGTATAGCAGATAATCCGGGTTGTCACAACAAATAATCAAAAAAAAGTCAAATCTCCCTTGTATTTTATTTCTATATTATGTAAAATGAAATGGGTTACATATTCAACGGCTAATAATTTATTGATGGAGGTATAATCATGAATATCGTAGTATTATGCGGCGGAACAAGCACAGAGCGAGAGATTTCATTGATTTCAAGCGAAGGAATCTGCAAGGCACTTCGCACAAAAGGACATCATGCAATTTTGATGGATGTATTTCTCGGACATGAAAATCTGATTGCCGATGATATTTTTATAGATAATTACGATGTAGACGAGGAAATGGCTTACATAAAAAGCAGAGCAGAAGAAGTCGAACAATTAAAAAAAACAAGAAAAGAATTTTTTGGTCCTAATGTCATTGATTTTTGTAAAAAAGCTGATGTAGTTTTTCTCGGACTTCATGGTGCAAACGGTGAAGACGGAAAGATTCAGGCTGCCTTAGATCTCCTTGGCATTCCATATACAGGTGCAGATTGTTTAAGCAGTGCAATGGCAATGAGTAAATCCGTCACAAGACAGATTTTTTCTGCCTGTCATGTACCAATGGCAAAAGGAATGACTGTATACAAAGAAAAACGGCAGCCATCATTATCCGAAGCCGGCATGCGTTACCCATGTGTTGTAAAACCAAGCTGTGGCGGTTCCAGTGTGGGTGTTTTTTATGCCAACAACGATACTGAATATAAAGATGCCTTAAATCAGGCTTTTGCATATGAAGATGAACTGATTGTAGAAGAGTGCATCACAGGGAGAGAATTTTCTGTTGGAATCATCGAATATCAGGCTTTACCTGTGATTGAAATCATTCCAAAACAAGGTACTTATGATTATAAAAATAAATATACTCCAGGTGCCACAGAGGAAATCTGTCCGGCACATATATCAGACGAATTAAGAGATAAAATATGGGATGCCGCACTACAGGCTGCGAAATCACTTGGTCTTGATACCTATTGCAGAGTCGACGTGCTGACAGACGAAGATGAAAACTGCTATTGTCTGGAAGCAAATACCCTTCCGGGTATGACACCGCTGAGTCTGTTACCTCAGGAAGCAGCCGTCATTGGTATAGATTATCCTTCTTTATGTGAAAAATTGATAGAAGTCTCCATGAAAAAAAGAACTTCATGGAAATAGGAGGCATTATGAAAAATTTGACATTAAAAAACATTGCCATAGCCGCAAAGGGAAAACTGATCTGTCCTGATGCTTCTTTGGAAGAACGTGAAATAGCTGGTGCAGTCATTGACTCAAGAAAAGTAGAAAAAGACTATCTCTTTATCGCAGTGAAAGGACAGCGTGTGGACGGACACACTTTTATAGACAGCGTTTTTGAAAAAGGTGCTCTTTGTGTTATCTCAGAACAGGAATTGCAGATTAGCAGACCCTATATTCTGGTGGACTCCTCTCTTCAGGCGCTAAAGGATATTGCTGCTTTTTACCGTGAATCCATAGATACAAAAATTGTGGGTATCACCGGAAGTGTGGGAAAGACCAGCACAAAAGAATTTATCGCAGCCGTTCTGGCTCAAAAATATAATGTTTTAAAAACAGAAGGAAATTTTAATAATGAAATAGGAGTTCCTCTTACGCTTCTTCGTATCCGGGATGAGCATGATGTGGCCGTTGTAGAAATGGGAATCAGTGATTTTGGGGAAATGCATCGATTAAGTTATATGGTAAAACCGGATATCTGTGTGATGACTAACATCGGCCTCTGTCATCTGGAAAATCTTGGTTCCAGAGATGGCATTTTAAAAGCAAAATCCGAAATATTTGACTTCGCTTCCCCGGATTGCCATGTCATTTTGAACGGAGACGATGATAAATTACAGACCATTACCGATGTTCATGGAAATTCACCTGTTTTTTACGGCATAGAAAACAATTGCGATATTCATGCTGAGAATATCACAACACATGGAATTTACGGCACTTCCTGCACCATCTGTATAAAAAATGATACAAAAATTGATATCAGTTTTAACCTTCCGGGACGACATATGGTCTACAATGCCATGGCTGCTATTGGTGTAGGTACCTTCTTCGAAATGACACCTGAAAAAATGAAAGAAGGAATCAATCAGATAAAATCCGTCGGTGGTCGTTTAAACATCATTGAAACCGGTGATTATACAATTATAGATGATTGCTATAATGCAAATCCTGTATCCGTGAAATCTTCCCTCGACGTACTCGATAATGCAGAAACAAGAAAAGTGGCAATATTGGGAGATATGTTTGAACTTGGAAAAAACGAAAAGGAACTTCATCATCAGGTAGGCAGCTATTTTCAGGAAAAACACATTGATACAGCAATTCTCATTGGTACGCTAAGCGAAAACACATATAATGGAATAAAAGAAAGTGGTTCTTCCACTGAATTATACTATTATAAAACTCTGGAAGATGGACTGGATTATCTTGACATCATGCTAAAAAAAGGAGATACCATTCTTGTAAAGGCATCACATTCTATGCATTTTGAGAAAATTGTAAAAAAAATTCAGGAATTAACTTAAGGAGGAACGTATGAAAACAATTCAGAGCTTAATTAACGAATTTGAAAGTGGAAAAAATGATCATTTATTACTGGATATTTATGAAGATTCTCATCTGATTTCCGGTCAGTCAGAGCGATACATCAATCTTTTAAAATTATTTGAAAAAACTTATCCACAGAAAGAAGTAGAACTGTACAGTGCTCCGGGAAGAAGCGAAGTATGCGGAAACCATACAGATCACCAAAAAGGGGAGGTTCTTGCAACTTCTATCAATCTTGATGTCATTGCATGTGTCGCTCCTAATTCAGAAAATATTGTTCGCCTGTTGTCTGACGGGAATGAAATTATTGTAGATTTAAACAAACTGGAAAAAGAAAAGGGAGATGAAGGAACCTCCCTCGGTCTTGTAAAGGGAATGCTTTTCGGCTTGAAAGAAGCCGGGTTTAAAATCGGAGGTTTTCACGCATGTCTTACAAATGATGTCATTATCGGAGGCGGCCTTTCTTCTTCTGCAGCATTTGAAACAATAATCGGAACTATTATTTCAGGACTATATAATGAAATGCAGATTGATCCGGTTACCATTGCCCGGGTTGGACAATATGCAGAAAATATATATTTCGGAAAACCTTGCGGACTTATGGACCAGATGGCTTGTTCTGTAGGTGGTCTGATTCATATAGATTTTAAGGATGAAAAAAATCCTTTCGTTGAAAAAGTGGATGCAGATTTTTCAAAATATGGTCATAGCTTATGCATCGTTGATACAAAAGGTTCTCATCAGGATCTGACTGACGATTATGCCGCTGTTCCGGCTGAAATGAAGATGGTTGCCGAATATTTTGGAAAAAAAGTATTACGGGAAGTAGATGAAAATGAGTTCTACAAAAACATTGCACATATAAGAAATACATTAAATGACCGGGCTGTTCTTCGCGCTATGCATTTTTTTGCAGAAGAGAAGAGGGTAGAAGACATTGTCAGATATATGAATGCAGGAGATTTTTCCATGTTTCTGAAACTGATTAATCAATCCGGACATTCATCTTTCCAGTATCTTCAAAATGTATACACAAACAAAGATGTAAAAAACCAGGGTGTTTCCATCGGTCTTGCCAACGGGGAGCGTTTATTGCAGGGGCAGGGTGCCATCAGAGTCCATGGCGGCGGATTTGCAGGAACCATACAGGCATTTGTTCCGGATGATATGGTAGAAAATTTTAAAACCGGTATGGAAGCAGTTTTTGGTCCGGCATCCTGTCATGTTTTAAAAATACGTAAGTATGGGGGTATTAAACTAACCGGAAAAGAGGTTGAAAACAAATGAAAAATTTACTAAACCGAATCAAAGAAAACCTGACATCTTCAAAACTGGATTTAAGTATTTTTATTTCCTGTGTGATTGTTGTAATCCTGTCATCTGTTTTGCTTTTTATTCTCATTTCAAGAGATTCACAGCTTAATAACGAAGTAGTTGTTTACAGCACGTCCGGGGAAACTCAGCCATCATCAACAGAAGCGATACAGGAAACTCTGCAGGAAACGACTTTAGAAGAAACGACTCCGGTAGAAACCACATCCACACCTTTCTCCGATGTTCCGGAATCAGAAGGCGGATATTATAGTGAACATGGTGCCTTGCAGGTTTTGGGAACGGACATTTGTGACAGCCACGGAACACCCGTTCAGCTAAAAGGAGTCAGTACCCATGGATTAAGCTGGTTTCCGGAATATGTAAACAAAGAAGCTTTTTCCTCTTTAAAAGAGAAAGGTGTCAACACAATTCGTCTTGCTATGTATACCGCTGAATATAACGGTTATTGCAGCGGTGGTGATCAGACAGCATTAAAAAATGTTATCCATAAAGGAGTTCAGGAAGCTACTGACCTTGACATGTATGTGATTATTGACTGGCATATTTTGAGCGACGGAAATCCAAATACCTATCTAAGCGAAGCGATAAATTTTTTTGATGAAATGTCAAAAACATATGCTTCCAATGGAAATGTACTCTATGAAATCTGTAACGAACCAAATGGAGGCACTGCATGGGAGGATGGAAGCGATTATGATATAAAATCATATGCTGAAAAAGTGATTTCCGTGATTCGTGCAAACGATCCCGATGCAATCGTTATCGTAGGTACTCCAACCTGGTCACAGGATATCGACATTGTTTCAAGAGATCCTCTGGATAGTACCATATACCATAACATCGTTTATTCGCTTCATTTTTATGCAGCTACCCATAAAGAAGACATTAGAAATAAACTGATTGAAGCACATAACAATGGCCTTCCTGTTTTTGTTTCCGAATTCAGTATTTGTGATGCATCCGGAAACGGATGGAATGATACGGATTCCGCAAACACATGGATGGAGCTTCTCAACTCCTATAATATCAGCTATGTGGCATGGAATCTTTCCAACAAAGCAGAATCTTCCTCACTTTTAAATAGCGACTGCAGCAAAACAGGTTCTTTTACAGATGACGATTTTTCTGAGAGTGGAACATGGTATCTGGAACAGCTAAAATAAACATATTTTTAATTTTATTGCTCCTTCTGAAATCTTATAAATTTTCGAAGGAGTTCTTTAATATTGAGAGGCCATAAAGGATACATATAACTTTCTTTAGAAATAGTTTTATTTGTAAACATAAAAACAAGAATCAGCAAAATGCCAAAACCAAGTCCCCAGAGTCCGAAGAGCTGGGTAAAAATCAACAGCATAATGCGGAAAAATTTTATGGCAAAACCAAATTCAAAGCTTTCCATCGTATAAGTTCCAAATGCTGCAAACGCCATGTATAACAGACATTCATCATTAAACCAGCCTGATTTTATGGCACTGTCACTCAATACAATACCAGCGATGATACTCAAAGGCGTATTCAACATCGTAGGCGTATTTACGGCTGCCAGTTTCAGTCCATCTATAGCCAGCTCTAAAATAAGAAATTGCCAGAAAACAGGTACATTGACATCATCTTCGATTGCGATAAACTCAAAACGGGCTGGTATCCATTCCGGATGATTTACAAATAGCAGAAATACCGGTGTAAGAAAAAGTGTAACTAAAGTAATAACAGCTCTTGAAAATCTCAGATAAGTTGCAGTAATCGGAGGAAAATAATAGTCGTCCGCCTCCTCAATCAAATCGAAAAAATTAGTTGGAAGAATCATTGCCGAGGGGGAATTATCAACTAATATTACAATATGTCCCTCCAAAATAGCAGAAGCAGCAGTGTCAGGACGTTCAGAATATTTAAATTTCGGAAAAGGATTAAACCATTTTCCTTTATACAGACATTCCGCCAGACTTTCCTGATTCATCGTCAGTGCCTCTGATTTTATATCATTGATCCTTTTCGTCACTTCATCCAGCAGTTTTTTGTCAACCTTATCCTCCATGTAACAGACTGCAATATCTGTTTTTGACCGGGTACCGGCACTCATCATGGATATCGTGAGATTAACGTCTCTGATACGCCTGCGAATCAAAGCGGCATTCATAACGATTGTTTCTACAAATCCATCTCTGGACCCCCGGAGAACTTTATCTTTATCCGGCTCTTCCACACTTCTTGCAGGATAAGTACGACAGTCAATCAATATATATTCCTGAAAACCATCAATAACAAGACCTGTCACACCGGATAATACGTTTGCTTTAAAAGTCTCCATGTCATCTGTTTTGTCAACCTCTACATAAGGAAGTTTCTCTTTTAAAAAAGCATATGCATCTTTTAACTCATCTTTCTGAATTCCATCAAAAAAATCAAGAATTTTCTGCATAATATCATCTTTTACAAAACCGTCAATAAAATAAATGCAGGCCATTCTTTCGCCGATTATAAATGTGCGGTAAATCAGATCAAAACTTTTTTCTACCCGGAGTGCATTATTTATTTTCTTTATATGCTCTGTCATTATCTCAAATCCTTTCGCTAACGCCAATTGACGATTGTTTTTGTTGATATAAAAAGTATTGACATAAGAAATCATTTTATTCTTCTGAAAACTGCCCTTCTAATTTTATGTTGAAAATATGTTCGATTAGTGATAAGATAGTCATGATATTTTAGAATAATGGAGACTAACATGATTACATTTATTAAGGGAACTGTCGCAGATATGGAAGATGATTGCGTCATTTTGGATAATCACGGCATGGGATATCGTATTTTCACGACATCAGTTGTACTGACCCGGCTGACTATCGGTGATGAGGTAAAACTTTATACCTATTTCAGTGTAAGAGAAGATGCCATGAACCTCTATGGTTTTCTTACAAAAGATGATTTGAATGTTTACAAGCTGCTGATTGCAGTCAATGGCATTGGCCCAAAAGCCGGTCTTGCTATTCTCAGTACTTTGAGTGCAAATGATCTTCGTTATGCCGTTATGGCGGGAGACAGCAAGGCAATTGCGAAATCACCAGGCGTAGGAACCAAAACAGCTCAGAAGGTAATTCTGGAATTAAAAGATAAACTAAACATCGAAGATGTCTTTCATCAACCGGAGGATGAGAATATATCAATTCCTACAGGAGACCATACAGATATCGTAAACGAAACAGTACTGGCACTTGCTACACTTGGTTATTCCCAGACGGAAGCCATGAAAGCCGTCCGCCAATGCGAGATTACAAACGAAACCTCGGTGGAAGAATTACTGAAACTTGCACTTCGCAAGATGATTTAAAAAGGAAGTGTGACAAATGGAAAGAAGAATCATAAATACAGAGTTATCCTCCACAGAGGAGTCTGTACTGGAAAGTAATTTAAGACCTTCCCGTTTAAGCGAATATATCGGTCAGGATACAATTAAGAGCAATCTGAAAGTATACATAGAAGCTGCAAAATCGAGACATGAATCCCTTGACCATGTACTCTTTTATGGTCCTCCCGGACTGGGAAAAACGACTCTGGCATGTATCATAGCAGAAGAAATGGGGGTAAATATTAAGATTACCAGTGGTCCTGCTATTGAAAAACCGGGAGAGATGGCCGCTATCCTTAACAATCTTCAGGAAGGTGACGTTTTATTTATCGATGAGATTCATCGTCTGAACAGGCAGGTGGAAGAAGTGCTATACCCTGCCATGGAGGATTACGCCATTGATATAATGATTGGAAAAGGCCCCTCTGCCAGATCAATTCGACTGGATCTGCCGAGTTTTACTCTTGTGGGTGCCACTACAAGAGCCGGACTTCTGACAGCACCTCTGCGGGACCGTTTTGGTGTTGTGAACAAACTGGAATTCTATAGCGTAGAGCAATTAAGACAGATTATTACCCGCTCAGCTTCCGTTTTGGGAGTGGAGATTGACAATGACGGTGCTACAGAACTGGCACGCCGTTCCAGGGGAACTCCCCGTCTGGCAAACCGCCTTCTCCGCAGAGTGAGGGATTTTGCCCAGGTAAAGTATGATGGAAAAATTACATTGAAAGTAGCAAATGATTCCCTCGATTTACTGGATGTAGATAAATTTGGTCTGGATAATGGCGACAGAACCATTCTTGAAACAATCATTTATAAATTCAACGGCGGTCCTGTGGGACTGGACACCCTCGCCGCTGCAATCGGAGAAGATTCCGGCACATTAGAAGATGTCTATGAGCCTTATCTGATAAAAAACGGATTTATTAACAGGACACCGCGAGGCAGAGTTGTAACAATGCTCGCATATCAGCATCTCGGTGTACCGCAGCCACAAAACAATGATTAAAATTTGATGGAGGATGAATATGTCAACAAAAAATGATGCAGAAGTAATTATAAACGGAAAAGTATGCCGATTAAGCGGATATGAAAGTGAAGATTATTTACAGAAAATCGCATCTTATATCAACGGTAAAATCCGTACTCTCGAAGAAATGGAAAGCTACAGTCGTCTTGGCCAGGATATTAAAAACATATTGCTGAACATTAATATTGCAGACGATTATTTTAAAGCAAAAAAACAGGCTGATTTTATTGAAAATGATTCCGAATCAAGAGACAAGCAATTATACGACGTAAAGCATGAGCTGGTATCGGCCCAGCTAAAAATAGAGACGCTGGAAAAAGAACTTTCACAATTAAAAGATTCTTATGATCATCTCGAAAAAGAAAACATCAAACTGGAAGCAGAACTAAAGAGCACTAAAGAAGTGATAGCTGCCACGACCACACACAAAAGAACAAGAGCAAAAAATGAAACAGCAGAGCAGG
Source organism: Lachnospiraceae bacterium (assembly GCA_034172985.1). Lineage (GTDB taxonomy): Bacteria > Bacillota > Clostridia > Lachnospirales > Lachnospiraceae > CAG-303. Next base: position 24,125 of record JAXFDY010000040.1, read on the forward strand.
AAAATGCAAATGAATAATTCAAGAGAAATCCTTGCACCGGCCGGATCCTATGATACAATGAAAACTGCTTTTTTTGCAGGTGCCGACGCGGTTTATGCCGGTGGCCGCCAATTTGGTGCCCGGGCATCCGCTGTAAATTTTTCCGATCAGGAACTTCTTGATGCAATCCATTATGCCCATATTCACGGAAAGAAATTTTATCTGACGGTCAACACGCTTCTAAAAGATAAGGAATTAGATATGTCCTTTGTTGATTATATGAATCCCTTATATGAAGCCGGCTTAGATGCCGTTATTGTACAGGATTTTGGTGTTATGGAGAAAATTCATCATATCTATCCGGAACTTGCCATCCATGCCAGCACGCAGATGAATACCACTGGTCCTTTTTTTGCAGATTTTCTAAAAAAATATGGAGTCACAAGAGTTGTAACTGCCCGGGAATTATCTTTACAGGAAATCCGGCAGATTTATGAAACGACAGGACTGGAAATCGAAAGTTTTGTACATGGTGCCCTTTGCTATTGTTATTCCGGTCAATGTCTGCTAAGCAGCATGATTGGTCAAAGAAGCGGAAATCGGGGACGCTGTGCCCAGCCCTGCCGTCTTGCCTATGACGTTTTAAAAAACGGAACAAAAATTAATCATACAGAAAATAAATATGCTTTAAGTCCAAAGGATTTATGTACCCTTTGGATTATTCCGGATATTTTAGAAGCCGGCGTTTATTCACTGAAAATTGAAGGCCGAATGAAAAAGCCGGAATATGTAGCCTGCGTCACCGCCATGTACCGGAAATATGTAGATATGTACCTGAAAAATGGCCGGGAAGGTTACAGGGTTTCAGAAGAAGACATCCGTCTATTACAGGAAATATATAATCGCGGAGGATTTACCGAGGGTTATTATAAGCGTCATAACGGAAAAGAGCTCATGTCTATGGAAAAGCCAAATCACTGCGGTGTAGCAGTTGCAAAGATTCGCTCCATAAACAAAAATACGATTTCCCTGCAGGCAGTCCGAGAATTAGAGAGCGGAGATGTTCTTGAGTTTGATCTGGCGTCTTCACCGAACTATACACTGGGGCATTCCGTATCTGCGGGAAGCAGTTTTACCATAAAAAACAAATTTCAAAATGGTGCTTTTCTGATGGAAAAACTTCTTCATTCCTCAAATGTATTCCGTATGAGAAATAATTCCCTGATTCAGAAAATAACAGACAACTATATGTCAAATGATCTGCAGACACCTGTCGAAGGCTATGCTTTATTCAGAAAAGGAGAAGCAGTTTCCCTGACTTTACATTGCAGAGGATTTTCCGTCACTGTCTATGGTCCTGTGGTACAACAAGCTCAAAACCGTCCTTTAACTGCGGAAGATATCAGACAGAAGCTTTCAAAAACAGGAACTTCTTTCTATACATTTTCGCATTTATCCATTGAATGTGAGGATGATATTTTTCTTCCGATCAAAGAAATAAATGACTTAAGGCGTCTTGCTTTTTCAGCACTGACAGATGAGATACTTCAGACTTTCAACAGGAAATCATTTCCTTCCAGCGAATATCCAGGCACGAAAGGAACCTCAGAAAAGCCTGTTCCGGCAGATTATAAAGTATCCGTATTAATTTCCACGGAAGAGCAATTTTTTGCTGTGGCAGATATGGAATATGTTCAGCAAATATATTTTGAAGCAGCACTTTTTTCTGAGCAGCAATTATACCGACTGTCCGGAGTGGCAAAATCAAAAGGAAAACTGGTTTTCCTGGCACTTCCATATATTTTTCGCCAGCCGGCTGAGCAGGATTCAAAAAAACATCTGAATTTATATGAAAATGACAATATTGATGGATTAATCATCCGAAATATGGAAGAATACTTTTATATTCAATCCTTAAACTTTAACAAATCTTTAATATTTGACAATACAATTTATTGTTATAATAAAAGCTCCAAAGATTTTATTGACGGTTTTCATCCCCGGTACATTACATTTTCAAGAGAATTAAATTTCGCTGAATTAAAAGACCTGGAAGTACCTAACGGAGAACTTGAGATATATGGGTATCAGCCTGTGATGTTCACTGCCGGATGTATCAGAAAAAATTTCGATAAATGTGATAAAATTTCCTCTATAGGAACATATCATTTAAAAGACAGAACAAACAGCCTTTTAAAAATAATCACTGTATGCAAATACTGTTATAATGTGATTTATTATTCAAAACCGCTACTCTTATTCGGAGAATTATCAGATTGTCTGGAACTTTTTCCATTATCTTTACGGCTTAGCTTTACATTTGAAAGTGGAGCAGAGACTAAAAATATATTAGAAAAATTCCGACAAACACAAACAGGACATGACATTTCTTCTAAGGAAATATCAGATTACACAAGGGGACATTTCAGAAGAGGGGTTCAGTAACTATGATAAACATTTTTTCGGCAATTACAAGGTATACATCTATTATACTGATATGCGTCTATATGATAATTGCTTTTTGTTCACTCAGTGATATCAGCAGGCAGAAAAAAAGAAGGCTCTTTTACTGCCAGGCAGTTATTATTTCCATTATTTATTTAATGTATGCCATTACCAGCTATTTAAAGACGACTTCCATAAATGTATTGATGCTATTTCTTTCAACTTATATCATCATGCTGATTATTTTATTGGTATACAGCCGTCTCTATCCAAAATCAAATAAGTTTCTTCTGACTAATATATGGCTGTTTCTTTCCATCAGCTCCATTATTTTAATCAGAATCTCTTATACGAAAGCACTGCGGCAGTTTATCATGTGTGCATTTACAATGTTTATAACACTAGCGATTCCTGCCATCATGTCCAAAATTAAATTAATGCGGTGTTATTATTATCCTTATGCAGCAATTGGTATTCTTCTTCTGGCTGTGGTTCTTATTACCGGAAACGTGACTTATGGAGCAAAATTATCTATAGATTTTGGCTTTATCAGTATACAGCCATCAGAATTTATAAAAATCACTTATCCGATGTTTATCGCAGGAATACTACACAAAGATGTCACTCCGAAAAAGATGGTTATCACAACTATCCTTTGTGCTGTCCATATTTTATTATTAGTTTTGTCCAAAGATCTTGGCAGTGCTTTAATCTTCTCCATTGCATTTTTATTTATGATTTATGTTGCTACGGGGAAAAAGATGATTTTGATTACCGGACTTTTAGCCGGATGTGCTGCATCCTGCCTTGCATATCTGATTTTTTCACATGTACAGTTCCGTGTAGCGGCATGGCTGGATCCATGGTCAATTATCGATAATAGTGGTTATCAGATTGCACAGTCCATATTTGCCATTGGAACAGGTTCTCTGTTTGGATTAGGTCTGTATGATGGGAATCCGAATTATATTCCGGTTGCTGAGCAGGATTTTATCTTCTCTGCCATATCAGAAGAAATGGGGGGATTCTTTGCTTTGGCCATGATTTTATTATGTTTTCATACGTTTCTGATTATGATTCGTATTGCCTTTAAATGTAATGATTCGTTCTATAAACTAACCTGCTTTGGTATGACCATCATTTATGGTTCACAGGTTTTTTTAACAATAGGTGGAGCCATCAAGCTGATTCCTTCCACCGGAGTTACACTTCCACTGGTAAGCTATGGTGGAAGTTCACTCGTCTCCACATTGCTTATGTTTTCAATTATACAGGGGTTTAATATTTATGATTCAAAAGAAGTCGCCATCGCCGGTGCAAAACTCAAAAAAACTGAATAAAGACATCCTTTTGGTTACTTATATTTTTCTTGGATTATTTTTAATCCTTGTGGGATACTTTGCCTATCTGACTGCATTTTCCAGTCAAAAGCAGATAAATAATCCATATAACAAGCTGATTAATCTTGCTTCCAATTCTGTCGTGCGTGGCAATATCTATTCCTCGGACGGAAAACTTCTCGCCACGACAGCATATGATGATGATAATGAGGAATATCGCTATTATCCATATGGAAAAGAATACTGTCATGTAATTGGCAGCATTGACAAGGGACTTTATGGTTTGGAAGCGGCCTATAATTTTGAACTTTTATCTTCCAACGACAGTATACTCACCAAAATCGGCAACGATTTAAGTGATAAAAAAGATAATGGAAACAGTATTGTTACAACACTTGACAGTAAAATTCAGGACGCAGCCTTCGAGGCTTTAAAACCATATGATGGAGCTGTGATTGTTATGAACAGTAAAACCGGTGCCATACTTGCCATGGTATCAAATCCCGGATATGATCCAAATAAAATATCTGAAGAGTGGGATTCTATTAACAGCGAATCATCGTCGGTTTTATTAAACAGAGCGACTCAGGGATTATACACTCCTGGTTCTGTTTTTAAAGTCATAACCCTATATGAATATTTGTCAGAAGGAAATACGGAAGATTCTTACAATTATGACTGTAGTGGCAGTATAACCATTGATGGTGAAGTGATACACTGTATCAACGGTCAGTCCCACGGATCAGTAAATCTGAGAGATTCCTTTGCTTATTCCTGTAACTGTTCTTTTGTAAATATAGGAAAACAGATTTCAAGCGAAAAACTATTTTCCACATGTGAAAATCTGTTGTTTAACCAAAAACTTCCTGTAAAATTATCTTATAAGCAAAGTTCTTTTACTTTAAAAAAAGATTCTTCTGATTTTCTGAAATCCCAGACGGTATTTGGCCAGGGCGAAACATTGATGTCACCGATTCATGCAGCCATCATCACGCAGGCCATTGCAAATAATGGTGTTGCCATGGAACCAAGATTTGTAGAAAGTATGAAAGATACCTCGGATCACACAATTAAAACTTATGGTTCCAAAACATATAAGACATTATTTCAACCGGAAATGGCAGAAAAACTAAAAGCTTATATGGGGGCTGTGGTGGAATATGGTACTGCAGAACGTTTAAATCACTATTCCAACCTGACTGTATACGGAAAAACCGGATCGGCTGAAATAGATAGTGAAAGAAATATCAATTCCTGGTTTATGGGTTTTGCCGAAAACGCGAATACAAACGAAAATTATACTATAGTCGTGGTGGCTGAAAATGTAGCAAGTGGAACATCTCCTGCACCATCAGTTACAATTGCAAATCAAATTTTGAAAGTTCTTGATTAGTTCCGTCAAATAGGGTATACTAACATTAATTGTTGTAAACACACCAAAGACAGGAGGAATGCAGTATGCTAAAAGCTACCAGCTGTGGCGGTGTGGTGATTTTTCGAGGTAAAATACTCGTCCTATACAAAAATATCAGGAACAAATATGAAGGATGGGTTTTGCCAAAAGGGACTGTGGAGCCGGGAGAAGAGTATAAAGATACCGCTCTTAGGGAAGTCCGTGAAGAAAGCGGTGTAAATGCATCAGTAATCAAGTATATCGGTAAAAGTCAGTATAATTTTACTACGCCGGAAGACATTGTAGAAAAAGAGGTTCACTGGTATCTTATGATGGCTGACAGCTATTACAGCAAGCCACAACGCGAAGAATATTTTTTAGATTCAGGATATTACAAATATATAGAAGCATATCATCTTTTAAAATTTTCCAATGAGAAACAAATTTTGGAACGTGCCTATGACCAATATCTGGATTTGAAAAAAAGTAATCTATGGGGCAGTAAAAAATATTTTTAATTATGAACAAAATAAACTATCAGAAAGAATTAGAGCATATAATCGAACAACTTCAAGCAGAAAATAGAACACCTTCTCTGTTATTGCATAGTTGCTGTGCTCCGTGCAGCAGTTATTGTCTGGAATATCTTTCCAATTATTTTTATATTACAGTTTTGTATTATAATCCGAATATTTTTCCGGAAGAAGAGTATCAATATCGAATTTCTGAGCAGGACAGACTAATAAAAGCTATGACTACTAAACATCCCATATCTTTTATCAGTACCCCTTATACACCAGAAGACTTTTATAGGATTGCAAAAGGATATGAAGATGTCCCGGAAGGCGGAGAGCGCTGTTTCCGCTGTTTTCGCCTTCGTCTGGAATATGGTATGAAACTGGCAGCAGACCTTGGCTTTGATTATTTTACTACCACATTATCTATTAGCCCGCTGAAAAATGCCGAAAAATTAAACTCAATCGGCGTAGAACTTGAGAAAAAATATGGTGTAACATACTTATTATCCGATTTCAAAAAAAGGAACGGCTACAAACGTTCTGTTGAACTTTCTGCAGAATACGGTTTATACCGCCAAAACTACTGTGGTTGTGTATATTCAGAAAACGAAATGAAAAATCGCGAAAAAAATGCTTGCAATTAATTTTATCTTATGCTAAAATATAACAGTCGCTAAGACGGGCCGGCGTGGCGGAATGGCAGACGCGGCAGACTCAAAATCTGTTGATGGCAACATCGTGCGGGTTCAAGTCCCGCTGCCGGCATTATCAAGCCTTGTAACATTTGTTACAAGGCTTTTTTATATTATAGAATGAGCCAAGGGACAAATGGACATAAAATACA
>JAXFDY010000057.1:0-5323 GCA_034172985.1 Lachnospiraceae bacterium
ATTATATAGAAAGGATTTACAAATGTCAAGAAATTATTCTAAAGAAAAGCAGATTGACATTTTAGATTTCTGATGTTAGGATAAAAAAAGTTGTTAAAGATATCTTTTATAAGCGGGTGGTGTGTGGTTTGATTAAGAGAACCTTTGTTAGAACAAGATCATTAAAAGAAGGCATGAGGATTGATCAGTCGATTGTAAATCGACAGGGCAAAACCTTGATTGCAAAAGGAACTATATTAGATGAATATATGATTGATTCTCTCCTGAAACTGAATATTATGGGCGTGTATACAAGCGAGGGGGAAGAAGATGAAGAGGATGACAGCCATTTGCCGGAGTATACAAAAAAGCAGATTCAGGAATTGACTGTGGCAGATCATTCCAAAGTCAAACTTTCGGAAAGTGTTAAGAAAAGAGTATCTGAGGGAGTACAGTATTTATATAGTAATACAGAGTCATCAGATTTTGCTGATACTACAAATCATATAGCAAATGATTTGATGTCGGCCATTATGGAAAATGATGCAATAGCATTTGATATAGGCACGTTGAAAGTCAGTGATGAGTATACGTTTAAGCACAGTGTGGATGTGGCTACGATGTCTATGATTATAGCAAGAAAACATGGATTTGATGACAGAAGGGTATATGAAATCGGAGTTGCAGGTCTGCTTCACGATGTTGGGAAATCGAAAATACCAAATGAAGTCTTAAATAAGCCGGACAAGCTGAGTAATCAGGAATTTGCACTGATGAAGCAGCATACTTTATTCGGCTATGGTATTTTAAAAGAAAAACAGGGAATATCCAATGAAATCATGATGGGGGTATTGCAGCATCATGAAAAACTGAATGGTAAAGGGTATCCACTGGCCTATTCTTCTGATAAAATCAGTGAATATGCCAAAATTTTATCGATTGCTGATATATACGATGCACTGGTTACGGAACGACCATATAAGAAAGCGTTTTCTTCAAGAGATGCAGTAGAGATGATTATGTCTATGACAGAAGAGCTGGATATTGATTATATGAAAAGTTTTCTTGCAAGTGTCATCTTATATCCGGTGGGTTCTACAGTAAAATTAAGTAATGGTGAATCGGCCAGAGTGTTGGAAAATGTTCAGGAATGTATCCTGAGACCAAAAGTAATCGGTCTAAAAACGGGAAAGGTGTATGATTTGTCGAGGGACGTAAATTGTGCAAGTATTCTTATTTTGTAACATTAAAATTCAGGGATTTGCAAAAACCTGGATTTAGATATTGTCAGAAAGAAGGTTAATCTATGAATGAAGTATTAAAAACAATTGCAGAGAGAAGTTCTATCCGTAAGTATAAGGAAAAATCTTTGACGGCGGAACAGATTGAGACATTAGTCAGAGCTGGTTTGCAGGCACCTACTGCAAAAAATATGCAGGAAATTCATATATCAGTTATTGATGGCAGTAATCCTATATTGGCAGAGATAGAAGAAGAACGGAGAAGAATTGTGCTGGCTGAGTCTGATGAAAACGGAAAAGAGGCCATTTTAAAGAATAAAAATAATTTTTATTACGGAGCACCTCTTGTCCTGATGTTAAGTGTGGATAAAGATTTTTACTGGAGCAAGTTGGATGCGGGAATTTCTGTTGAAAATATATCACTGGCAGCTCAATCTATGGGCCTTGGCAGTCTGATTATCGGTGTTATCAGGAAGGCGATGGAGGGAGAGAAAAAAGAGCATTTTGCATCGGTTTGTCAGTTCCCTGAAAACTATGAATTTGCTATATGTGTGGCAGTGGGATATAAAGATACAGAGAAAGAACCACATTCGATTCATATGGAAGAGTCAGTGAGCTATATATAAAGTATACCGGGATGGAGGATGTAATGGGAACAATCACTATATTAGAAGAAACTACAAAAAATCCATTAACGCTTATGGGAAAACGAGCAGGTGTATGCTGGGGTGCAGATGTCGCAGATGATCAGCGTAATTATAAGAGGGGACTTGACTGTCTGCAGTCCGGACATGGAAGAGTCATGGAATATGTAAATATAGAAATGGTTATCGATGGTTATTCTGCCCGGGTAATCCGGGAATGGTATACACACCTGGGAGGTGCGCCTACACGTCTCCAGGCAAGCACACGGTATATTAATTACGGCGATTTTTCATATATCATTCCGAACAAAATTGCAGGGAATCCGGAAGCATTGGAAAAATATGAAGCCACAATGAAACATATCTGTGAGACTTGCAGTTATCTGGAACAGGAGTGTAATATCCCCAGAGAAGATGCTGCACTTTTACTTCCGTTAGGTATGACAACAAAAATTGTAGATAAACGCAATCTGCGAAATCTCGTAGATATGAGCCATCAGAGAATGTGTACCCGTGCATATTGGGAATACCGCCAGATGTTTGCCGATATCTGCAGTGCATTATCTGCAGTTTCAGATGAATGGGATTATATTGTGAAAAATTATTTTCTGCCTAAATGCGAAGTGACGGGATTTTGTACAGAGAAAAAGTCTTGTGGCAGAAAACCAAAGAAAGATTTATAAATTTGATTGAACAAGGAGTATATCATGAGATTATACACATTTAAAAGGACGGCAGAATCTCCGGAGGAAATCGGAATAGGAAGTGAAACAGACAAGAAGATGATTTATCCCATTAGCCAGTATGGAATGAATTATCATGACATGAATGACCTGATTATCAATGGAACGGATGAAGATATAGAATATTTAAAAAAGGTTTCTAAAGAACAGGGAATGGGAGTTGCCATTTCGGATATTAAATTATGTGCACCGATTCCTGAACCGAGGCAGGATATTATTTGTCTTGGGATTAATTATAAAGACCATGAAGAGGAATCCGTCAAGTATGATAAAGGTGCTTTTAAACGTACAGAGGGATATCCGATATATTTTGCCAAAAGGGTAAATTATGCCCTGGCAACCGGGGATGTAATTCCGGCCTATGAAAATATGGTAGAAAGCCTGGATTATGAAGCAGAAATGGCACTAATTATAGGAAAGACAGGAAAAAACATTAAGAAAGAAGACGTTTTTGATCATATATTTGGTTATACGATTATGAACGATACCAGTGCAAGAGATGTACAGCTTCGTTATAAACAGTGGTTCTATGGAAAGTCTATGGATGGATTTGCACCGATGGGGCCATGTATTGTTACAAAAGATGAATTTGACAATCCGCCGGTAGTGAAGATCAAATGTTTCGTGAATGGGGAAATGCGTCAGAGCAGCAGTACGGATTTGCTGATTTTCGGCATCGAGCATGCGGTGACAGAATTATCGGCAGGTATGACACTGAAGGCGGGCTCGATTATTTCCATGGGGACTCCGGCAGGGGTTGGTATGGGGATGACACCACCGGTATATTTGAAAAAAGGAGATGTGGTCCGCTGCGAAGTAGAAGGAATCGGTATTTTGGAAAACAGGATTGGTTAACACAAGATTTTCCACGGAACTTCACATAACAATCACATAGCAATGTAAAATAGGTATTATCAGAGATAGAAAGGGAAAAGGTGATTGGTATGAGAAAGAGAATAATCGTAATGTCTACAATGGTTGTATTATCCATAGCATCTATATTTGGATGTACTTCGGAAAAAAGTAACGTGACAACGCAAAATTCCGTAGAAGAAACAACGGAGGATAGTACTGTTTCAAATGTAACTGCTACTTCTACATCAGAAGCCATCCCGGAAGGCTACGACGATGAAGATTATAAGCGAGTCCTGGTGGCAGAAAGTGGAACTTCGGCAGATGAAGGAGTGACAGTGGTTGAGAGTACAAAAGAAAATACCATTTATTTAAAAGAGAGTAAAGCAGAATCTTCGGCAACAGGAGTGACAGTGGATGGCAGTGTTGTGACCATCACTGCACCGGGAGAGTATATTGTTACCGGTACGCTGAATGATGGACAGCTTGTTGTGGATTGTCAGGAAAAAGGCACAGTGGAAATTATTTTAAATAATGCTTCCATCAGCAATTCTGCAAATTCACCCATTTATATCATTGATAGCAAAAAAGTATTGCTGATTCTTGCAGAAAATTCTGATAACACGTTAAATGATGCAGAATCTTATACTTATGTGGATACAGAGGCGGAAGAACCATCGGCCTGTCTGTTTAGCAAAGAGGATCTTGTGATAGCAGGTGCCGGTTCTCTTGTTGTAAACGGAAACTTTAATAATGGAATTGCTTCAAAGGATACCTTGAAGATTACCGGTGGCAATATTACTGTGAATGCTGCAAATAACGGTATCAAAGGGAAAGATTGCCTGATGATTACAGGCGGTGCTTTCCAGATAAATGCTCAGGATGATGCGGTACATTCAAATGGTACATTTGAACTGACTGGTGGTACTCTAAATCTTGCAAGTGGAGATGATGGCATTCATGCAGATGGTACATTGACTATTACAGATGGAACAATCGATATTTCCCAGTCTTATGAAGGTGTGGAGAGTCCGGAGATCATATTTAATGGTGGGACAACACATATTGTAGCCAGTGATGATGGAACAAATGCAGCAGGAGGTTCTGCAACAACTTCATCAGGAACAAGACCGGGTGGAATGATGTCCACATCGACCGGGACAATGGTGATAAATGACGGATACCTCTATATTGATGCAGATGGTGATGGATTAGATGCGAATGGAAATCTTACAATGAATGGTGGCTGCGTTATTGTGGAAGGACCTACAAATGATGGGAATACGGCAGTAGATTATGATGGTGAGTTTATCATCAATGGAGGATATCTTATAGCTTCGGGAAGTTCGGGAATGGTAGAAGGAGTCAGCACCAGTTCTACAGAGAATTCAATCACAGCCTATTTTAACAGTGCTTTGAGTGCAGGTTCTACATTTGCCATCAATGATTCATCAGGAAATATGGTGATGGCGTTTGAAGTAAGTAAATCCAGCGAATGTTTTCTGTTTGCGTCATCAGAGCTGCAGACAGGAGAGACTTATACAATCTGTACAGGTGGAGTATGTGATGGAACTTCACAGGATGGTCTTTATACAGAAGGCACCTACACCGGAGGTACAGAACTGGGCAGCTTTACTGTTTCTGGAACCGTGACAACATATGGTACCGGTGGCGGCATGGGAAATATGGGTGGAACCCCGGGAGGAAATAAAGGCTGGCGTTAAGAAAAGACCATGTAAATGTATGGTAAAAGATACAAAAAAAACATAAATACTCCTTGTATACAAAAAATATTTGAGATATAATAATCATAACTGCGGAGTAAGTCAGACAGTATTACTTAAGAAAAATATTAAATAATATA
>JAXFDY010000013.1:0-7475 GCA_034172985.1 Lachnospiraceae bacterium
CGCTATAAGGACGAGGCGGAGTTGCTAGAGAATGCTGTGGATGTGGACAGAGTCTACGTGGAAGAAGTGCTTCCTGGCAAGATGAAGTTCAATCTTCAGTCCATAATGGAATTCTCCTTCATCGGAGAGATTAAAACGATGTTCCGCACTGTGTTCGCTGTACTGGGAAAAGATTACAGCGAAGAGGATCAGGAGAGCAGAAAAGTAAAAACACGATAAGAAAAACCGTGGAATAGAAAAAGAAGTGCGAAAGCGCATTGAGGGGATAAAGGATGATTGCAATAAGAGAAGTGAAGTCAGAGGAAAAGGAACTTATCAACGATATAGTTTCAATACATTTAAATACGTTCACAGGTTTCTTCCTCACATTCATGGGCAGAGGATTCCTGAACCAGATGTATCGTTCTTATTGCGATCATGATGAGTCCGGGCTTCTGGTAGCTGAAGACAATGGAAAAGCTATCGGATTTCTTGCTTACTCAGGAGACTTCAGCGGCCTTTACAAGTTTATGATTAAAACTCGTTTGATTCCGTTTGGGTGGTATAGCATGGGTGCTTTCTTTAGAAGACCTTCCGCATTTATGCACATCATTAAAGCGTTTCTGAAACCGAGTGAAGTTAAGCGCGATGAAAAGTACGTCGAGCTTTCATCGATTGGCGTGGACCCGACAATAAAGAGTAAGGGTGTAGGTTCACTCCTTATAGATGAACTGAAGAAGATTGTAGATTTCAATAAGTTTGCCTATATCACATTGGAAACTGACGCGGTCAATAATGATGGAGCTATCCACTTCTATGAGAAGAACGGCTTTGTAAGGGAAAGAATGTATGAGACCGATGAAGGCCGCAAGATGTATGAGTATAGGTTTTTGGGAGAGAAATGATGAACATATTGTATTTTGCCTCAGTTGATTTTTACCAAAAGCCGAATCCGTCATTTCATTTGATGCACTCGATGATGACGGATTTAATGGAAAATGGCGATAAAATCCACTATGTTGGATGTGCGATAAATGGTATTGAGAAACATATCCCTACAGAATTTGAAAATAATCCCAACTTCAAATATAGACTTGTTGAAATGCCAAACACCCAAAAGTCTAATTTCGTAAAAAGATATTTGGATGGGCTTAAATACGCATTTTCTGCAAAGAAGTACATCAAAGAAATGATTGAAGAAAGCGATGTAGTGTTTATTCAATCGTCACCGACTGCACTTTTTAATATTAGTGTTGTGAGAAGCTTGTTAAAAGGTTCAAAGAAAATCATTTACAACGTTCAAGATATGTTCCCTGGAAGCAGCATTGCAAGTGGTGTGATGCCACAGAAATGGATGCAAAAGATTTTCTTCTCACTGCAGAAAATAGCATATAAAAAATCGGATCTCATTGTGGCGATTTCAGATGACATGAAAGATAAACTGATTGAACAAGGTGTACCATCTGAAAAAGTAGAAGTTATTGTCAACTGGTTTGATGATAGAACTGTATCTGAGGTGTCGTGGGAGAAAAATCGTTTCGTACAAATTGCTAATATGGACAGAGAACACTTCTATGTTCAGTATGCAGGGACAATGGGATATGTATTTGATTTTCACATGATAATCAAGGTTGCTGAAATACTGAAAAATGAAAAGCAAATAGTATTTCAAATGATAGGGGAAGGTAGCCAAAAACAGGCATTTGTTGATGAAGTGAAAGAGAAGGGGCTGACCAATATAGTTTTCTTGCCACTTCAAAAGCAAGATATGGTGTCAGATGTGTATAGTGCGTGTTCAACGTGTATCATCCCTCTTAAGCATGGCGTGATTGGTAATTCAGTTCCAAGTAAAGCAGGGCTTTTAATGGCGTGTAAAAGGTCCATTGTTACATCCACAGACCGAGGATCTAAGTATAATCAAATGATAAATGATAACGGATTGGGATTTGCGTTTGGTGACGACGAGCCGGAAAAGATGGCAGAAGCAATTTTAGAACTCTATAATAATCCAAGTCTCTGCAGAGAAATGGGCATTCGAGGGTATGAATTTGGCCATGTTCTATATTCAAGATCCGAGAACATGAAAAAGTATATCAGATTGTTCGATAAAGTTTTGTAATGCGAGGACATAATAATGAAAACAAACCTTTATAAAATTGGAATTTGGGGACAATACGGTGATGGAGGTCCTATAGCTGATGGTCAAGCTGTTAGGACAACAATCACCACACAAGAGTTAATAAAGAAATATGGTGAAAAGGAAGTACTTGTTTTAAATACCAATGCGTGGAGAAAACATCCGGTACGTTTTTTTATAGATACTATTAACCTTCTTAGGAAATGTGAGAATGTACTAATTCTACCTGCAGATAATGGGCTGAGAATAGTAGCACCCATATACGATTTCTTTAATAAACTATATAAAAGGAGATTGTTATATATAGTAATAGGTGGCTTTCTGCCAGCTTTTTTACAAAAGCACCCTAGGTATATAAGAATGCTGAATAAATACGAAGCACTATTTGTTCAAACACCAAATATAAAAAAAGACCTGTCGGAATTGGGAATATTGAATATTGAGATGATGACAAATTTTAAAGTCCAATCCATACGTTTAAATAAAGACATTGAGATTAATCAGAAAGAATGTGTCGACATATGCATTTTGTCTCGATTGGCGAAGGATAAAGGCATCGAGGACGCAATAGAAGCTACAAAACTCGTTAACCAAGAACTTGGAGGACACAAAATACACTTGGATTTATATGGCATAGTACCAGATAACTACAAAGAACGTTTTGAAGAAATAATATTAGAAAACTCAGACTTTGTAACGTATAAAGGTATTGCAAATTATAATCACACCGTTAGTGTTTTAAAAGACTATTTTTTATTATTGTTTCCTACATATTTTCATGGTGAGGGTTTTGCAGGGTGTCTTATTGATGCATTCTTTGCTGGAATTCCTGTTATAGCAACTGATTGGCTTTATAATAAAGACGTTATTATTGATAATAAAAATGGCATACTTGTTCCTATAAAAAGCCCTAGGGATATAGCAAATGCAATACTAAGGTTGTATAAAGATAGAAACTTTGCATTTCAGATTTCTTTAAACAATATTGAAGAGGCAAATAATTATACACCTGAAAAAGTATTGAGCGGGTTATACAAATATCTAGATTCATAATTGTAGTTGATGATAATGAATAGAATATGTATTTCGCTGTAGTAGATTTGAATCGCGAACTGTAGTGTTGTGGAAGGAACTTATATGACTAGAGATGTACCTGATAATATGATTACTAGTTCTTAAGTAGAACGTGTACTAAAAGGAAATAAAGAATCTATGATGAAACAGGCAATTATTGTAACAGAGAATAGTTACCCAGAAGGAGATGCTGGTGCGATTCGGCAGCATGCGTTTGCTAAATTACTTTCAGAAGTCGGCTACGATGTACTGGTTATCGGTTATGGAGAGCCCACTGATGGTGATATTTGTGTATATGATGGCATTAAGTATATTTCTTTCCGGGAGAACAACGCAAGCCCATGGAAACGCGTGTGGAATAGAATGCTATTTGGAAAGAATGTATATAAATTTATTCTTAGTAAGTATTCTGCATTAGATGTTTTATTTGTAGTTGATTTAATGCCAGATGCATTTAGAAAGATGGCATTATTAAAAAAGAAATACGGGTGTGTACTGATTCATGATTCAGTAGAGTGGTACTCTCCAGAAGAATTTAAAAACGGGAAATATAATCTTGCGTATAGAAGAAAAGAATACACCAATGTAAAAGCGATTGACGCAAAGTGGAATGTTATTGCGATTAGTGAATACTTGAGGTCCTATTTTCAAGGTCGAGCTAATAGAGTCGTAAGGATTCCCGTAATAATGGACATTAATAATCTTGATTATAGGGTTGAGGTGAATGAATGCGAAAGAATAGTTTTTTCATATGCTGGAGGCCCCGGGAAAAAGGATTTTTTAAAAGAGATTATAGATGGGTTTGTACTGTTGGGAGAGTCCAAACGAAATTGTTTTGAACTAAATATTATTGGTGTAGATAGAGAGCAGCTTATTAACCTCTGTGGTGTTGATGAGACTGCTATTGATGCATTGGGTTCAAGCCTAAAAATTCATGGAAGGGTAACAAGAAATATCGCAATTAATAAAATTAAGGAATCTGATTATTCATTATTAATTAGAGATGAGCGCCTACGATATGCTCAAGCTGGTTTTCCTACTAAGATTGTTGAGAGTCTAGCATGTGGCACCCCACCTTTATGTAACTACTCATCTGATTTATCAATGTATCTAGTTGATAAAAGGAATTCTGTTATCGTAAATGGTCATACCGCCAGAGATGTTTGTGAAGCAGTTTCGAGGGCACTAAATATTTCTGACAAATCAGAAAGAATGCAGATGAGGAAAAATGCACGTGATCTTGCACTAGCATGCTTTAATTATACTGTGTATAAAGATCTAATTATCAAAATTTGTGAGATAGAGTAATGAAGCCAAGGTATATCGTGTTTAATATAAGGAAGGAAAAAATATGGTGTTGAATATTTCGGAAACAAAGAAGTACTTATTATTATTATGGATAATAATTACTTCTGGTGTTTGGTCTATTAATATACCCTCCATATTGATAATAATTATACATTTTTCATTAGCAGCGATAATGTTAATTAAGCTTTCTCTGAAGAATAGAATACGTAACGCAACTACTTTGGTTGCATTTTGTTTGTTACTGATAGTAGCTTTAGTTATAAATTCTGATTATGATTCATGGATGTCATATGCATTTATAATCTGTTTTTGCATAATGGGGTATTATATAAGCTGCTTTTGGAACCGGGGAGAATTTTTAGAGAAATACACAGATATTATACTGATAATTGCTGTTGTATCGTTGGTAATGTATTTTTCAAGAGGTTTACTGGCCACACATCAGTCAGGATTTCCAGTGGTTGAAGGACAGGCTGTTTCGTACACTAACTTCTATTTTTACTTATACTGTAGAGAACTACCGGATAGGAATTGTGCTATCTTTTGGGAACCAGGTGCATATGCTGTGTTTTTAGGTATTGCCTTATATGGCACATTAGTTTCAAAATATAGAAAGAGTATACTAAAAATTTCTATTTTTGTTGTAGCTTTGTTTACTACAAAATCAACATTAGCATACACATTAATCCTATTTACATTATTGCTATTTTTATTGTGGCGAAAATCAGAGATGGGAATCATTCAGAAAATATTACTTGGGATTATTGCGGTCACTATTGTGTTATTTGCTATGAATGAGTTCGGAGTTTTCCAGAATATTCAGGAAAAATTGATTACAGGTTTACAGACAAATGCATCCAGTAAGGCTAGAAATGTTGCTCAGTTAATTGACATACGAATTATCTTCGGTGCTCCTTTATTTGGGGTTGGATTTGCTGAGTATTCAAATCAAGTTGTTGCCATCGGAGCACTTTTTGGTCAGAAATGGACTATGGCAGCAAATACATTTACCTTTATGGGAGCCATTTTTGGAATACCATATGTTTTACTCTCGACAACTGGGCTAGTAAAGTTATTTCCACAGAATTCAAGTGCTATGTTCAAATTAGCAAGCATTAGTTTTTGGTTATGGCTGTTTGTTACGCAAAACTTTGTTCAGAAACCTATTTTTTACTGCTTAGTTTTTTTGGGCTATAAATTACAAGCTTTTTGTGAGACGGAGGAAATCAAAGATGAGTAATAAATTTGATATCCCGGTTGTACTATTTATTTTTAAACGATCTGATACAGTCTTAAAAATAATTGATGTACTTTCGAGATTAAAACCACAAAAAATATATTTGCTTTCGGATGAAGGAAGAGATGATTTAGAAAAGAAAATGGTTGCAGAAACCAGAAATGCTGTTGAAAAAAGAATTGATTGGCAATGTGAAATAATAAAGAATTATGCAAGAGAAAATAGAGGTGTCTATAGAAATATTGGTGAGGGAGCAAAATGGGTATTTCAGCGTGAAAAGAAAGCCATTTTTTTAGAGGATGATAACCTACCAGAATTTACCTTCTTTGAATATTGTAAAGAATTATTGGAGAAATACGAAGATAACCCTAAAGTGTTGTGGATATGCGGAACGAACTACCTCACTGAGTATAATACAGATTATAGTTATATGTTCACGCAACATTTGCTTCCGTGTGGCTGGGCTTCTTGGTCAGATAAGTTCTTACGCTATTATGATGGTGAAATGAATACTTTTAACGACCCTCAAAAGAGGAAGACATTTTGTGAGTCGTATAAATCTAGGGCTTTATTGCATCAAAGGTTGGTAAGTCTAGAAGGTGAATATCGAAGGAAAAATAGTGGATTTAGATCTTGGGATTACCAAATGTTATTCTCAATTCGTAGTAATGGTTTGGTGGGGATTTCACCAGCACGCAATCAGATTATGAACATTGGAGCAGATCAGTTTTCAACACACGGTGGAACAAGTCTAGATAAAACGATGACTAAGAGATTTTGTGAAATTCCAACTGAAAAATTAGAATTTCCATTAAAACACCCAAAAGCTATTACGATTGATAATAAATACGAAAGAATGATTTCAAAAATCATTTTGCTTCCATTAGATATGAGGATAAAATTACGAATTAATTCGATAATCAAAAAAATATTGCATCTTGATCCTTATTCGAGCTTAACAGCTGAATTAAAAAAAAGGAATCACTGATAACAGAATATATTTAGGAGGGTAAAAAAATGTCGTTATTTACAGGAAAAACTTTAATGATTACCGGTGGAACTGGTTCTTTTGGAAATGCGGTGTTGAACCGTTTCTTGAAAACCGATATTGGTGAAATCCGTGTGTTCTCTCGTGATGAGAAAAAGCAGGATGATATGCGTCATGAATTTCAGGTGAAAATGCCTGAAGTAGCTGAGAAAATTAAATTCTACATCGGAGATGTTAGAGACCTTCAGTCTTGTAGAAATGCGATGCATGGAGTAGATTACATTTTCCACGCAGCAGCTCTTAAGCAGGTACCATCCTGTGAGTTCTTCCCAATGGAAGCTGTCAAGACCAATATCATCGGTACCGATAATGTGCTAACCGCTGCCATAGAAGAAGGTGTAGAGGCTGTGATTTGTCTCTCCACAGACAAGGCAGCATACCCAATCAATGCGATGGGTAAGTCAAAGTCTTTGGAAGAGAGTGTGGCTATTGCAAAGAGCAGATACAGTGGAAAGACCAAAATCTGCTGTACACGTTATGGCAACGTAATGTGTTCTCGTGGTTCTGTTATTCCTCTGTGGATTGACCAGATTAAAGCTGGTAATCCTATTACAGTCACTGAGCCAAATATGACTCGATTTATTATGAGTCTGGAAGAGGCTGTGGATCTCGTTCTTTACGCATTTGAGCATGGTGAGAATGGTGACCTTCTCATTATGAAGGCTCCGGCATGCAAGATTGGTCTTCAGGCT
>JAXFDY010000121.1:0-12416 GCA_034172985.1 Lachnospiraceae bacterium
CATTTTGTTTGCGTTGTATTGTTTATTGTTTTTGAGTGAATCGAGCACAGTAATAAGTTCTATCAAACGTGTACTGTTTTCAATTTCTTCTGTTCTCCACACCTCATTAATCATTTTAATCTCTGATAATGTAGCATAAAGCAAGTATTTATCTGTCCGTATTTTCTGATAAAGACTATTTAAGATTCCAAATGCTTCTTCATATTTCTGCAGATTAAATGCGACAAGGCCAAAATACAATTTAATGCTATCCGCAATATCTGAAGAAACCTCTGGAAGAATTTCTTTACATAAGCAATATACTTCTTCCCATAATTGAGCAGAAAACATTTTATCAATAACTACTATCTGAGCTTCAACACAATGTTTGCCAAACGAATATGATTTTATCGGTTCAGGATTGCTATAGTAATTCTTCACCCACTCCGCATCTGATTTGATATCCTCTGGTAATTTCCCAGCATATTCATCTACCGACTCACCATCATATAAATTACTGATTGTTTTATAAAAATATAATTTCCCAGCTCCTTTTACTCCGTCAAGGTCATAAGTGAAAACACTATGCAATTCTTCTTTGAGCTTTGCCATATCCATATCCATGATATGTGTTCTGCAAGTCTCTATTTTTTCCCGGACAAGACTTTCTAACAAACGCATATCCATACTTATTGGTCTAGCACTTGCCTGAACAAAAGACGATTCTCCCTCATCGTGCACAACAATTCCAGTATAAACTTGGCTAAATGAAATGTCATCCGGTCCCTTCCTTTTTAGGAAGAAATAATTTGCAATGTCCTGATGTTTTGCCACCATATCCAACAATTCCGTATTGGAAATAGGGTAAATCTCTATTCCCGCATCCTGTAGCATTTTTTCTATGCCTTTATAAGATTTAGAAGTTGTATTGATTGTCTGATTGCAAAACAGATAAATGACATCCAAATCATCTTTATAGTGTTCTATGGCCTTTTTAGAAGATTCTTTTATTTGAGAATAACCAACTCTGTTTTCAAAATACTTCGACTGAAAGCTGATTTTTCTTCTTTTAGAACCATCTTGATTGTTCTTTTCTAAGACTGGAGCAACCTCGACCCCAGGATGATTGGAATCCGAATGAAGTGTGATTCCTTCACCAACAAATTCTCTTTGAAACAAACGTCGCGTTAAGCTCTCAAAATTTGTTGTTACATCATCGTTACACACAGCAAACTGTGGCCATGTAATATTGGGATAATGCTTGTCCTCTACTGCCATGTGCAAGTATCCTCCTTTATTTTTCTATATGTTCGCCGCATTCCTAGGCTTATGCACGATTAGGTAGTTCTCTACAATATCTTTGTACTTCCCCTCATTCTTCATCACCTTACATTTTAACCTTATTTATCTTTTTCATAATCATTATGATTTTTTCACAAAAACTTTCATCCTTACCATTTCCTTCATAACTTCTTCTATCTGCTTTGCCTTGTCATGGGACTCGAGCAGGAATCCCATCTCAATATTCCCCTGCATTCCGTGATATGAAAGATTTGCTGACGAAACTAGCGACTTTTTTGCATCCGACACAATAAGTTTTGCATGTAAAGCTGCCATCTTGTCATCTTCCTGTTTCTGATACTCATATACTTGAAGAAAACGTGAACGGTATGCCATCAACCTATCAAGTGTATCCTTCTGCTTCTCAATATCATTTACATACAAACGCACATAGACCCCCTGCTGACTCTTCTTAATGATGACATCTAGCATTTCAGCAAAATAATCTGAGATAGAATAGCCTGTTATTGTAAGACTCTTTTCAGTATTCTCAATTAGTTTACGCATGGTATCCCTTGTCTTTAAAGTTTTAACCCGAAATGAATGCGGTGCAGTAAGAACCAAGTCTACATGTTCAATTTTCTTTGATGAATACATCTTCATACAGAGATTAATTATGTCTGTTATTTCCTCATCACAACAATTTGTAAAATGATTTCTTAATTCCATAATAACTTGCTCAAACTGCGTATTTACACAATTTACGGAATAATTTTCAAGTGCATCTACTATCAGCCCTGCAATGTATTCAATTTTTACACTTGTATTCCACATAAATCTCTCACCAATTCTCTGAAATATCCCATTTCCTCATGTTCAGGTACTGGCACTACCAATGCTCTATCAAGCAGACGGTTACCATTTTCACATGCTGTTTCTGAAATCATAGTACACGAATGACATGCCGCTCCATTTAATCTGTCGCTTGTTGGATTCTTCATAAAACACTCAGGGTCAGTTGTACAAGTCAATCCATTCTCTAATGCCCCCTTTAATAGTGGTAAGAACTTATTCATTCCACCTAATTCAACCAATCCACCTAAAGAACCCTCTTTATCTGCCGCACCAGTGTAAATCAGAATACCACACATATTTTCACTGCTATAAATACGCTCATGCAGTGCCGATGATGAATAACCAGACTGCATAGCCATTTCCTTAATCAACATATGCGAAAGTGTATGTAATAAAACATATTCTGCATTTCTTGTTTTAAAGTTCTCCCATCCCTTTTTCTGACAATATGCCGAATAGCATTCCTCATATTTATCAGAACGAGATTTAACAGACTCTATTTGCATCCACTGAGCCAACTTATCTCTATTCAATTCGATAAATACACCTTCACCATTTATTTCAACTGCCGGAAGCCACTTCTCACCAGAAGAGCATTTCAATTTCACAATATGTGATTGTTCATCCACTTCAGGTTCAGGAGCTTCTAGTCTTGTAAATCCAGTCAAAACTCTTACTTCTCTTAATCTATGTATTTTAATAATTCTTGAAATGTATTCTTTCAGACTATCACTTAAGTCAACTTCTTCTGCTTTGAAATACTTTACATCATGTTGATACTCAACATCCTCGTGATGAGTAATAGCAGCATATTCCATTTCTTTCAATTCGGTGAACTCTTTGATATTTTGACTCAATCTGTCATATGCTGCCTTAAAATCTTCATATGAATATCTGTCTGCAAAATATTTTTGATATGCAAATGCCAGCCCTGCATCTTCACCCATAGCCTCTACCAAAGTTTCTATGGTTGCTCTTTGTGTCCCCATAATATCATTTATAGGGTTTGTCCAAGGAGGAATAGAGATTGCATTTCTGGTAACAGTAAAGTACACGTTAGAAGCACCACGCTGGCTAGGTACGACTCCCTTTTTACATATCTTTGCTTTTGCTCCCGGTCTATGTGGATGATTACCAGAACAACATAATCCTGCAAATTTCTCTTTTTGCATTGCTCCTGACATCACTCTTTTGGCACCACAATTACATTCCACACGAAGTTCTGCAAGTGATGAAGTATTACCCATCGATTTTAAGAACATATCTTCTTTGCAGCTTTCTTCACCATGATGTACCCACCATCTCCATGGAAAATCATCCATATGTCCATCTTCGCATACTGTAATAAATCTTGAAGGATATGCAGGAAAACCACACTTAGGACATTTTACTTCGCCCTGATTATTCTTATATTGGTCAATATCAAAATAATCTCGCATATCAAATAAAAACTTACAGGTTCCCTTCGAACACACGTGATAATAAGGAAAAGAAATAACTGGTATATCCTCCTTACCACCCGTTTTGGGCATAAAGAATCTACGAACATTCATATAGCTGGCCAATCTTGCATCTCTAATCTCTTTTCCAATATTATTGGTATCCCAATACTCAATATCTAAAACTGTTAATGAGTCATTTACAGCATCCATTATAGAGCCTGGTCCATATGTAGTTATTAACTGATTCGGACGTACTTCGCCCAATTTCTTATAAAAATTCATTAGACACCCTCCCAATAAAATACTGTTGATGATTGCTCAACATCACGCATAGAACTTAGTGTTGGTTTTTCTTTATCTCCATAATATTCACCATAATATGTAAGCAATCTCTTCTTGTCATCAGCCACTGCCGGAACAAAATAATATAACTTATCTTCCTTTGCTATGCTCTTCCAAGTATTTATAAACTCATCAATTTCTTTTTCCGTATCAATGTAAGACGATGGTGCTGTTACTTTTACTCTTTCAAGAATCTTATCTTTAATTTCTTTAATCTGTGCATCCGAAATATCATTAATACTTGATGCACCACCGTTGTCGGTCATAGCCTCTACCTGTAATCTGAGCAAAGAAACTACTAAAGCATGTAACACTCTATCTCTTGCTCTAGCTGCAAATGGTGTTGCAGTAGTTCCTTCTACATATCTATACATTTGAGAATGGAATCCAACAAAATTCTCATAGTTCGATAAATCCCTTGGTCTGTATGGATTATATACAGTAAATATAATTCCAGGATGCTGACGTCCAACACGACTTGTTGCCTGGATATATTCCGAATTTTGTTTTGGCTGACCTACAACCGACATTAGTCCTAAACGGTCAACATCCATACCTACAGCTATCATATTTGTTGCAATTACAACATCATAACATCCTTGTTTTTCTTTATTTTTGTCATAAGATACAGCCAATTTTTCAAGAACCTGCGCTATCTCCCACGAAGGAATACGAGATGTAATCTCCTTCTTTCCTTCAAAACTAAGATATCTCTGTTCCGGACTATTATATTTATTCTTCACTACACGAATACGGCTCGCAATATCGTCGTCAAGAAGACGAACTGCACCACCTAGTTCTCGAATACTATTAAAGTAACCAATTAATGTGTAATATGGATCAATGTAATCCTCATACTCAGGGTCTTTTGCTATATCCAAAGCAGTTTGCAATATTATTGAATATAAACGAATAAGTGTAGTCTTTACAGATTGTCCACTTGCACATATACCAGCATACTGACGGAATGGCTTTTGACCTCTACCAATCATTTCACTAATTCTATCTTCTGAAACATTAACTAAGTTCTCTGTTGGCAATGGTACTTCCTTGATAAAGAAAGAATCTCTAGTATCAAAACCACTTGGTGGAAATTGAGTAAATTCATTTCTTCCATAAAGGACTTTAATCTGCTCTCCTGCATTTCTAATAGTAGCCGTTGAAACAACATACTTAGGTCGTATTTTCTTACCGTTCTTTTCTATACAACACATTTCTTCAACAACAGTTTCATATCCCCCATAAATAGTACCAAGTGGGCCTGTTATCAAGTGTAACTCATCTTGAATAATTAATTCTGGCGGATAGAATGGTTTACATTCAACGGTCTCTGCCCTTTCTAATCCTGATGCCGCATCTGCATTATGTCTTCCTGCATGCTTTTCTCCAATTGCAATGTGACCACATCTGCTACAACATCTATCTGTTCTTCCAAACAGTAAACCTACCTGTTCCGACCATGGAAGACGAGCAAACTTATCTACTGTCGAAATAATAACGGTCGGACACTTTGCATATATTTCTTCATCAACAAGGTATACTGGAATCGTTCTTCCTACTCTCTCCGAAAACATACAAAGCGAATCTGCACAATGAATTTTTACCGACTTTCCTTTTTCATTAATGTCATATTCATTCCTTGTTATCGGTTTTCCACAATAAGGACATTTAATTATCTGTTTCGTAAGCTTCCTAATAAATTCCTTCTTCTTAAATTGGTCAGTATCACTGTATTCGTTAAATTTGTTAGGTGTAACATTACCACCAACCCAGAATCCAATTGTGATTCTTTCTTTACCGTACAACTCTTGATTTTTCTCACGTAACTGCTCCATTGCAACAATCAAGCGCATTAATCTGTCCCTCTGCTGAGTTGTAAGTAGACGAAGAGTATATCTCAAAAATACAGTTACACCTCCATCTTTCTCATAATCAGTTTCATCAGTAGCAGTCAATCTTCTATAAGCAATGGTAAATGCAATAAGCCCTAAATACGCCTCTGTCTTACCACCACCAGTAGGGAAATATAGTAAATCAACAATTTCTCTTTCTGGTGACTCACCATCCATAATTCCATATAAGTTCAAAAGAATAAAAGCAATCTGGAATGGTCTCCATTCACTATGATCTTTCTTTCTTCCTTTTTCAGGAATATCGCTCATATAATCCCTAAGACTACACGGAATCCCATTACCGTAGTCTCTTGAAAATGATGTAATACTTCTCTGTAAATACATCGCCTGATTCATAAATACAAATGCCTGATATACCTTGTCATTATTTTCAATTAAGTCGATTCCCGCATTCATTCTGCGATTGGCGTCTTTGCATTTTTCAATAATGGCTTGACCTGTACTTTTGAAATTGTCATCCTGCATAGCTTGATCATTTACCAATACATCAGTAATCCAACTTCCATACATTGATATCAAAATGCGTAAATTTGAAATCACTTCATCTTTTTTCTTCGGTGTCCCCATATGCATCATCGAAAAAGCATGTTCCGGCATATCATCTATTTGTGCACTTACACTTGGAATTTCATAATCTGGAATAAAAGAAGACTTTATTACTGTTGCATTTATCTCTTCTGTGTTGTTTTCCCACATAGCAGCGCAGCCTCTTCCTCTTGCATAAACAGGTCTGCCTTTATAGTAATACTCATCTTCTAATTCAACTTTTCTACATTTGTATTCCGGCACAAAAATAGGACTCATCAAATCATCTGCAATGAGCATTTCCACTTGGAACATTACTTTTTCATATTCTTTCTCATCGCCATCGGACTTATCATTATTATGCAAATAGACTGAGACCATCTTATAGCCATTATCCAACTGCATCTTCATAACATAAATATAAATATTGCTATTAGATTCAAGCGGAATCTGTTTTGAACGTCTAATTTGAGTCAAGTCAATTTCCACAACATCCTGCATTTGCTCACGAATATAAACTGTATGTTTCTTCTTTTTCTTATTCTCAGCATCTTCCTCTAAAGTTCCGTCAATCACTTCACCTTGCACCTGTTCAGCATAGTATTTGCCCCAGTTAATATATGCATTAATCTTCTGAACATCGTCAGAAACATAGAAGGACACACCTATAGAAGAGGGTTTCTGAAATCCGCCTTTAATTCTGTCTTCCGGTTCCTCTTCTTCAAAAATTCCCGCTTCCATAGATTCACCATCAGCGTCGAATTTCTTCTCAGTAAACTCAACATCATAATAGTTTTCATCTTCCGTTACAGCTGTATCAGCAGGAAATAATAATCCTGTAATATAACTGCTTGTTGGAATTTCATTTAATTCTTCGTTCACAGAAGATGGTCCTATCAAGTCCTTCCGAACTGCATCTAATATCTTCTGACGAACAATAGCATGCTTAAAATCTTTTATATCTGCCATCTACAGCCTCCACTTATTCTTCATCTACAACAATAGGAACTGCCATACCAATTACATACTTAAATGTATTACCTACAACAATTTTGTCACCCGGCACCAATCGGTATTCCCATGTCTTTCCATCAGCATCTACTTCGGATGCACACTCGCACCACTTTAATGCAGCCTTTGCCTTTTCCTGAACATCTTCGTTATCTGTTTGATTTGCTGCTTTTACCTCAATCATATATTTCTTGTCAGCTGTCTCCACTAAGAAATCTGGATTATATTGTTTCGCAGCCTTATAGAATAATCCCAACTGATTCAAAGGTGGTTTAATAAATCTGATTACATCTGAATCTTCTTCCAATATGACTGACAACTTTCTCTCATCATCACTATCAAATGCATTTTCTGCATAATATGATTTTTTGTATCCTTCAAACAAATACTGCTTAATATTCTTCTTGTCTGGAACCTCCTTTTTGTAATATAATCGCCCGTTTTCCTTCATGTTCTTTACAAATGTGCCAAACACAATAAGATCCTTTTGGACACTAAATACAAACTCTGTGCTTTCTTCCTTTGATGCGTATATCTGTTTTCTTAAATCCTCAACAATCACAGTTGCATATCTACGTACAATCTTCTTTTTCTCATCATCCGTGCCATCAATAAGTGCAAGATACTGATCAACAACATCAAGAATAAATTCTGCATCATCAGAACTAAATTCTGGAATACTCTCCAATAATGAAACAGCTAACATATTCTCTGGATTTTCTACAATAAGTGCATCGGCATCCAACACCTGTAACAACTTATCGTTAACAGTATCATATCTTTCAATTCTTGATACTGCAACATCAAAATCCGAAATGTTTCTTTTAACTGTAAATGGCTTGAATGCGATTGTAGAACTATAACTAATTCCTATCTTCGGAACAGATATAGCCACTCTCTTAAGTTCTTCAATTTTCTTGATAAATTCTTGCTTTGCATATGGTAAAACATTCTTACCACCAGATGATTTCTGTAAATCAATCTGCAAAGAAGTATCGCCTTGTTGCGCAACTAAAGATGAATCTATTCCATTAGAAACAGAACTTTTCTGTGGCACTTCATCCATCTGCATTGAAACACTATTACTTGTTTCAGTACCATTATCACTATTAGCAAAGAAATCAAAAATAGACATCTGACCACTATTGTCCTCAGCTTTCTTTGGAGAAACTTTCTTTACAAAAGCTTTCTGATATTCTTCAAATAAGTTATCAACTGCAGTTTCACTATTCAAATCTTGATATGATTTAATCTTGCTTTCACTTAATGCTTCATCAAACAAAGAGATTTGCTGGTTTTCTACAACGGGTTCAACCTTAACAGTTTTTGTCTCCGGTATATCTTCCTCATCAAGATTTCTTTTCTTAAACACAGGATTATTTTTGATATCATCAATAATCTCTCGATAATGATCATGAGCAACAATATCTAGGGTATCTAATTCTTCAATACCTGTTATTTCTCCGAATGGAAGTCTTAATCCTCTACCAATTGTTTGAAGTGCTAAAATATCACTTTTTGCAGCATTAAGCGGAATAATCGTAAACAGATTATTTACATCCCACCCTTCTTTTAATTTATATACATGCAAAACAATCTCTATCGGATTTGTATTCTTTTCAATGGTCAACAACTTCTGTATATTTTCTTCCGTCTCTGCACCACTTGTACTGGAATCAATCTCAATGACTTTGCCGACATATCTTCCACCAAAAAAAGAATCCGAATCAATCTTTTCTTTTATTTTCTTAGCATGTGTTGTATCTTTACAAGCAACCAAAACTATTGGTTTTACCTGCTCTAAATTGTTTTCGATACAATACTTATATACAATGGACTTTCTTCGTTCATGAAGCTTAATTCCATCCTTTAACTTCATTTCCTCAATATCATCATCAGAATATCCAGCAGTATTTGTCCTTCCCATTACAACTGGAATTTTTAAGAACTTGCCTGCACCATCTTCTAGTCCATAATGATAAATGATATTTTTGTTTGTATTTTTAGGTGTCGCAGTAAATTCCAATCCCAATACTGGATTCAAATAATTGATTGCCACCTTTGAAGCCGGAGCATAATATCTATGTGCCTCATCCATGCAAATAACCAAGTCGTCAAAAGAACGTAATACCTCTGCAAACGAACCACCCAAATTCTCATTAAACTTGTGGAACTTAAATTCTAAATCACCACGAGTAAAAATCTTCGAAATATTAAAAATGAAAATCTGTATTTCTGATGTTTTCTCTACCACCAATTCCTGCTGAACATACTTTACCGGATAAGACAAATAGTTCTCACCGTCATATACTTTAGGTCTTCCCATTTCTGCTTCAAGACCTTTAAACATATACTTTGGATGCCCAGGAACAGACTCCCTACGCATTTTGTCATAAATCGTATTACCTGGTGCAAGGATAAAGAAATGCTTATAACCTTTGGTTTTATACAAATAGTAAATACATGCTCCCATCAAACGCGATTTACCAATACCTGTTGTCATATCAAAACAAAATGATGGGAAATCAAATTCCTTATCTACAGAGATTGTATGTGGCTCTTGGCAATTCTCAGATGCAATTTTCTCAGCCTCAGCCTTTGTACAAGTTCTATATTCAATTTTTGAACTTATTGCATCAAAATACTGCAAAGCTTCATACTGAGGCTCACGCAGGCTCATAGCCCATTTGATTTTATCTACAGAACTCATTTTTCCTGCACCTCACTTTCAAAATTACACTTATTTAATAAATCCCTTGGTATTTTCTTAACCTCTACATTTTCTGGAAGAATCATATCTGCTTGATTCTTTTTACAATAGATAAGTAAGCTTTGTTTATCGCTTAAAGATTTCATTACTGACATCACATACTTCGTATTCACAAATTCTTCTGTAATATGAATAAATCTATTTTCTGATGAATAACCTTGGAACTCACCAGATGGTTCATATGTAAATCCTTCAATCTTACAAATTGCTTCACATACCATGTCCCATGTATAGGATGGATTTATCTGATAAACTGGCAGTGCAGCATTCTTTACAAGAAGTGGTTCTGCTAATTCATAGAACTTATATCCACCGCCGCCTTGCCAATTATATGTACTCGTTACACCACCTCTATCTTCACCATCTATAACCCTATCCAATCTTTTTTTGCAATGTGTATAGCAATGATCTCCAAGTTCAATTCCAATATATCGCCTTCCCATTTTATGCGCCACCGCTGCGGTAGTTCCTGATCCCAAAAAACTATCAAGTACTAAATCACCTTCATTCGTTGCCATTAAAAGAATTCTCTCTATTAATTTCTCTGGTTTCTTCGATCTAGGGAAAGCAACGCCGCCTTCATTTCCCAAATCCGCCTTAGGAATATCATCATTCTTCCAAACATTTGATAATTTTGTGGTTTTTACAACATCCTTTCCCTCAAGGAAAGCTGTATCTTTTAACCATGCGCATAGTTCTCCATTATGGTAAAACAAGGTAGTTTCTTTTCCCTCGTTTCGACCTCGACTTGGCACATATTCAACAGAATATAGACTATTTTTTTCCATTCGTGACATAAGCGCATTTTGAAATTCATTTTCTTGCTGAACAACGTAGGTACGGTATATTGTGTCAAAAAACTGATAATATTGTGTTCTTATTTCACTCTCTCTAGCCTCAAAATTTTTTAGTGAAATATCGCCTATCTCATAATCCGTATGTTTATATATTCTTACTGGCAAACCATTAGAAGCTGATTCAAACTCATCTACAAGCTCCTTTTTGCCTTCGGATTTAATATATTTTCTGTATCTTTGCATTGTCTTTTTTGCAAGTTTTTCAGTCGCCAATACTTCATTCAATTCAACTGTACCTTTTTTATAAACCAACAGTTTTTCACCTGTATTAAATATTGCCCCACCTTGTCCAAGACCAGTTACATTTGATTTTTCGTATGTAATATCTGAAACAAAATTACTTCTTCCAAATATCTCATCGCACATAACCTTTAGGTAATGACCTTCTGTACTATCTATGCTCATCCAGAGAGTACCATCTTCTGACAATAATTTATGAAGTATTTGAACTCTTTTATAAATCATATTCAGCCACAATGAGTGTTCTAAATCATCATCATAATGTTCAAATGCATTTCCTGTGTTGTATGGTGGATCTATATATATGCACTTGATACGTCCAGCGTATTCTCTTTCTAATGCCTTTAAGGCTAACAAATTATCCCCATGAATTAACATATTCTCTGTGCCCGGATCTCCGTATGATTTTGATTTATCTTCAATCAAAATTCTTGGCTCAAGTTTCTCTTCTTCATACTTACCGACCCATGTCAGTTCTAGTTTTCCTTTTTTCTCCATGGTATCCTCCTAAAACTTAATTACTATCTTTGTCACCAGCCGTGGCTTAACCAATATGTTCTCTTCAAACTCTTTCTGCATATTTGCCGCCTCTTCTTCCAACGCAGACATCTCGTCATGAAATGCCTCTATCAGTTTTTGCTTTTGTTCTGCCAAATCTTCTATCTGCTTTTTCAATACAATTTTCTGTCTAAAATCATTTTCAGCTGCATATTTTTCTTTTATAACATCAAGTTCTGATGTATCCTTGGTCTTTAGCAAATACTCTTCTTTTCTTAATTGCAACCAATTACTCATTTTTTTCTGATTAGCAATTATCACCGTTCTTTTAGACTCGGCATACTTTTGTTGCATGAACTCATCAACCTTATCAATGTATGACAAAATCACTTGATTATCAGGAATACTCTCTTTTAAGATTTTCTCCTGCAATTTCTCACACAGAGTTCTTGCTAATAAATCAGTAACACCATATATCTTTCCAGTTTCATCAACTATTTCAAATACCGCTTCTTCAACTGATGAACCCACATACAAACCGCCTATTATTAAATATCCATGCCGAATCTCTGGAATTTCTAGATCAACATTGACCTCATAATACTTTGGATAAGTTGCTTTGTCTTTTTCACATTTCCTGTCATTCCAGTAATCAAGCTGTGCATCGTATTCACAAATTTGCTGTAGAATACTGTTAAAATGT
>JAXFDY010000008.1:0-2085 GCA_034172985.1 Lachnospiraceae bacterium
GATATTAATAACAACATTGCTGATTCAGAGAGCAAACTGTCTGAACTAACCAAGCAGCTCACTGGCGATGAACTGGCTGTTAAGGCATTGAATGAATTGTTTAACAAGTAAAGAATTGAGGCGTATGAAGAATGTTCCAGAGATAAGGTTTGTCGATACAATATATGAAAAGGTAAAAATTAAAGACATTGCGGATATTAATCCACGTTGTGAACTTCCTTCTGTTTTTTATTATATTGACTTGGAGGCTGTTGTAGGAAATCAAATTGTGTCATATAGAAAAGTTAATAAATGTCAAGCTCCATCAAGAGCTCAAAGACTTGCATATGAGGGAGATATATTTTATCAGATGGTACGTCCTTATCAAAAAAATAATTTTTTCTTTAATAAGAAGTATTGTGATTATGTATTCTCATCAGGATATGCGCAAGTTAGAGCAAAAAAAAATAATGAGTTTCTGTTCGTCTATTTTCATACTGATGTTTTTACAAAACAAGTATTAATAAATTGTACTGGTACAAGTTATCCTGCAATTAATGCAGAAAACTTCGCAAAACTGAATATTATGATGCCTAAGGACATTTCTGAGAGTCAAAAAATATCATCATATGTATTTGAAATAAATAAATGTATTAATAACACAATTAAGAAAATTGCATCTCTGAAGCAGCTAAAATCTGCTTGCCTTATCTCCATGTTTCCTCAACAAGGAGAAACTGTACCTCGTGTTAGATTTAAAGGATTTGATGGGGAGTGGAAGAATATTAAGTTGTCAGAATGCTTAGAAATTTCAAAAGAGATAAATTCTGACAATGTATATAGCAAGGAGGATGTATTATCTGTTTCCGATGAGATGGGCGTGATGAATCAGATAAAGCTACTAGGGAGAAGTTATGCAGGAAAGTCTGTAAGTAAATATAAAATATTGAAGCCTCACCAAATAGTATATACGAAATCTCCTTTAAAAGACAAACCATATGGTATAATAAAAGAGAATTGTGGGGTAACTGGTATTGTTTCTGTTCTCTATGCTGTATTTAATACAAAAGAAAATGTTGATCCAACTTATATTCATTATTATTTTGAACCTAAGTTCAGAATTAATAAGTATTTGTATCCTTTAGTTAACAAAGGAGCAAAGAATACTATGAATATCAGTGACGATACTACCTTAGATGGATTTGTATACATACCGTCATCAGAAGCCGAACAACACCAAATCGCATCCTATTTCCGAAA
Organism: Lachnospiraceae bacterium; assembly: GCA_034172985.1. Taxonomy (GTDB): domain Bacteria; phylum Bacillota; class Clostridia; order Lachnospirales; family Lachnospiraceae; genus CAG-303. The sequence continues at coordinate 1,240 of JAXFDY010000008.1, forward strand.
TCTCGACATCCAAATCTCCGAGCAAGAAAAAAGATTGGAGAAGTTTAAGCAGATAAAAGCAGCATGCTTAGACAAAATGTTTGTGTAACTAAAAAACAAGATTATTATGGCAAACGAAACGAATACTTTTACAGTAGAGAAACTGTTTGAACAATCTCTTGCAGAACTCCTGATCAATCATGGTTGGGAGAAAGAAATAATCATGAATCCTACCGAGGAGGACTTGGTGAAGAACTGGGCAGATATTATCTATAATAATAACCGAGAAAGAGAGAAACTTGGCAATTATCCGTTGACTGAATCTGAGATGAGACAGGTGGTTGACAAGGTGAACATGTGTGCTTCTCCATACGAACTGAACAAACTGATTAACGGGAAGAATATACAAATAAAACGAGATAATCAGCAGGACAAGAACAACTACGGCAAAGACGTTTATCTGAAGATATTCGACGCAAAGGAAATTTGTGCTGGACAAAGCAGATATCAGATTGTAAGACAACCACGATTCAAGACGTCAAGCGCAATGCTCGGAGAGAGACGTGGCGACGTGATGCTGCTCATCAATGGTATGCCTGTGGTTCATATAGAACTGAAACGTTCGGGAGTTGACGTTTCGCAAGCCGTTGGTCAGATAAAGAGATATGTGCACGAGGGAGTATTTAGCAAGGGCATTTACTCTTTGGTGCAGATATTCGTTGCCATGACCCCCGAAAAGACATTGTATTTTGCAAACCCAGGGGCAGAAGATAACTTCAAACCTGAGTTCCAATTTCATTGGGCAGACTACAATAATACAGAGATAACCGACTGGAGCAAGGTTGCTATAGACCTTCTTTCAATACC
>JAXFDY010000020.1:0-3242 GCA_034172985.1 Lachnospiraceae bacterium
CCCAAAATCTACTATCACAAATACATCTCCTTTTGCTGATAATATGAACTATTTTCACTTTTCATATTATGGCATTTTTTCTCAAACCAATCGGAAACGTAAAGGTGACATATATTCCTTTTCAGAAAAAGAAGCTATTGATTCGTTGGTTAAAGATGGGTTTCTTCGTGATTCCATATCACTTGAAAAAATCCCTTTTAGAGAACCGTCTGAAGCCCAGATTGCGTTATTAAATGATTTGAATATTATGCTTCCCGCCAATGCGTGCTTAGAAGATGTTTCTGCTATTATCAGTTTTTATAGTGGCGATGATTCCGGTCGTAAGGATACTATTGCGCCTGCTTCTTTATTTTCCATTGCAGACTCGATGCACATTGGCGTTTCTTACTACTCTGGTTTATATTACCTGCTTAATAAAATTTATTATAACTCTGATTTAAAAACCAGAATTGCACTATATATCATTTTTGTAAAATTTTACAGAGACAAGATTTGGGACTTCGGCAATTTCGATCACTACATAGCGCTATCTGACTTATGCCTTCAGGATAGTGGTTTTATGAACTCATTTAAACACAATAACTATCACAAACGTATTTGGAGTAGGTCTGATTTTCCCTCTAAAGTAGCTTGTTATAAATTTGCTATAACGCTAATATAACAAAGTTACTAATGAATCTGGCAAATACTGCTAAAGTAACCGCTCACAGAATCAACCCGTGACAATCTGTCACGCTTTGAATACACAAGTAAAGAGGAGATAATATTATGACAGAGAAAAAGGAAAAAGTGACTTTCAAAGACTTAATCAAGTCCAAAAAGGCGATTGCAGTTTTCCTGATTGCCGCATCTGTTATCATTGGATTTACAGGTGGGCTAATACAATACTGTCTAAACAAACAACAATCCACCTTTTTAGAAATGTGGTACTATTCTTCCCAAATTATAGGCAGCATATTTATGACAAGTGGTGTTGTGATTGCAGTATGGCAGTACTATCTTTCTTCAAAAAGTGTAAAAAAGGATTTGGAAATTCAACAAGTACAAAGAGCTATTGACCTATCCGAGTATTTCAAGGACAATATACTATCTTATATGCCAGCTATACGCTATGTCTTTAAAAATTCTGGTGCCTTTGACATTCTCGGTAGAATTGATAAAGACACTATACATGACTTTGATATATATGAACGAGATCGGTTATTTAAAAAGGATGAAATAGAAAAATTAAAACAAATGCAGGAATCTGAAGCATTCTACTGCTCTATCTTGGCCGCTGATATAATCTATAGCTCAAGTCTTGATATTACCGGTCTTGAAATTATGAGTGAGGATGACGAAGATATAAAGGAAATAAAAAGTCAATTTAACAAAAACTCTATGGCTGTTGCCTTCCTTGGTAATATGATCAATAAGGTACTGAATAATCTTGAATACTTCGCTCTTCATTTCATGCATAATACCGCGGATGAATCCGTTGTGTACCAGTCCTTACATGGTGCGTATTTAGATATTGTACATATATTGTACTACTATATTTCTACTATGAATGATAATCCAACCAGTAAGTTATATACAAATGTAATCCGTTTATATGAGCTTTGGCTTAAAAAACACAATGAACAGCTTACTGATCGTTCTATCAAATCACGTTCTGTCGAATCTCACGGAACAGTAATACAAAATGAGTAAATACTTTACTTTTATGTAAATACTTTTCTATAGATAATTGACATTTTTTATAAAATGGCATAATATAAATGCATGAAGAACACAGGCAAATGAAATATGGAGGTGCTACTATGGGAATGGGAAGTACAACTGTTTTCTAAGTTATTAAGTATCTGAAGGCATTTAGATTATTCTAAATGCCTTTTTTATTTGTACAACTGCATATAGTATGTTTACCCAGGGAGCTGCTGGGGTGTTATGTCAGCCGCCGGACGTTATGGAAGGAGGCTGGTGCTATGGTTACATATGATGAATTATTCTCCTTTGTAATTATGCTTTGCGCTGTGATCGCTCTTGTTTTAGATTTCAGACGTAAAAAATAGTGCCCCCGCTCTGGTAAAGTAGGGCACTATTTTTTAGAACACTATTTTGCCGGCGGTCAGGTGTACACTGACTAGCGGCTCTCTTGTTAAACATATTATATGCTCTGACAAAGACTTTTGTCAACGGCAGAAATTGTTGCACCGGTGGTGCAACTTACCTTTTATCATAAGAAAAGCCGTCCTGCCCTGATAAGCTGACGACTATTTCTTAGTAATATGTTCCGCCCTGGTTCTGGTAACACCAAGACAGAGAAGCTCCGGATGATTCAAAGCCATAAGCAAGCTATATTGTATCATCCAGAGCGCAACTTTTCAATAATTTGCGCTATTTTTGCGCCCATTTTCATATGATGAAAAGAGGTAAAAGCTATGATGAATGAATTAAACCCGTATGATCTCTCTAATATCATTATCTATCTCAGGAAATCCCGATCAGATGATCCTTATATGTCTGTCGAAGAAGTCCTTGCCAAGCATGAAACACAACTGCAGGAATATGCTGCTTCTGTTTTTGGTACGCCTGTTCCGGAAGAACAGATCTTCCGGGAGGTCGTATCCGGTGAAACCATTGCAGACCGCCCGGTCATGAAAGAAGTCATGAAGCTTCTGGAGCTTGGCAATATCAAAGGTGTGCTTGTGATCGAGCCGCAGCGTCTCTCCCGTGGCGATCTGGAGGACTGTGGCCGGATCATCAATGTTTTTCGATATACAAATACGCTTGTGATCACACCGCCAAAAACCTATGATCTATCAAACGAATATGATCGTAAATTTTTTGAAATGGAACTGACGCGTGGCAACGACTACCTTGAATATACAAAAAAGATTTTAAACCGTGGCCGCATTGCAGCGGTAAAACAAGGACACTTTATCGGATCCATTGCGCCATACGGTTACAAAAAAGTTACTGTCGGAACCGGCAAGACTGCCTATCATACACTTGAAGTAATTCCGGAAGAAGCTGCATATCTCAGGATCATGTATGATCTGTATGTCAACCAAGGCTATGGCTTTACCAAAATTGCGCGTCACATGGATGCGATTGGAGCCAAGCCCCGCGTATCCTCCCACTGGTCCGCTGCCGCTATCAAAGACATGCTGGAAAATCCGGTTTATATTGGAAAAATCCGCTGGAACTGGCGGAAAACGATCAGAAGGATCGAAGACGGGGAAATCGTCAAAAAGCGT
>JAXFDY010000062.1:0-8115 GCA_034172985.1 Lachnospiraceae bacterium
ACGAGGCAAGTCCTCATATGCATGTGGTAGGAGTTCCGGTATGGGAAGGTGCTAAAAAAGGACTGGCAAAGAAGGTGTCCAAGCGTAATGTCTTCACGCCAGAAAGTTTATCTGTAATATTACAGGATAAATTAAGGGAAGAAGCAGGTTCGTGTTTCAGGTTCAATGTGAAGGAAGAACTTGCTGAGAAAAAGCAGGGACGGAATCATGACTTGTCGGTTATGGAATATAAAGTTGCCAAAGAAACTGAGCGTTTGGAAGAGTTACAAAAGGAAGTTGAGGGTGTAGATAATGAATTATTTGCATCAAAACTTGCTTATCGCCAGGTGCAGCGAGAGAATGAAGATGAGCTTAGAGAAATAAAACAAGAGATTTCAGAAAAGCAAAGTGAAAATCTGAAACTAGATTATGCGATCTCTTATAAGAGGGAAAAGCTGGAAGAATATGAGGATGAAATATCTAAGTGGGAACGGTTTAAGAATACACTGACAATGCTTAAAGAGTATATTTCGGCATATCTTCCACTATCGCCGCTAATTGAAGAATTTGCAAATTGTGTAGAGCATAAGAAGGATATTGAAGCCGGGAATAGTTTCAGAGGTCTACTAAATGCATTGGGACAGTTCCTGAGAGCATTTAAGGAATTGATTGTTGATGGAGTGTGTTGGTTTCCAAGGCTTATGCGATGGAAAACAAGTAAAGGAGAGGTTGTACCGGTATTCTCGGACTATAAGAATGAAGGTTATGATTACCGATTGAAAGCTTATATGAATGTTGTAACGAAAGAAAAGTACAGCATAGACAGCATTCAGGAGGAAATTAGGTCGGAAAACCGAATCGGTACGCTGGAACAGTTGGAACAAGGGATCGTGGCAGCGGAGAAGATGGTACGAGAGATGGAGAGGACGAGGATACGGGAGAGGTGATGATAAGCCGGATGCTGTTAGTTAGAGGTTCAAATAGTATTCGGCTTTTTTATTGTTTGAGTAGTTGGATGTGTGATGAGTTTGTGCAAAGAGATACTATTAAATAAGTTAAGTGAACTGAGCAAATCATTACATAAAAAATAAAAAAAGAACACATGTTTGCAAAAAACACTTGCAATCGTTCAGATAAATGAATATAATAATAGGTAGATTTAAGGAGGCACGATATGGAATATTTAACAACATTAGAAATGTCGGAAAAATGGGGCATATCAGCAAGAAGAATAGCATTATTATGTGAACAGGGAAGGATAGCAGGAGTTGTAAAGAAAGGTAAAACATGGTTGATACCGAAAGAAGCAGAGAAGCCTGCAGATAAAAGAAAGATTATGTGATTGTGAAAATATAAGGAGGAATCGATATGAATCCGATGATTAAGTATAGAGGTGGAAAGTCAAAGGAAATCTCTCATTTTGTGAATAATATGCCAGCTAAGTATAATAGATATATAGAGCCTTTTTTTGGTGGTGGTGCATTATATTTCTTTTTAGAGCCAGATAGAGCGATTATTAATGATGTAAATACAAAATTATACTCATTTTATCAAGAAATGAAGGAAGATTATCCCAAAGCAAGAGTTCAACTTGATGCGTTGCAAATGATATATGAGAATAACCAAAAGGAATATGAAGAACTGAAAAAACAACATCCGGAAGAAAGGATAGAAAACAAAAATGAAGAATTGTACTATAAGATAAGAGATATGTTCAATAAAAAAGTAGAACCAGAATATTTGGATTCTGTAATTTATTTTTTTATAAATAAAACAGCATATTCAGGAATGATAAGATATAATTCCAGTGGTGAATTTAATGTTCCGTTTGGAAGATATAAGAATTTAAATACAAAGTTGATTACGGAGGAACATTACAATTTATTGAGACGAACAGAGATATATAATTACGATTATTCAGAAATCTTTAATATGGTACAGGCAGATGATTTTATTTTTTTGGATCCACCATATGACTGTGTCTTTAGTGATTATGGAAATGAAGCATATAAAAATGGTTTTGGAGAGGAAGAACATAGAAGATTGGCAAATGATTTTATGAATCTTCCCTGTAAAGCACTTTTAGTGATTGGAAAAACTCCATTAACAGAAGAATTATATGGAACGAACATAGTTGAGGAGTATGAAAAATCGTATGCAGTTAATATAAGAAATAGATTTAAAGCAGATGCAAAACATATTATTGTGACCAATTACTAGGAGGATGGCAAATGGCATATTTAAAGAGTAAGACATTATTTTTTACAACTTCACCTCGTTCTCCATTAAAGATGATTCCTGAGATAGAAGTGCTACATAATAATTTTGAGGGGAAAGTATGGAATACAGATACTCAAGTGGCATTTATTAAGGAATTAGCTGAAGGTAGCGATTTTGAAGGACAAGGTTCAGAGAAAGATATGGCATTAAGTGCGAGAGACAGAATTACTCGTGCACCTAAGGCACTTGGATTTGTTGATTTAAAGCCAGTTATTAAGTTGACGGAACCGGGTGAAAAATTGATTAGTGGCAAAAGAACAGAGGAAGTATTATTAAGGCAACTTTTAAAGTTTCAGTTACCTTCTCCATATCATAAGGAACCAGAAGATTTTAATGGATTATTTGGAGTAAAACCGTATCTTGAAATATTTAGACTTATTTATGAACTTGGTACAGTTAGTTTTGATGAACTGATGATTTTTGGTATGCAATTAACTCATTACAACAAATTTGAACAGGTTGTTTCTGAAATAAAGCAGTTTAGAAGGATGAAAACATATGCTGAAGCCAGTTATAAGATTTTTAGAGGGACATATCTTCGTAACGAGGTAGAAAAAATATATCAAGAGGATATACACGAAGGTAATACAAAAACGAGAGAATCAAGAGATAAGTCTCTTGATAAATTCGTTAAGACCAAAGCAAGCACTATGAGAGATTATGCAGATGCTTGTTTCAGATATTTGCGTGCGACAGGAATGGTCGAAATCTCACAGAGAGGACATTCACTTTCAATAATGCCAGAAAAGAAGGCTGAGGTAGAATATTTTCTTCATACAGTTGACCGAAAACCTGTGTATATAGATGACGAAGAAGAATATAAAGAGTATCTTTTTGATACGACAATTCCGGCACTGTATTCAGATGATAGAGATAGATTATTAAAACAAGTTGTAGGAGTTATAGGAATAACCAAGGATTTATCTGCTAAAACGACAGAAGAATTGAAAGATATTCTTGAAGATGCAATCGTTACAAAGAAAACAAAAATAGTAAATGAGCAGATTAAAAGTCTGAAAGAATATAGAGATTATGCTGATGTAATGACTGTTTTTGATGATATTAAGAAGAATGCATTTTATGATGTTCCGCTTATGTTAGAATGGAATACTTGGCGTGCTATGACGATGCTTGATGGTGGAGATATTAAGGCAAATCTGAGATTTGATGATAAGGGACAACCTATGTCAACTGCAGTGGGAAATATGGCAGATATTGTATGTGATTATGGTGATTTTGAATTAGCGGTTGAGGTTACGATGCAATCAGGACAAAAGCAATACGAAATGGAAGGTGAGCCAGTGTCTAGACATTTGGCTAAATTAAAGAAGGAAACAGGGAAAGACGCATTTTGCTTGTTTATAGCTCCTAAAATTAATGAGTCGTGTATAGCATATTTTTACGCACTTCATACTATGAATATTGCATTTTATGGTGGGCAATCAGTTATAGTTCCCTTAGAGTTAGATGTGTTTATTAATATGGTTGAACAATCATATAGAGCAGGTTATGTACCTAATTCGGAACAGGTGAAAAGAATATTTGAATATTCTATGGAACAGGCAAAGATATCTAAGGATGAGAATGAGTGGTACGCAAAAATAAAAGAAAAAGCGTTGAATTGGTTATAGTGTAGGAGGGATACATATGTTGGAACCGTTAAAGTGGTTTGTCGATGAAAGCGATTTTAGATTCTATCTAATTGATTGTGGTTCTGGATTGATGCATTTAATTATTTTTCCGGATAATACAGTAATGCTATTTGATTGCAATGTTACAAAAGAAAACGAAGATACAATCATTAGCTTTCTTGACAGACATATACCTGCAAAGTATGATAAGGATTCAAAAAAGGAAGAAAAATTTATTGATATTTTTGTAAATTCACATAGAGATGAGGATCATTATCGTGGGTTAAAAAAGATAAATGAAAAGTTCAAAATAAAGAGCATATGGGATTCTGGGCAATCAGGAGAAAATACTGATAGTGCTGATTATAATTACTATATGTATTTGCGAAGAGAATTAAAGAAAAAGTCAGAAGATAATTTAATTGTACCTACTCCTTCCAATGCTATATTAAAAACGATTGATTTTGTAGATATATACTGCTTGGCAGCGGAAGCTGATTTTGTATATCAAGATGAAGCAAAGATATTAGAATATGCAGCCAAAATACAACATACTAATTCTATGGTTTTATTAATGGTATACAACGGAAGAAAGTTACTTTTGACTGGGGATTCTGATTGGAAAAGTTGGAAGGAACAAATAGTAAGTAATTTTTCAGAAATAGTACCGAATTATGAGAATACGGATGTCTTGGTAGCTAGCCATCATGGTTCAAGGAGCTTTTTTACAGATGAAGATATCATTGATTTAGAGAAGTATCCTGATACAACTTATATTGAATCAATAGAATTGATTAATCCTGTAATAACGATTATTTCGTGTGGAGATTATAATACCTATCATCATCCAAATGAAGAAGCGATGGAATTATATGAGCAGTATACCTCAGGGGGAATGAATCAGATTCATACAACGCATGAAAAAGGTAATTTATGTGGATATATAGATAAAGATGGTAATTTTGGCGTTATTCCTGAAAGGTTTAAAAATAGAATGCCTTTAGGGGATAGGAAATTTTACTTAAAAGCACATAAAAAGGTCAATGGTGAATGGATTGAAATAAAATCAGGAGAAAAAATTAATGTTAATACTAGTGTGAAATTTTCTTTGATTGGGATTGGGGATGTTTTGAATAGTCATGATAGTATAAATATTTGGTGGGAAGTTTGCAATAATGGAATAGACGAATATTGTGAACACAAAGAAGTTTATAAAAAAGGAAAGAATGAAAATGATGACAGATGTTCTTTTTCGAGAGAAGTTGTATATAAGGGAAAACATTTATTAAGGTGTAGAGTTAAGAATAGGACAAAACACTTTGATGGAACTGTGGTGTTTTGGGTCGAAGGAGTTTAAGAACTATGAAAGATTATCGTGAGAAAGAATTAAAAATGTATATTCTAGCATGTGTACTACTTTTGATTTGTTTGACCAAGGGATATTCTATGAATATGGAAACAGGAGAAAAAATTGTGGTGATATCGGCTGTGCTTGATACAACATTGGCATCAGGATGTATATATATGTTTGTTTATATTTCGGATGCACTATTTTCTAGTGAGACCAAAGATAAAATAGTGTCATTATTTGGTTTGATAAAGAAACCAGCATACACAGTTTTTTCAAATATTGAGAAGAATGAAGTGGATGACCGATTTTTGAAAGCAGAAGTTACAAAACAATATAAGGATATTTATACCAACATGCCAGAAGATAAGAAACAAGCGGGCTTGTATCAGAATGCGAACTGGTATAAGATATATTCTAAGAACAGAGATGTATCTATGATTTATTCATCTAATCGAGACTATTTACTTTCCAGAGATATGTTTATTTCAACAATATCATTGTCGGTTATATATATGCTAAGTATAGTTGTTAAGTTATTTGAATTTAATATGATTTATGCATTGTTTCTTGTAGCTATGCTGTTTGTGAATCTATTGACAACACATATTAAGGCGAAAAGATTTGTATATAATGTTATAGCCTATGATATGGCGCATAGAGATGAAAAGGGTGGAGGAGCCTAATTAAACTCCCCCATTGCCTCCACATACCCCTGCAATCCACCTTTCCTCGAAGCAAGACAAGCATAGAATCCCGGAGCTTCTCTTGCAAGACGGATAAGATAAGCAATATCAAGCGGGTCAGCAAACCTAACCTGTGCATTGCAGTTTTGGCAGTTGAAGGTAACATGGAATTGATTATCAAGGGTTACTTCGACACAGTCAGTTTAGTGGTTATACAGTGCAGATATTATTTTACTCATAGTCATTATCCTTTCTTTGAAAAGCGTTATTGGTAGTTGAGAGCAGTAATGAGCAACCTACCGTAAGATTCAGGTATGCAACACCGTAACCCCAAAATCCCTTATTTCAGGGCTTTTCAAGCTATACAAACGTTCTCAAAGAGATAATATTATCTGCGAATCGCAGTATACAAAAGAAGTCCGCAAGTTTACTTGCAGGGCTTCTTTTTTGTGCTGCGATTCATATAAATCTTAAACCTTTTGTTTGCACAACAAGAAAAAACTTGTTTGTACAACTTGAACAAATAAGTTTTTTGGTTTATAATTGGACTTATCAAAGGAGTAGATAGGTATGATTAAAGTTGATTGTGATTATAATATAAAAGAAGACATTGGGTTTATATTAGAAACAGAAAAAATAAATAGCAATGAGTTGTCTGAAAGAACAAAAGTATCAAGGACTACGTTAGATGGAATACAGAAAAAAGGTACGGCTAGGGATGATGTTTGCGAAAAAATATATTCATATGCTTATGAGAACAAATATAGAATAAACTCCGTTAAAGAAGAGTTGATAAAAGAAAAATATCATGACGTATTGTTTCATGGTTCTAAGGATGGTTTATCAGAGGTTACGATTACTGGTTCAAGAGATAATTGTGATTTTGGAAAAGGCTTTTATCTGGGAGAAACATATAATCAAGCATTATCGTTTGTTTGTGAAAAAGAAAAATCTTCTGTGTATTCGTTTAAGTATTCACTTAGTGATTTAAAGGTAAAGAGATTTGATTGTAATCTGGAATGGATGCTTGCTATTTGTTATTATCGCGGAACATTAAGAGAATACGCCTCAAATCAGATGGTTAGCAAAATAGTAGCCGAGATAGAAGCTGCAGATGTGATTATTGCTCCTATAGCTGATAATAAAATGTTTTATGTAATGGCGCAGTTTACTGATGGAGAAATAAATGCAGACGTTGCACTTCACTCGTTATCAGCATCAAAGTTGGGACTCCAATTTATATTTAAAACAGATAAAGCATTGCAAAATTTAGTCCCAATTGAAAAGTACTATTTATCTAAACCTGAACGTGAAGATTGTAGAAAACTTTTAAATGAGCGGAGCTATGAAATAGATACTAAACTGAAACTTGCAAAAAGAGAGTTTAAAATAGGTTTATATATTGAGGAAATATTAAAATGAGAAATTTTGATCATAATGGACTATTACTTGCAGAATATCAAGGAAAACTATTTGAAAAATCGAATGAATTGAACTGCTCTACTGGAGTCTATATTAGAAGATTTTTGCATTCTGATTTGCTAAAAAAACTAGATACAAATAATCCGTCATATTTATCTCTCGATGTAAGTGATGGGATTAATAGTATTTTAGAACAATTTGGGAACTCTGACTATGGTAAAGTGAAATATTCAAAAAGCGCACTATTTTGGATGGGCTATATGTATAGATATATTTCGTATACAAGAGAACAATCTACAAAATTTATTATGAAACTATTTAATTATAAGCAAATGAACGATGTATACTATTCATTTCACACGCAGGACCCAGAATGGTGTATTCAAAGTTTGTTAGAGATTAATAATCTGACTGAAAACATATTTGATAATAATCTCAGATTAAAGCAAATAATAAAGGAAAAAGGAAATTACTAAACTTATCTGATTAATATGAACAAACAAGTTTTAATGAATCAAACCGTACATTTTATTTCAGATAACAGCTATCTCTTATAATCAACCGGCAAGGTAATTCCGTGCGCACGGATTCTTTATGTTTTCCGGCCTTTCGGTCCAATAAAAGAGAGAGTGCCAGATGTCCCATTTCCCGTTTGGGAATATGAATGGTAGTCAGCATAGGCTCTGTTTTTTCGGATTCCATAATATTATCAATGGAAATGACAGAGGGAACATACCCCTTTTTGGGACTGGTTTTCATTGTTTTCAAT
>JAXFDY010000065.1:0-3514 GCA_034172985.1 Lachnospiraceae bacterium
ACCGCCCGCATATCCGGCTGTCCTTCAATTCTTCCTACCAGAAGCACACTTCTTGCCACTGCAAAGAAGTCAATGGAGCCCATCCCCCTGTAAGCAGCCTTTGCCCCGGAACCCTTATTCATATGACCTATAAGAACAATGGCACAGCCTGTCCTCTCTGCAATACTTCCAAGTTTCTTCGTAATGTTTCTTGCTTCATTTGCCCTGTTCATATCCATACTGCCGCCAAGATATGCCTGAATCGGGTCTAATATCAGAAGCCTTGCATTTTCTTTTACTATTGCCTGCTCCAGTCTGTCATCCGTCATGGATACGGATTTTTCACTCTCATCAATAATGGATATCCTGTTGCAATCCGCTCCTGCCGACTCCAGTCTTGGTTTTACCGTATCTGCCAGTCCGTCCTCTGCCGTCTGATAAATAACATTTACCGGTTCACCGGACTCCATATCATCATCAAAGCCCTCGCCTTTAGAAAGCATTGCGGCGATGTTCAATATAAATGTGGATTTTCCGTCTCCCGGATCGCCCTGTATAATTGTCAGCTTGCCATATGGTATAAACGGATACCACAGCCACTTCACCCGCTGTGCTTCCACCTGTGACAACTGAATCATCTTTAGCTTAATCTCTTCTTCCATCTAAAACCTCCGTAAAATAATACTGTTAATTTACGAAGCCTTTTGTTATACTGTAGTTGCGAAGTACATATAGCAAAGGCTCCGCTTTTGTTAATGTCATTACAGCCCTGCCTATGCATCGGGCTGTTTTGTATTTGTATCCGTCTGTTCCCACAGATACCTTGCCCCGTCAAGAACATCAATGATTGCATTAAGCATGGCAATATAATCTGCCTGCAATTCTTCCAGTTCATCATATTTCCTGCCATCAATCGGAGATGTTTTTCTTTTTATCTGTCCTTCCATAAGAATTTCCTCTGACAAAAGGTGCATATCTTCCTGCATCTGTCTCACGCAATCCACAAGCTGATACACCGTTTCCTTTTTACCCACAACACATATCCTGTTATAAATACAGGAACGGACAAAATAATCCTTTTTCAGCATACCGCTTGCCTTTATTCTGGCTTCAATCTCCCTTCTGCTGCTGTCAGATATACGAAAACTGATTGTCGGATATTTGTGCTTATTACTCATTCTCATCTCCTCCCTTCACTGCAATGCCTGTCCTTTCACAAAACTCCTGATTAAGTACTGCCGCCATCTCCTGCTGCTCCGTTGGAAACATATGTGCATACCGAAAAGTAATGCTCTGGCTCTCATGTCCAACTCTGTTCCCGATAGCCACCGCAGAAAAACCTCTGTTAATCAGATAGGAAATATGCGAATGCCTGAGTCCGTGAATGGAAATGCGTTTTACTCCTGCTTTCTTTGCACCTCTTGTCATTTCTTTGTGAAGATAGGACTTGGTGATAAGAAATATTCTGTTATCCCTCGTAAATCCATAAAGACTTTGCAGATACTCCTTCAGCTCATCTGCCAGAAAATCAGGCATTACAACATCCCTCCTGCTTTTCGGTGTTTTAGGATCAGTAATTACATCCTCACCATCAATTCTCTGATAGGACTTTGTTATATGAAGCACCTTCTCATCAATATCAGCAGCAGTCAGTGCCAACAGCTCTCCTGTCCTGAGTCCGCACCAATAAAGAATCTGAAATGCATAATAGGAAACGGATTTGTCTTTTACCTGTTCTATAAATTTCAGATATTCTTCTTCCGTCCAGAACTCAACCTCATCTGCCTTGCCCTTTCCAATCGTTCCTGCCTTTTTCACCGGATTATCTGACAGATTATAAAATCTGACGGCATGATTAAACAGGGCAGAAAGTTCCGATTGCAATGTCTTCAGATAAGTCGGTTTAAATGCTTCTCCATCCGGTGTCTTAAGTTTCATAATGGCATTCTGCCATTTGATAATATCTGCCGGACTGATTTCATTCATCTTCTTATCCTTAAAATACGGCAGTATCCTGTTTTTAAATATGACCTCCTTTGTTCTCCATGTGTTGAGCTTCAGCTTAGGTTTCAAGTCCTCCTCATAAATTCTGTAAAATGAGCCAAAATCCATATCCAGGCTTGTCGCCTGCTGGAGTCGGAACTTCTGCTCCCACTCCAGTGCCTCCTTACGGGTTTTGAAACCACGCTTCAGCTTTCTCCTGTTTTTACCTGTCCAATCGTTGTAATGAAAGGAAACATACCATGTTCCCCTCTCATCATCCTTGTATGCAGCCATCTGCCTCACACTCCTTCCTAAGCGGTCTGCAATCCGTAGAACTTCTCGTCAAAATACTTACAGCTTACCTTTCCGGTAATTGTCATATATCCCTGTTCCCTAAGGTCACGATTTAATTCACGAATAATCTTGTAGGCGTGGGATTTGGATATCGTAAGCATTGCCATGACTTCATAAACATCATAAAAAATCTTCTTCTCCATAGTGCTATCACCTCCTCTCCCCGGCTGTACCGGTATGTATTTCATACTGCTTATAATAAATATGGTAACTCATTTGGAAATTCCATGTGCGATCTTGTAGGTCGGACTTTATTCAAAAAGTAGACTTTGTAAGTCGTCTTTTTATTTCCACATCTGCTATAACTGATTGTAGCATCTAATAAATTTCCATGCTCACCCTTAGAGGACTAACTTTTATCAATAAGTAGCCTTTATAAGACTATTTTTCATTGTTCCTCATCCCTCACTATTGTTGGTAACAAAATACACTTCCGTACGAATAAATTTGAAAATTCTAAACCTAAATGCTGTTTAATTCATATAAATGCTATCATCTGCACAGATTGCGTTGTATCCCGCCATTGTGGAAGATTCCCCATCAAAGTAGATTCCGAATACTGACATGATAACTGCACCTAAGCACATATCCATTCTGCCATTATCTGTATCAGTTTTTTATCCCCTCGCAGGAGTAATATACTCCTCAGAGGAGTATCACTGCTTTCACATACAATGGTAAACCATTACACCCGCAATAAACACCGAGAGATATTCCGAATTCAGATAAAAAAGTCGTAATATCTTACGGGTTTTTAATTATGAAGCCAACGAGAATGCTATTTTTTCTTTGGATGGCTATTTACATATATATTTTAAGTCTGCTGACACTTGTTGTCGTGGTCGCAATACGACCACTTGGTAGTACAATTTGTACCGGTAAATAAAATGGAAAATAATGAAACTCTGAAATAAAAAGAAAAATTGAAATACCTTTAATACCTTTTACAGTATTCCGGAATATCTCCGGTACTGCCCAAACAGGTATCATATAGGTATCAATGAAAAGAAAAAAGCTTCAGAAACGGCTTGTTTTCGCTGTTTCTGAAGCTGTGTTTATTATTCAAACTCTACAAAGACTAACGCTTTTTGTTTAGGAATTATTCTCTGTAATGTTTCTCGTTCTTTTGATTATTTGATATATCCATATTATCCTGCCTATACGAGCTAATGTTATCATTTTGTTATCGGCATTGATA
>JAXFDY010000087.1:0-47219 GCA_034172985.1 Lachnospiraceae bacterium
AATATGAGATAGAGGACGAGTATGTATGTGATAATCTGATGATTGTAACAGAGTCAGATATTTATAATCTTTGTGATCAATATCAAAATCAGAAAAATTCTTCTCAGGATGAAGCATTAAATACTCTGAGAGCTTATGCAAGAGAGTATGCATTTAATCAGTTATGTAAAGATTATGAATATAACATGATAGCAGTTTGTGATGAAGCTGGGGAAGTATTGGCTTATATTCGGGGATTAGAGCTGGGGAATGAGAAAATAAAGATGTATTCTGTATTTGGTGATGAGTTTTTTATCACAGAAAATAAAGATGCGATGAAAAAAAGTCTTGGTGATATTGCAAATGAGAAAAAAGAAATTAAAAAGAAATATAACATGCTGAGAGAGCAGTTTACGGATGAGCAGTATGGTTATATTTACTATGATCCCAGAGAGAGACTGATTCATGCAGGCATTACAGATAAGGCAGAGGGTGAAATAGAAGATGATGGTATTGTTTATGAAAAGACGGATGTTTCCTATGCTAGCCAATTAAAAGATTTAAAGAAGCTTTGGGAGAACAGGGAAGAACTGGGAATTACATATGCTGAATTTTCAAATGCAGCAAAGAAAATCTGTGTATATGGTATCTTGGATGAGAATGTTTTTTGGGAAACATGTGATTTGGATTTTGCAGGAGAAGTTCAATATGAACAGTTTATTCAGTTTGGTGATTTAGGTGTCGATCCCCAGAGAGTAATGGAATGGGTTTCAGATTTGTATCCTCTGAGCGAATGGGATGTGCAAAATCAGGAGAATTTTACAGATGTAATCGATGTGGCTTATACTGATGGTGAAGTGGAGCATTTAAAAAATCTGGAAACAGCATTGGATGAGATGAAAAAAATTTATCCGGAATACAGCTATGAAAATCTGTTTTTGTTATTATACCGGGATTTCTAGGCTGAAAAATATCTGGATTTTGAATCGGATCTGGAAAACTGGGCAGAAACAGTAGAATATAAATGTGAATCCATGAACCCATTCGAAGAAAATATGTATGGTGACAGTAAGAGAATCTGTCTGAAGGCTTTGATGACTCGCTTAGAGAACAGAGATATGCCTGTCTTTGGAAAATGTATTTTATAGAAGAGGAAACGAAAAAAGCAGTAACAGGCACTGATATGTATACAAAGGGGATTATTTCTTGTATACTTCTATTGGCGGGCTGTGGATGTATGATTGCATATATGAAATATGAAAAAAGGAGAAAATGATTAATGATTGGATTACCAATATTATGTCTGACAGGAATTATATTGTGTTCAAATGATTTCGTGAGTGAAACAAAACAGGATTTATATGAATTGAATCGAAGTCGCGATGTTTTGGATAAAGAGTGCATTTATGAGCTGATGTCTGCGGGTTTGGAAGATGATATCAGTGGGCAGACAGAATGGAAATTGGAGCATTCTGCCAGAGTAATGGGAAAAGGATTTTATTATACTTATCTTTTGGGAGATTCCGGATATCCGGATTATATATGTATGGAGGGGGATATGGTCTCCAGTACATATTATTCTAATATGAGACTGAAATATATCTGGACAGGAGAAGAAATAGAAATTACTGCTTCTAAAGAGGAAATGGATGAGTATTTTAAACGGAACGAAAAGGTCGGAGACAAACTAAGACAGTCAGCAAAAGAAATAGAAGCGGCACTTGATGATGATGAATATGGTGGGATTTATTATGATGAGAATAAACAGTGCCTGGGTATTTATCTGACAGATGAAAGTGCGATAGAAAAAATAAATACCGAAAATGTTGTGATTGACACAGGGGATTATTCCATGGAAGAGTTGTATGAAACTCTTTTGTCCGTTTGGTCCCACAGGGAAGAGCTGGATGTTAATTATATTAAAGTCCGCCAGGAATTAAACAGGATTTGTATTTATACAACTGATGAGGAAAAGACAGAACAATGGCTGCGGGAACAAAACATCAGTTGTGCAATTGTTAATTATGGGCTGGTGTTGGCAGAAGGGGTCGAGTTTTCGTGGACGGAAGATACAGATGATTTGGAAATTGCATGGAGAATTGCCGGATTAGATAAAGAAGATTATTATGATAATTATGTAAAAGGCATAAAGATTTTAAAAGGAACTTATCCGGAATATGAAGTTCGAAATTTGATGATGAGGATTATAGGGGATGGAAATTATGAACGTTACCTGGATTTTGGTGACGACTTAAATGATTTTATAGATTCGTTACCGGATTATCAGCCAAATGAAAAAGATCCTGTAGAGGAATTATTATATGGGGATCCGGAAAGAATCGAATTAAAGGCACAGCTTAAGGAGTTGAAAGAGAAAAATCCGGAAAACAGTTATGAAGAATTATATGAACAGTTTTTATCGGACTGGGAGGAAACGGATGAAGTCAGCAGAGAGAAAAAATTGTATGATCTCTGTGTGAAGAGAAAGTTTAACAGAGAACCTGACAAAACAGTACTATCAGAACAGAAAGGAAATACGGAAGAAAAGAAGAAAGACTATAGAATCATATGCCTGGGGGTTGTAATAGTCGGCATTGGGTGTGTGATGATCAGAAAAAAACGGAATTGTATTAAATGATGAAATCTGCTATACTGATAAGAAAAAATTCGGTATGGCAGATTTTTTGTCTTATAGGATTAGGGCGCCAACCGGGCGTCAGGATTTTGGCGAGGTAATCAGGAGATGATATTCCAACTGTGATTTATATGTGAAATATATAAAAAAACGTAGAAAAATGAAAGGCTTTATGATAGAATGTATGAGTATGTGTCAAAGCACAAGTTTAGGTTATTCTATGATATAAAAGGAGGAACTATCGTTGATAGAGGTAAAAAATTTAGTTAAGAAATACGGCGATCATGTTGCTGTAAATAATCTTAGCTTTACAATTGAGCCTGGTAAGATATATGGATTTCTGGGACCAAACGGTGCGGGAAAGTCAACAACTATGAATATTATCACAGGATATCTTGCGGCTACGGAAGGACAGGTTCTGATCAATGGGCATGATATTTATGAGGAGCCTGAGGAAGCAAAGAAGTGTATTGGATATCTTCCGGAGATTCCGCCACTTTATATGGATATGACACCGAAGGAATATCTGGAGTTTTCGGCAGACCTAAAAGGGATAAAAGGGGAAGAAAAGCATAATCAGATTGAGCGTGTAATGCGTATGACCGGGATAGAGGAAGTATTTCATCGTTTGATTAAAAATCTGTCAAAAGGTTATAAACAGAGAGTTGGTCTGGCTCAGGCGATTCTCGGCTTCCCTGAGATTATTATTTTGGATGAGCCCACCGTTGGTCTGGATCCAAAGCAGATAGTGGAAATTCGTGAAGTCATTAAGAAACTGGGTAAAAGACATACGGTTATTTTAAGTACCCATATTATGCAGGAAGTAAGTGCTGTCTGTGATGAAGTGTTGATTATTTCCAAGGGTGAGTTGGTGGCACAGGATACACCGGATAACCTTGGTAAGCATGTGGAGGGTTCCAACAGCATTGAAGTATTAGTCAAAGCGCCGGATTACAAAGTAAAGGCAATCCTGAATAAGCTTGGAAAAATACATAAATTCGAAGTGTTTGATGCACCTGAGGAAAATTGTACAAAAGCTGTTATTACTACAAGTGTGGATTATGATGTCCGCGAGGATTTGTTTTATGCATGCGCTACGGCTAAATGCCCGATTGTAGGAATGGAATCATCGACCATGTCTCTTGAGGATGTATTCATTAAAGTGACCGGCGATAAAAATAAAGAAAGGAAAAGATAATGTTAGCAATATATAAAAAAGAAGTAAAATCTTATTTTACTACTATGACAGGCTATGTGTTTATTGCATTTTTAGCACTTGTTGTGGGTTATGTATTTTATATGATTAATGTCAAAAGCAGTTACGCATGGATTGGTGAGACACTGGAATATTCATATGTATCCATTGTATTCATGATACTTGTGCCTGTTATGACCATGAAAATTTTTGCAGATGAGAGGCATACCAAGACAGATCAGATGTTATTTACTGCACCTGTTACGGTAACACAGATTGTATGGGGAAAATATCTGGCAGCAGTTACCGTGTTTCTGGTAAATATTGGCATTATCTGTCTGTATCCTTTATTTATGTCAGATTATGGTGAAATTCCGTTTGCAGCATCTTATTGTGCGATTTTTGGATTCTTTCTTATGGGAGCTACTTATTTTGCCATAGGATTATTTATTTCATCCATTACAGAAAATCAGATTATTTCTGCAGTAGTTACATTTGCTGTTTTACTGTTATCTTTTATGATGCAGTATATGACAGGAATTGTGCCAGGCAAAGCTCTGCCATCTGCTATCATCGTAGCAGTTTGTGTTTTGCTGGTGGCAGCGATTTATTATCTGGTGGTAAGAAATACTGTAGATTCAGCACCAATGATTACTGCAGCCATAGCAGTTATCGGGATTCTCGCAGTTGTTATCGTATATGTGATTAACAGCAGTTTATTTGAGGGTCTGATTGAACAGGCAATGTTACATTTGTCCATCAGTTATATGTATGGATATTTCTTTGAAACAGAAGTATTGGATATAAATGGAATTATTTACTTTGTTTCGTTAATCGGACTATTTCTTTTCCTTACTGTGCAGTCAGTACAGAAGAGACGTTGGAGTTAGGAGGTGGATACCGTGAGTGAAGAAAAGAAAGTGAAAACAAAAAAACAGAAAAAGAGCGGTAGAAGCCTTGAAAATATTCGCAAGGCATCAAATGCGAATTATATGATGGCAATGACTGCACTGGCAGTAGTGTTTGTCATTGTTTTAAATCTGATTGTCAATTCAGTCAGCGGCAATATTACACAGATTGATTTGAGCAGAAAAAATATTTTTACATTAACTGATACTTCGATTGAGTATTTGAAAACATTAGATCAGGATGTTACGATTATTACCTTAGCCGAGACTGGATCAGAGTATGCAGATCTTCAGAGACTGCTTCAGGATTATAAGGCACATAGCAAGCATATTAAACTTGAGACAAAGGATCCGGCAAAGAGTCCTGACATTGTTTCCAAGTATCATGCAAACCTGACTCAGGGAAGTATTGTAGTAGTATGTGGTGACAGATATAAGACGATTGATCTTACAGATATGATTCTTACTACTTCTGTGGATGAAAATAATGAGGATTATGTATATTATACATATGATATGGAAGGTCAGATTACCAACGCCATTGATTATGTTGTTTCGGATAAGGAGATTAAGGCATATGTTCTTACCGGTTCCGGAAAATCTGCATTGGGAACAATCGAGAAAGATATTGAGAAGCAGAATATTGTTGTGGAAGAACTGAATATTGATGATGAAGGCGGTATTCCGGAGGATGCAGATTTGCTGATTCTCAACAGTGTGACAAAAGATATTACCAGTACTGAGTACGAGGCTATTACAGAATTTTTAAATCAGGGTGGTTCCATGTTTATTGCAGAAGAATATCTGACGATTAAGACAGGAACTAAACTGGAAAATTATGATGCTCTGTTAGAGAGATATGGTATGAGCGTAGAGCATGTGACTGTATTGGAGCAGAATGGAAGTTATTATTATACAAGTGATGATGGTGATTATAACTTTATGGTGAAACCGGTTTTGAGAAAACATGAAATTACAGAAAATCTGATGAATTCTGATGCAGAATTACTGCTTATCTTACCGGATAAGATTGATTTGGAAGAAAAAGAGAATGTAGAGACAGTGGCACTTCTTGAATCTTCTGGAACAGCTTATTATAAGTCGAAATCAGATAGTGTTTATTCAAAGTTTAATACAGACCCATCAGGAACATTTACTTATGTGGCAGCGGCAACAGAAACCATGGAAGATGGTACTCAGTCAAAGTTTATATACAGTGCTGCGGCTTCTATGCTCAACAGAGAATCAACAGAAGCTATTAATGAAACTCTGGCGAAATCAAATAGTCAGTTTACTGTAAGCTGTATGAAATGGCTGACAGGTCAGGAAGATACTGTTTACGTTGATACAAAATCAAAATCTTATAACAGATTAGTTTATGTTCATGATGCAGATGTCAAGATTGGTTATCTTACTGTTGGAATTCCGGCAGTCGTATTACTGATAGGTGGAGTAATCTGGTATAAGAGAAGAAAGAAGTAAAATATGAACGCAAAAAAGAAAAGAAATTTAGTTGTGATGCTGGTTATCATGGTGATTCTTATTGGAGCACTTGTGGTCATTCAGTTTGTAAATAAAAATAAGAGTGATGATGGAAGTGATACAGGATATCAGGGAGAATTAATTTCAAACTTTAAGTCGAGTGAGATATCCAAGGTTTCTTATCAGTATCGGGACGGAGAAAAGCTGAATTACAAATATGTAAAAGAAACCTGGTATAATGCGGATGATGATAAATTTCCGTTATCATCTTCTGCATTTGCGAATAATTTCATTACAGCTTTTCTGGACACAAAGACAAGCAGGGTAATCGAACAGCCGGAGGATGAAAGTAACTATGGATTCGACGATCCGTATCTGACACTGAATGTGGAAAATATTGGTGGAAAAGTAGAAACCTTCTATATTGGTGATTATAATTCCATGCTTGGGGAGTATTATCTTAAAATAGAAGGAAAAGATAAGATATATACGATAGGAACAGATTTGATTTATATCTGTCGTGCAGATATGTACGACTATGCTACACTGGAGGCATTTCCATCTTATTCTAAGGATACTCTGACAGACCTTACTGTAAAAAATCATGATGTTACAGTGTCCTTTACTTACTTTGCAGATGGTTATGAGACTGATTTGATTGGCCAGTGTAAATGGTTTTTCGGAAAACCATTTTCTTATTATCGTTCAGCCGAAACAAATAAGATGGATGCTTTAGAATCAGATGTGTTAAGTCTCATGCAGTTTTCAAAATTAGTTAACTACAAGGCAACGAAAGATGATATTGAGGCATATGGCTTAAATAATTCTGACAGACAGTATATTATTAACGATACAGTGACAGATGAAGAAACCGGAGTTACAACAAAACGATCACAGATTGTGGACTTTGGTAATTATGACGAGGAGAGCGATTGTTACTATGCCCGGGTTACCGTGCTGAATGGTGATGTAAGAACGGTGTCTCCAAATGTATATCTGGTCAGCAAGACGTCTGTAGATTCGTTGCTTGGTATTGATCCACTGGATTATGTATATAAACAGGTGGTATATGTGAAACTGGTTGATGTGGCGGATGAAAATTCCAATATAACGATTCAGACACCGGATGGAGAATTTGTATTAAAGAACAAAACAACCTTTAATGATGATGGTACGGAAAAGGAAAATATTTACACATTAAACGATCAGTCTGTAGAGGAATCTGCAGTAGAAGGTTTTTATTATGAAATCCTTGCTGATTGTGGAATGGAACGTATTATATATGACCGCAGTACGATTGTGACAGACAAGGAGCCGACTTATACGATTATTTATAACAGAAATAAAGATGAGTATAAGGACACATACTTTGGACAGCAGATTGTAGTGACTTATACGGAATATGACACGAATTATTATCAGGCATCTGTAAATGGAAATACAGATATTCTCGTAAATAGACGTATGCTTGATGAGACCATGGCTGAGCTTCCGGAAATGCTGAAATAGTAATCTGAAATAATATGTATAAAAATAAATCTCCCGGAAATACTTATAGGGAAGTCAATATAAGTATGAAGGGAGATTTTTTTATGTTAAAATTAAGAAAATTGTTTTTATGTATGACTATGGTAGCTGTAATTTTCTCAGCTGCAGCCTGCTCTTCGAAAGGAACAGAAAATGGAACAAATGAATCAAATTCAACGAATTCAACAAATGCAACAAATGATAATAATAATAACGACAACAACAGTAATGTAAATAGTGTGACAGACGGAAGAGATGATAACAATAACCTGACAGATGATGTAGAGAATATCGGAAATGATATTAAAGATGGTGTGAATGATGTTGGGAATGATATCCAGAATGGTGTAGATAACCTTGATGGAAATGAGAACACAAGCACAAACCGATAGAATATTTTTATAAATCTGTAACCAAATTCCGGGATCATAATATAATATGTTAAAAGGACTACGGAGACATATTATGGTTTATAAGATAGTGATTGATCCCGGTCATGGTGGCAGTGACTGGGGTGCCACATATGAGGGAAGAAAAGAAAAAGATGATAATTTAAGACTTGCACTTGCGGTAGGAAGGATCTTGCAAAATAATGGAATAGATGTAGAGTATACAAGGACAGATGATGTATATAATACACCTCTGGAAAAGGCAATGATGGGAAATAATGCAGGGGCAGATTTTTTTGTTTCGTTTCACAGAAATGCAACTGGCACTCAGGATCAGTCAACAGGAGTTGAAACTTTAGTATATGATGACAGTGGTGTAAAAGCCGAGATGGCAAGAAACATAAACAAAGAACTGGCAAATTTGGGATTTGCAAATAGGGGAGTAATCGAGAGACCAAACCTGGTAGTTCTAAAGCGAACCCAGATGCCGGCATTACTTATAGAGGCAGGGTTTATAGATAATGAAGAGGACAACAATAAATTTGATGCAGAATTTGATGAAATTGCAGCGGCTATCGCAGAAGGCATGCTCGAGACCCTTGACATGGGAACGCTTACGGAGAGACCTTTGTATAAAGTTCAGGTTGGGGCTTATGAAGATAAAAATGATGCTGAACAGCTTGTGACATCATTGAAAGAGAAGGGATTTGAGCCGTATATCGTATTCCAGAATGGATTGTACAAAGTGCAGATAGGGGCTTTTTCCCAGCTTTCCAATGCAGCTGCCATGGAAAACAAAATCAGGGATGCCGGTTATCCGACATTTATTACAACATAAATATAAGGATTCCCCCCGTTGGGGGAATCCTTATTTAAATACTGTTACATTCTGTCTGGTGCTGAAAATCCAAGCAAATCAATGGAGGTTTCCAATGTTTTTTTGGTAAGCTTTAAAAGGTTGATAAAACCAGCCTGTCTCACCTCATCTGTCTCTCCCATAATATTATTTTCATGGTAAAATTTATTAAATGCGTTTGATAAATCATATATATAAGCACAAATTTTATGAGGGGCAAGCTCTTCATATGCAGCTTCTATCATAGCATTAAATTTTACAAGCTCTATCATTAATGCTTTTTCAGTGAGGCTCTGCGAAGAATTTACCTTGCAGGTCAGTGATTCGGAAGCTTTACCTGTCTGATCATATTTTTCTAAAATAGATTTGATACGAACGATGGTATATAAAATATAAGGTCCGGTATTTCCCTCAAAAGAAGAAAAACGCTCAATATCAAAAATATAATCTTTTGATGCCTGATTAGATAAATCACCGTATTTTAATGCTGATAATCCAACGATAGAGGAAACATTTTTTGCCTCTTCTTCAGAAACAGTACGATTTTCCATAATCTTCTGGTATACAGCATCAGTAATGGATGAAATGAGACTTTCAAGACGCATTACACCACCTTCACGGGTTTTAAAAGGTTTTCCATCTTTTCCGTTCATGGTACCGAATCCTTGAAAAATAAGGGTTGTATCAGGACAGAGGTGAGCCTTTTTTGCTACACGGAACACTTGATTAAAGTGCATTTCCTGACGATTATCGGCAACATAAATAATTTTATCAGGCTTATAATCCTGTACACGCTGAATGATAGTGGCAAGATCAGAAGTTGCATAAAGTGCGGCACCATCAGATTTTCTTATAATGCAGGGAGGAATCGTTTTTGTATCACTTTCTTCCTCCACATCAATCACGAGTGCCCCCTGACTTTCATGAGCGAGTCCGGATTCTGTAAAATGCTCAATCATATTAGGAATATATGGGTCAGCGTCGCTTTCACCCTTCCATACATCGAATGATACATTCAGATTTTCATAATTTTTCTTTAAATCTGCAACAGAAATATTTAAGATATGTTTCCAGAGAGCACGATAAGGAGCGTACCCTTCCTGAAGCTTCAAGGTAGCTAAGTGTGCTTTCTCTTTGAATTCGGGATCTTCCTTTGCTTTTGCACTGGCAGCCGGATAAATCTGTTCCAGTTCTGCAATTGTAAACGGAGCTTCGATAGGATAATCTCCTGTATAAGTTTCATCAAAATAAATAAGTTCCGGTTGTTCTTCGTGAAGCTGTTGGATAATCAGACCCATCTGGAGCCCCCAGTCTCCTAAATGTACATCCCCAATCACGGTATCACCGGCAAAACGATGGATACGTTTCAGGCTCTCACCGATAACCGCAGAACGAAGATGACCTACATGGAGAGGTTTTGCTACATTTGGTCCACCGTAATCAATCACAATATTTTTTGGAGTATCCTGGCGTTCAAAACCAAGCTTTTCGTCCTTTGCCATCTCATCTGCATAAGAAGCAAGAAAACTCTGACTGACAATGATATTGATAAATCCCGGTTTGACCATTTGGATTTTTTCAAATATTTCATTGTCCTTCAGTCTTTTTACCACTTCATCAGCAATCATAAACGGAGCTTTTTTATATTCTTTGGCGGCTGCCATGGCACCGTTACACTGATATTCGCATAAATCCGGACGATTAGAAATAGTTACTTTAGCATATTTTCCGTCATATCCACAGTCTGCAAATGCTTTGGCAAACTGCTCAGACATGACATCCAGCAATTTTTTCATGTCAACAATCCTTTCTATTCTGCACTGGAAGTTTCTTCAGCGGCAGTCGTAGTTTCCTCTGTTTCCTCTATGCCCATTGCTTCCTTGAGACTTGACATTTCCTCATCGCTTAATGTTACAGCAGCAGAGGTGGTTTCTTTTACGAATTTTCCGCTTAACTGTCCTGCTGCAAGAATCACAATAGCAATAAATGCAACGGTCACAATTACAGCAATTAAGATATTCATAATACGTTTTTGTGTTTTCTTTCCCAGCTGTTTTTTTCTATTTGCTTTTTCTGCTTTTCTTTTGTCTACTTTTTCCTGACTCATCTCAAATTCCCTTCTTAAATTTTCATTTTTAAGCGTTACACTTGGATTATTATATAACATATCTATTTAGAAATAAAGTATTTTTTATCATTTTTTAACGGAATATTCCTTGTGGTTTGTTGAAGTATATGCTAAAATAACTTTGGTTTAATATGCAGAGAAAGAGGACAGGTAACAACATGGATAAAGGTGATATTCAGATAAAAAATGCAATTGTACATATATTAGATGCCAGTTTGGGGATGGTTGTGTATTCCGATGTGGAACTGGATTTTGGATCGGATTTTGCAGATTTTTTAAAGGAACATATCTGCCGTGTGTATTCAAGCGATGATGTCAAAAACTGTCATTTTTCGGAGGAGACAGAGATATTACCTCTGATTCAGGATGTGATAGACGAGAAGAAAGATTTTATCTCCATGAGTAAGGAAATCAGCAATATTCTGTATCGTATTATGCAGGAGAATCCGGATATTCCTTCTGCGGATGTGGTGATTGTATATTTTGAAATTCACAGTCTTCCAAATCTTGCAATATTAAAAATGAACTATAAAGAAAGCTATACACATGCCACCACATCCGGTGAACAGGGGAATGTGAACAGTATTGTCAGATATCGTTCCACACTTCCGGCATGTACCCAGAAACTTTCAGAAGCAGCTATTATTAATCTTACGGATTTTAAAATCCGTCTTTTGGAGAAAAAATATGAGATTAATGGTGTGAAGGAGAATTATTTTTCCGGAATTTTTTTGAATTGCAGTACAAAAATGTCTCAAAAGGCGAAACTTACAGTGGTGGAAAAGGCTGTAGAAGCTGTTCAGAAAGAATTTCTGAATGAATCAGAGCAGTTTGAAGAACATATGAAAGCAAAGAGTGTGATACATCAGGAAATAGAAGAACAGGGGAGTATCAGCATTCCGGAGGTGGCTGCCAGGGTTTTTGAGAACAATGAAGCCATGCATGAGAAATTTCGGGAAAAAATAGAAAAGTATAACATTTCAGAGGAAGAAGTGATTCAACCGCAAAATGAGAATACTACCAGGAAATTTGAAAAACAGCATCTGACAACAGATACGGGAATTGAAATTAAGATTCCGATGGAACAGTATAATAGTACAGATAATATCGAGTTTATGACAAATGAAGACGGAACGATTTCGGTATTGATAAAAAATATCGGACATATTACATCAAAATAAAGGAATATTATGAGAAAAAATGATAGTCTGGAATTAAAAATAGTCAGAGTGATGCTGCCGTTGCTCATATACTATGGAGTGTCTCTGATTGTACAGGTGATTTTCGGAATATATGCCCAGATCCGCATATTTCTAAATATGGAAAATAGTGTGGATTATAGTAAAGCATACCATTTTATTGAAAATACAGAGAGATATATCAGTGAACATAGTCTTGCAGTAACTTTTGTGGCTGCTGTCATTACAATTGGAATTTTATGGATTATTTTTCGAAAAGATAATAGAAAACCGGTCAACCAAGCTCATCATCTGCTTCCGGTAATTCTGATGGGTGTTTTTGCATCGTCAGGTCTTAGTAAGCTGGTTACACTTCTCAGGATTGATAATATTATCGGAAGTTATGAAAGCGTAAATCAGAATTTCATGGATAATCCCATGATTTTTCAGATTCTCACCTTGTGCGTGGCAGCTCCTTTCGTGGAGGAACTGGTTTTCCGGGGAATTATGTACCAACGGATGAAAGATTATATGGATAAGGTTACAGCAGTATTATTATCGTCTCTTATCTTTGGCGTATATCATGGAAATCTTGTTCAGGGTCTTTATGCAGGAATCCTGGGAGTGTTGTTTTGCTTTGTATATGAGAAATGCGGCTCTTTTGCCGCACCGGTGTTGTTTCATATGGCAGCCAATACGACTGCTTTGATTATGATGTATTTTCCGGTTAGTACGTTCATTAGTGAGCACATCATTTTAAAAATATTTGTAATGCTTTTGGAATTAATCGGACTATGTATTATTACATATTTTTTGTATCAGAAAACAGGAGGAGAAGAATAATTATGTACGATTGTATTATAATAGGAAGTGGATTTGCCGGTGCTGTAGCGGCAGATTTGCTTGCAAGGGAAAAGGGGAAAAAGGTTCTTGTATTAGAGCGGCGTTCTCATGTGGGAGGAAACTGTTATGATGTGGAAGATGATTATGGCATCTTGATTCATCAGTATGGACCGCATATTTTTCATACGAATCTTCAGAAAGTTTATGAATATTTATCACAATATACAGAGTGGTATGACTATTCCCATGAAGTAGTAGGATATATAAATGGAACCTATATGCCGATTCCTTTTAATTTAAATACTTTAAAGCAGGTTTATGGAGAAGAAAAAGCAGCGAGACTGGAAAGTAAGCTGATTGCTTCATATGGAGAGGGAAGCAGAGTGCCAATTCTGCAACTGAGACAAAGTGAAGATGAGGAAATAAGGGATATTGCAGAATTTGTTTATCAGAATGTCTTTTTGAAGTATACCATGAAGCAATGGGGACAGAAACCGGAGGAAATCGACCCTGCAGTTACAGGAAGAGTTCCGGTGCTGATATCTCATGATAACAGATATTTTCAGGATCAATATCAGGGAATGCCATTGAATGGATATACACCGATGTTTGAGAAAATGCTGAAACATGAAAATATAGAGGTGCGTTTAAATACAGATGCATTATCCGTGTTGGAATTTGCAGATGGAAAAATTTTATTTGAAGGCAGGGTGTTTTCAGGGATTGTAGTGTTTACGGGAGCGATTGATGAGTTATTTGGCTGCAGATACGGAAAATTGCCGTATCGGAGTCTCCATTTTGAATTTGAACATTATGAGAAAGAGGATTTTCAGCCAAGAGCAGTGGTAAACTATACAGTTAGTGAAGCATTTACCAGAATTACGGAATTTAAGAAACTGACAGGACAGCATACAGCTGGTACAACGATTATGAAAGAATATCCGATGGCATATACAGGTGAAGATGGACAGATTCCATATTATGCCATTATGAATGAAGAAAATAACAGGTTGTATGAAAAATACAAAAAACTGGCTGAACAGTATCCAAATATGTATTTAATCGGAAGACTGGCAGAATATAAGTACTATAATATTGATGCTATCGTAGCCAGAGCAATGGAAACAGTTGAGTCTATGTAAAAGAAATCGAGGGATATTATGAAATTATTGAGTGTTGCTGTACCATGTTATAATTCAGAGGCGTATATGGAGCATTGTGTTACAACATTGGTAAGCGGTGGAGAAGAAGTTGAAGTAATTATTGTAAATGACGGTTCAAAAGATGGCACACATGACAAGGCAGTCATGTTAAGTGAAAAATACCCGGATATTGTAAAGTATGTGGATCAGGAAAATGGAGGCCATGGGGAAGCGGTAAATACCGGATTAAAACATGCAACCGGAGAATTCTTTAAAGTTGTGGATAGTGATGACTGGGTGGATGAAGAAGGTTTGAAAAAAGTTCTGAATACTTTGCGGTATATGGTGGAAAATAATAAGGGACTGGATATGCTCCTTGCAAATTTTGTATATGATAAACAGGGTGTAAAGCATAAGAAGGTAATGAAATATAATGGGGTTTTCCATACAAAGAGAATTACTCACTGGGACGGCCATGTGCATTTTAAAAAGACACAGTATATTTTAATGCATTCAGTAATGTATCGTACAGAATTGCTCAGGGAGTGCGGACTGCATTTGCCGGATCATACCTTCTATGTGGATAATATTTTTGTATTCCATCCATTGCCATATGTAAAAAAACTGTGCTATATTGATGTGGATTTGTATCATTATTTCATCGGAAGGGAAGACCAGTCTGTAAATGAAAAAGTGATGATTTCAAGAATAGACCAGCATATCCGTGTGGCCAAAATTATGATAGAAGATTATCTGAATATGGAAATCGAGAGCAAGCAATTAGATAAGTATATGTTGCAGTATCTCAGTATGATGATGTGTATTGCATCGATTATGCTGATTCTTTCCGGCAAGCCGGAGGATTTGCAGAAGAAAGAGGAACTGTGGCAGTGGCTGAAGGAGAAAGATGAGGCTTTATACAAAAAACTCAGACATTCCGTTTTGGGAGTAACTATGAATCTTCCGGGAAAAGTGGGAAGAAAGTGTTCTGTAGCCGGATACAAGGTTGCACAAAAGTGTTTTGGGTTTAATTAATTTTTGGAACTTTAAAAAAATTAAAAAAGTTGTTGACAAATCCAAATCACTAGTGTATACTAGCAAAGCAGTCTGATTGAGGCAGACAGAAGATGCGGGATCTTAGCTCAGCTGGGAGAGCATCTGCCTTACAAGCAGAGGGTCATAGGTTCGAGCCCTATAGGTCCCATTTCTTTCAAAACTTCAATAAGACATATGGCTAAGTAGCTCAGATGGCTAGAGCACGCGGTTCATACCCGCGGTGTCAGGGGTTCGACTCCCTTCTTAGCCACTATGGAAAGCTCTCGGAACAAATAAGTTCCCGGAGCTTTTTTGCATATCATAGGAAATCCCGAGGAATTTCCTATGCAATCACTCTTTCAGAGTGGTTACATTTACCGAACAAAGTGTCTTATATGTGCTTTGCACAAAAGAGAGTCGAAGATACTTTGTTCTATTAGCAGAGAGAAGGTGTGTATATGAGAATTGGAATGGGATATGATGTTCATAGACTTGTGGAAAATAGAAAGCTGATTCTTGGGGGCGTGGATATTCCTTATGAAAAAGGACTCTTGGGACATTCTGATGCAGATGTGCTGATTCATGCGATTATGGATGCTCTTTTAGGGGCAGCTGCATTGGGAGATATCGGAAAACATTTTCCTGATACAGACCCTCAATATAAAGATATTTCCAGTATTAAGCTTCTCGAACATGTGGGAAAATTATTGGAAGAAAATATGTTTTTTATTGGAAATATTGATGCGACAGTGATTGCTCAGAAACCGAAACTGGCACCTTATCGGGAACAGATGGTAGCCAACATTGCAAAAGCATTAAATATATCTGAAAGCCAGGTTTGTGTGAAAGCAACTACCGAAGAGGGACTGGGATTTACGGGACGAGGGGAAGGTATAGCGTCGCAGGCCATTGCTCTTTTGAACACGGTAGATAATTATATTTATGATGATAGGATGAATGACAGAAGCTGTAACAATTGTCCGGGTTGCAGGGCATAATCATTGGAGGCAAACGATGAGCAAATATGAATTGAAGGAATTGAGATACGAGGATTACTGGGAAGTACGCAAATTATTTGCTTTAAGGTATGCAGAAACGTGTGAAAATATTATTACAAACAGTTATATATGGAAAGATTACTATGAGGCAAGGTACATTACAGATGGTGAGGGGCTGTTTTGGATTTACAAGCTGGATGGTGAATATTTTACAGCATCGCCGGTATGTAGTGATGAAAATATAGAGAAATATTTTCTTATGGCAAAAGACTATTTTCATCAGGAACTTCATCAGAAGCTAATTATGTATACAGTTGATGAAAAACTGGTAAAGCAGCTCGGCCTTCCGGAAGAACAGTATCTGGTGGAAGAAGACAGACGCTATTTCGATTATGTCTATGATGCGGATGCATTGCGTAATCTATCGGGAAAAAAATATCATAAGAAAAAAAATCATATCAATGCTTTTCATAAGGAATATGACGGAAGATATGAATGTCGTGTGATGACGGCCAAAGACAGCAGTATGATTAGTGAATATCTGGATCGATGGCATGCCATGCGGGATATCGAAGATGATTATCACAGGGATGATTATGAACTTCGGGGCATTAAAGAATTAATCACTCATGCAGATGATATCAATATGGATATGTTTGGTGTATTGATAGATGGACAACTGGAAGCATTTACTCTGGGAACCTATCTGAAGAGGGAAGAAACAGCATATATTCATGTAGAAAAGGCGAATCCTGATATCAGAGGTTTGTATCCTTTTGTTAATCAGCAATTTCTGATCAAATGTTTTCCTACAGCGAAAAGAGTGAACCGGGAGGATGACATGGGACTGGAGGGACTTCGGAAGGCAAAAATGTCCTACAATCCTATTTATATGGCGAAGAAATACAACGTATTTGAAAAATAGTAACGAAAAAAGATGACGGAAATCGGAGGCGGAGTTTGGTAGTTAAGTATTTGAGAGGGAAGGAAATCAGAAAAACAAGAAAATTATATGAAGATGTTTTTCAGGATTCCAAAGAATATACAGATTATTTTTATCATCATGCAGAACAGAATATGGTGGCCATTGCAGCTATGGAGGATGAAGAAATCATAGGTGAGCTTTTCCTTGTACCAAAGCTGCTTTCTGTAAGTGACAGATATGTAGAGGCTCTATATGTATATGGTGTGGCTACAGCAGAAAAATATAGAGGAAGAGGCATTATGAAGAGGCTTTTGCAGGAGGCGGAGGATTATGCTGCCACAGAAGAAGCCGATTGTCTTTATCTCATACCTGTAGATGAGAAAATATATGAGAGTTCCGGTTATGTGACCATCAAGCAGGGAGAAAATCATATATGGGAGCTTAGCCCAAAAGAAGCAACGGAAATGTTAAAGTTTAATCTGGAGACAATTCAGCCGGAAGAACCGGATAAAGAGTTGTACCGGGAGATATCAGTGCTGGAATCTGAAATCCGGCAGGAAGAAGAGTTGGCGCCCCTGTGGGATAAGGAATATCTGACGGACAGAATTCTTCGCGCATCAGTAGATGGTGGAGGTGTTTATCTTCTGAGAAAACGTAATGATTACTCTATCGCAGGATTGATTGTAACAGGTGAAGAAGATGGTGAGATTGTGATTCTGGATATTCTTGGAGCAAGCGACAGAAAAGAAGGATTAGTGAAAGATTTCATGCGATGGAAAGGTACTTTGACCATGAAGGAATATATATTCCCTGTCATGGTAAAAATTGTGAATCCTGATTTTTCTTTCCCTGAGAACATGAAAGTAGTTTTGAACGATGAAATTTAGGTTGACAAAAAGCGTTTTCACGCATATCATATGACTATATAAAGTAAAATGAAAAGACGAAGAGTGGAACCGCGGAGCTAAGCTTCGTCTCTTGTGCACCTTGTGCAGGAGGCGGGGCTGTTTTTATCTTATAGGAAGAAACTCTCTCATATTCATAGTTTAAGAGGTATCAGAAATGAGATTTTATAAATATTTTAAAGAAGAAGCAGCTATTATAAGGGAAAGAGATCCGGCTATTAAATCGGACTGGGAAGTACTGCTTTATCCAAGCTTTAAGGCAATATGGAAGTATCGGAAAGCACACAGGCTTTATGAAAAAGGACATTATTTTCTGGCAAGATGGATTTCACAGCGGGCTGCAAGAAAAACTGGAATCGAGATTCATCCGGGTGCTAAGATTGGAAAAGGACTGTTTATCGATCACGGACATGGCGTAGTGATTGGTGAAACAACGATTATTGGTGATAATGTAACACTTTATCAGGGAGTAACTCTTGGGGGAACCGGTAAAGAGACAGGAAAGCGTCATCCTACATTGGAGGACAATGTTATGGTAAGTGTGGGGGCAAAAGTTCTTGGTTCCTTTACCATTGGGGAAAATTCAAAAATTGGTGCCGGAAGTGTGGTTTTAAAAGAGGTTCCGCCTAATTCTACCGTAGTAGGTGTGCCGGGCAGGGTTGTGAAACAGGATAATGTCCGCATACCAAGAACAGATATGGATCAGATTCATCTTCCAGATCCGGTTATGGCAGAAATAGAAAAATTGAAAGAAGAAAATGAAAAATTAAAAGCAATGGTAGATGAGTTGCAAAAAAGAGAGGAAGAAAATCATGGAGAACAGGATTAAAATATTTAATACACTGACAAGACAGGTGGAGACATTTGTACCTAATGTGGACGGAAAGGTTGCCATGTATACTTGTGGACCGACCGTGTATCATTTCGCGCATATCGGAAATCTGAGAAGTTATATAATGGAGGATGTGCTGGAGAAAACTTTACGCTATGCAGGTTATGATGTGAAGCGTGTTATGAATATTACGGATGTAGGGCATTTATCCAGTGATGCAGACACCGGAGAAGATAAAATGTTAAAGGGTGCAAAAAGAGAGCATAAAACAGTGATGGAAATTGCCAGATTTTATACAGATGCTTTCTTTGCCGATTGTGAAAAACTGAATATCAAGCGTCCGGATGTGGTAGAGCCTGCCACAAACTGTATCGATGAATTTATTCATATGATTGAGGTGCTGATTGATAAGGGATATGCTTATGTAGCGGGAGATAATGTGTATTTTGACACATCAAAATTAAAGGATTATTATGTATTTTCCAGTCAGAGTGAAAAAGAGCTGATGGTAGGTGTCCGTGATGATGTAGATGAGGATACAAATAAGAGAAATAAGAGCGATTTTGTTCTCTGGTTTACAAAATCGAAATTTGATAATCAGGAATTAAAGTGGGATAGCCCTTGGGGCGTTGGGTATCCGGGATGGCATATTGAATGTTCCTGTATCAGTATGAAACATTTGGGAGAATATATGGATATTCATTGTGGTGGCGTGGATAATATTTTCCCGCATCATACAAATGAGATCGCCCAGAGTGAATCATATACAGGACATAAATGGTGTAATTACTGGTTCCATGTACATCATCTGAATGATAAATCAGGAAAGATGAGTAAGTCTAAGGGAGAATTCCTTACCGTTTCTCTTTTGGAGGAAAAAGGATATAATCCATTGGTATATAGAATGTTCTGTCTCCAGTCCCATTATCGCAAACCGTTGGAATTTTCTTATGAGGTCATGGATAATGTGGCAATTGCCTATGATAAGCTGTTAAAATCAGTTGCAAAGCTGAAAGATGAAGGAGAAGTGGATGAGGCAAAATTCCGTGAGTATAAGGACAAATTCCTGGATGCAGTTGGAAATGATATGAATACATCCATGGGTATTACAGTATTGTATGAATTGCTGAAAGCCGACATGAATGATAAGACAAAGCTTGCGTTAGTAAAAAGTTTTGATGAAGTACTTTCCCTGGATCTTACAAAGGGTGTATCAGAGGAAACAGATAGCGGTGTAGACGCTGAGCTTGAGAAATATATTCTGGAGAAAATAGAAGAAAGAAAAGCGGCAAAAAAAGAAAAGAATTTTGCAAAAGCGGATGAAATCAGAAATGAACTTTTGGAAAAAGGAATTGTATTAGAAGATACAAGAGAAGGAGTCAAATGGAAGAAAGCATAGATTTATATAAAAAGGTATTAGAAGAATTCCGGATAAAGAAACAGCATCCGGATACCTATTCTTCTCTGGTTCTGGCTTATCTGGGAGATGCTGTTTTTGAGGTTGTGATAAGAAGTATGATTGTGGCCGGCGGAAATGAGCAGGTCAATCATTTCCACAAGAAATGCAGCAGCCTTGTGAATGCTTCTACACAGGCCAGGATGATAGAATATCTTATGGAAGATCTCACGGAAGAGGAGGAGAAAGTCTTTCGGCGTGGCAGAAATGCAAAGTCTTATACATCTGCAAAAAATGCTTCTGTCCGGGATTACCGGATGGCCACAGGGTTTGAAGCTTTGATGGGATATTTGTTTATGGAAGGAAGAACAGAACGGATATTTGAACTGATAAAAAAAGCACTGCAGGAAGAGCAGAAAGGAGTATCATGAGATACGAAGAATTTACCATTGAGGGAAGAAATGCTGTATTAGAGGCTTTTCGTTCCGGAAAACCAATTGATAAAGTATTTGTACTGGATGGGTGTCATGATGGACCGATCGTAAGTATTACCAGAGAGGCAAAGAAAGCAGATACAATTATTCATTATGTGGAGAAAGAACGTCTGGATGCTATGTCGAAAACCGGAAAACACCAGGGAGTGATTGCCCAGGCAGCTGCCTATGAATATGCAGAAGTGTCTGATATTCTTGAGGCTGCAAGAGCAAAGGGGGAACCACCATTTATCTTTATTCTTGATAATATTGAGGATCCCCATAATCTCGGAGCTATTATCAGAACGGCAAATCTTGCAGGTGCCCATGGTGTTATCATTCCAAAACGAAGAGCGGTGGGACTGACAGCTACAGTGGCCAGAACCTCCGCAGGAGCCTTAAACTACACACCTGTAGCCAAAGTGACAAATATTTCTAATACGATTGAGGAACTGAAGAAAGAAGGCTTGTGGTTTGTCTGTGCAGATATGGGCGGAGAGACTATGTATCAGTTAAATCTGACAGGACCCATTGGACTGGTCATTGGAAATGAAGGGGATGGCGTGAGCAGACTGGTAAGAGAAAAGTGTGATTATATAGCCTCTATTCCAATGAAAGGGGATATTGACTCTCTAAACGCATCTGTGGCAGCAGGTGTGCTGGCATATGAGATTGTAAGACAGAGAATGCAGTAGGAGGTAAACGTATGATGGCTTTTTTGTTACAGGTTGTACTGTTGGTTGTGGGATTTGTCATGCTGGTAAAAGGTGCAGACTGGTTTGTAGGTGGAGCCGCAAAGATAGCAGATAAATTCGGTATTCCCCATCTTATTGTAGGTCTTACGATTGTGGCTATGGGAACAAGTGCTCCGGAAACGGCAGTCAGTATATCGGCATCCTTAAAGGGTGGTGCAGATATAGCAGTGGGAAATGTTCTGGGAAGTAATATTTTAAATGTGATGATTATTCTTGGAATTACGGCAGTGATTCATGCGATTTCCGTACAGACATCTACTGTTCGTTATGAGATTCCTTTTTGCATTTTTATTTCCGTTCTGCTTGTATGTCTGGGATTATTTGATGGCGGACTGAGTCGTATTGACGGAGTGATTCTCTGGGCATTTATGATTGCTTATCTGATGTATCTTCTTTATATGGTCAAAAAGGGGAAGGAAAATTTAGAAGAAGAGGATACAGTAGGCAATGTCAGTGGGATTGTGCTGGCAGTCATGGTGGTCGGAGGAGGAGCCATGATTGTGCTGGGAGCAAATGTTACAGTAAATGCTGCTACGGAAATTGCAACTATGCTGGGCATGAGTCAGAGATTAATTGGTTTAACGATTGTGGCACTGGGAACGTCCCTTCCTGAATTAATGGCATCTGTAACAGCTGCCAGAAAAGGAAATTCTGATATTGCTATAGGAAATATACTGGGAAGCAATATTTTTAATATACTTTTTGTCCTGGGAACATCTGCGTTAATTACGCCGGTTTCTTATACAAAGAATTTCACTGTGGATAGCATTGTGTGTGTTTGTTCTGTTGTCATTCTTCTTTTATGCGTATTGCCAAAGAAGAAACTGAACCGGACAGGCGGTGTTGTTCTTTTGGCAGGATATGTAGCATATTTTGTCTATTTACTGGTATAGCGTAATTGCTCTGCTGCGTTTAGAAAAAAAGTTAGGAGAAATTTATATATGAAAGAAAGAGAACAGTTTGGTTCCCGATTAGGTTTTATACTTGTTTCTGCAGGATGTGCAGTAGGACTTGGAAATGTCTGGAAATTTCCTTATATCTGTGGTCAGTATGGCGGAGCTACATTTATTTTAATTTATCTTGTATTTTTGATTATTCTTGGAGCACCTATTCTGATCAGTGAGATTGCTGTGGGACGAGGAAGTGGAAAAGGAATTGCAAGGGCATATGATATGTTGGAACAGCCGGGAGAAAAATGGCATTTCGTGAAATGGTCAGGCATTGCAGGAAATTATCTTCTGATGATGTTTTATACCATGGTGGGAGGCTGGATGCTTAATTATGCCGTAAAAATGTTAAAAGGCGATTTGACAGGCATGGAAGCAGAACAGGTGTCACAGAAGTTTGCAGATATGCTGGCATCTCCCGATGAACTATTGGTATGGACATTTCTTGCCATAGTACTTTCTTTTGGCACATGTGCTTTAGGATTAAAATCCGGTGTGGAAAAAATTACAAAAACTATGATGTGTGTGTTGATTATCCTGATGATTCTGATGGCTGTCAATTCCCTGACACTGGATGGCGCTCTGGAAGGAGTAAAATTTTATCTGATTCCTGATTTTGATCGGGTAAAAAGCTATGGTTTGGGTGAAGTGATTTTTGCAGCCATGACGCATGCATTCTTTACACTCAGTATTGGTATTGGTTCTATGGAAATTTTCGGAAGTTATCTTGGAAAAGATAGAAGAATTACGGGAGAAGCATTGAGTATTGTAGGGGTAGATACATTCGTGGCTCTGATGGCGGGATTCATTATTATTCCAGCTTGTTTTGCGTATGGACTGGAGCCGGATGCAGGACCATCCCTGTTATTTGTAACCCTTCCAAATGTTTTTAATGACATGCCGGGCGGAAGAATCTGGGGAACTGCGTTTTTTGTATTTATGTCATTCGCAGCATTGTCTACAATTATAGCTGTGTTTGAGAGTATTATTGCTTTTTATATGGATGGTCTCGGATGGGAGCGAAAGAAAGCTGTAGCCGTTAATCTTGTGCTGATTCCGATCTTGTCACTTCCTGCTATTTTCGGCTTTAATCTCTTGTCAGATATTCAGCCGATGGGTGTGAGTTCTACAATTATGGATTTGGAGGATTTCCTAGTATCTTATAATCTTCTTCCACTTGGAAGTTTGATATTTGTGCTTTTTGTCACAAAGAAAAACGGATGGGGATTTGAGAATTTCGAGAAGGAAGTTAACACGGGAAAAGGACTCAGATTTCCTTCGAAAATCCGCTTTTATATGACATACATTCTGCCTCTTATAGTGATTGTGGTTTATCTGAAAGGATACTATGATACTTTTAGCAAGATGGGAACAAAAGTCCTGGTGGGCTGGATGCTTTTTGCCTGCCTGCTGCTGGCAGGAATTTTCCTTGTGGCATCCGGTATTTTATCAAAGAAGGAAAAGAGGAAGAACGTATGATAGGAACGATTGTAAATACTTGTACGATTCTGCTGGGAAGTTTTCTTGGCAGCGTACTAAAAAAAGGAATAAAGCAGGAATATCAGAGTGCTCTTTACACAGCTATGGGACTTGCTGCCACAGGGCTTGGCGTAAATGCAATTGTACAGAATATGCCGGATAGTAAATATCCGGTACTGTTTATTGCAAGCCTTGCAATCGGAAGTCTGACAGGAACCATATTAAAGCTGGATGAAAGATTTCAGAAGTTATCGGGGCATTTTGGAAACAGCAGATTGGGAGAAGGATTGTCTACGGGCATCCTTCTTTATTGTATTGGAACACTTTCTATACTGGGACCGGTGCAGAGTGCCTTGTACGGAGACCATACATATCTTTTTACAAATGCTACATTAGATTTTGTTACCTCTGCGGTGCTGGCATCAACTTATGGCATAGGAATGACTATAGCGGCTCCGGTTCTCTTTTTATGGCAGGGCAGTATCTATCTGCTTGCAAAGCTTCTGGGAAATTTTATGATTCCGGAGATGATGACGGAGATTTCTATCGTAGGTGGATTTCTCATTGCCAGTTCAGGACTTGCCATATTAAAGATTAAGGATTGCAAAACATTGAATATGCTGCCGTCACTCTTTATTCCGGTAGTCTGGTTTCTGGTGTTAAGCTTCCTTTAGCATGGATTTTACACAAATTGTATTTTAAATTTAACAGGGGTATGATAAAATAAAGTAGGTGTACAGAAATGGGAAAAGAAAGGACAGACAAAGAATGGATTTATTAGAAATCAGAGATAAAATCGATTCCGTAGATCAGGAAATCGTAAGATTATTTGAGGAACGCATGAATCTCTGCAAAGAAGTGGCGGAATATAAAATCGCAAATCACAGACAGGTCTTGGATGCGGAAAGGGAAAAACAAAAGATAGCCCGGATTGAAGAGATTACTGAAAATGAATATTACAAACATGGTTCCAGTGAGTTGTTTAAACAGATTATGGCAATGAGCAGGAAGATGCAGTATAAAATCATGGCGGAACATGGACTGATCAAGGATGTAGCGTTTGAAAAGGTTCAGTCCATTGAAAAAAAGAACGTCAAAGTGGTGTATCAGGGCGTGGAAGGTGCCTATTCCCATGAAGCGGCTTTGCAGTATTTTGGAGAAGATGCAGATGCATATCATGTGTCAACCTGGAGAGATGCGATGGAAGCTGTGAGGCTTGGGGAAGCTGATTATGCTGTCCTTCCTATAGAAAATTCCACGGCCGGAGCTGTTACCCAGGTATTTGATTTACTGATGGAATATGAGAATTACATAGTAGGTGAAACTTTTTTGAAGGTGGAACATAATCTGATTGGATTGCCACAGGCGGATATTTCAGATATTAAGAGGGTTTATTCTCATCCACAGGCATTGATGCAGAGTGAAGGATACCTGTACCAGCACCGGGATTGGCAGCAGATTAGTCTGACCAATACGGCAGCCAGTGCAAAGAAAGTATTGGAAGATGGAGATATCACCCAGGCAGCAGTGGCAAGCAGACGTGCTGCAAAAATA
Source organism: Lachnospiraceae bacterium (assembly GCA_034172985.1). Taxonomy (GTDB): domain Bacteria; phylum Bacillota; class Clostridia; order Lachnospirales; family Lachnospiraceae; genus CAG-303. The sequence continues at coordinate 25,562 of JAXFDY010000087.1, forward strand.
TACGGATTGAAGGTTCTACAGGAGCAGATACAGGATAATAATTCTAATACTACCAGATTTGTAATTGTCGGAAATAAAAAAGTATACACTGAAAGCGCAGATAAAGTCAGTATTGCTTTTGAAATTGCCCATGAGAGCGGCTCTCTTTATGAAATGCTGTCTCATTTTATATATAATGATATTAATATGACTAAAATTGAATCAAGACCTATTGAAGGTCGAAATTGGGAATACAGATTCTTCCTGGATTTCACAGGTAATCTCGGTGATGCGGCGGTGAAAAATGCATTACGCGGAATAGATGAAGAGGCGATTAGTTTTAAGATTCTGGGCAATTACTAGAATGTAAGGAAAGGTTAGGGTGGTAGTCAATGGCAGTGAGCAGGTTTGCGGCAATTAATATTGGTTCCTATGAGTTGATGCTGAAAATATATGAGTATACTTCAGGAAAAAAGATTAGAATTGTCGATAATATCAGATATGTCATGGAGTTAGGGAAAGAGACATATACAGAAAAAAAACTGAAATTTGAAACCATAGAAAAGATATGTGATATATTGGAGGATTTTACAAAAATAATAGATGGGTATCAGATTTCTGACTATGATGCGATTGCTACAAGCGGAATCAGGGAAGCAGATAATGCGGAAATTGTATTGGACCGGATTAAGGTTAGAACGGGGTTGAATGTAAGATTGATCAGCAACTCGGAGCAGAGGCTTTTAGCTTACAAAGCACTGGCGATGTATCCGGAGGAATTTGCTGAATTCACAAAAGGAAATACGGCGATTCTTGATGTAGGGGCAGGAAGTATCCAGATATCCCTGCTGGATAAAAAAAATATTGCATCCACGCAAAATATTAAGATTGGTTCTATGAGAATCAGGGAATTATTGTTTAAATTGAGCGATAATATGAAACACTTTGATATTTTAATGGATGAACTGATTAACAATGATTTGCAGACTTTTAAGCGCATGTTTATTAAGGACAAGGTCATTGATAATATTATTGGTACCGGAGAGCAGATTACATTGTTTACTAAAAATAAAGATACCGGGGAATTTGACAGACTGATGTCTTCAGAAGATTTTGTGGGCAGATATAGGATGCTCAATTCAAAAAGTCAGGAGGAGATAGCCAAAGAGCTTCAGGTTACCAAAGAACAGGCGACTATTCTGATTCCATGTGCCAGAATCTATGGACGTTTTGCAGAAGTGGCCGGTGCCAGAAATCTATGGATTCCGGGAACTGATATTTGCGATGGAATGGCTGTAGATTTTGGAATGCGCAAAAAGAAAGTGGCATCGAAACATGATTTTGAAGAAGATATATTGAACGAAGTAAGAGGTATCTCCCGCAGATATAAAGGAAATACGGCACATATCCAATATATTAGCGATATCGCCCTGCAGATTTTTGATGCCACAAAGAAAGTGCATGGTTTAAGTAAACGGGAACGATTGATTCTTCAATTAGCAGCATTATTGCATGACTGTGGAAAATACATTAGTATTCATAATGCGGCAGAATGTTCTTATAACATTATTATGGCAACAGAAATCATAGGACTTTCCCATAAAGAGCGGAAAATGCTGGCACAGATTGTGAAATATAATACGATTCCAATTGAAAATGATACAGATTTGACCGTCATTAAGCTGACCGCCATTCTTCGTGTAGCGAATGCTCTGGACCGGAGCCATAAGCAGAAGTTGACAAACTGCCGGTTTGAATTGAAAGATAATGAGCTTTTGATTCATGCCAAAGCGAAGGAAGATATCACTCTGGAAAAGGGATTGTTTGTAGATAAAACAGAGTTTTTTGAGGAAGTATATGGAATCAAGGTAACGATTAAGCAGAAAGGAGCATTTGCATGAACGACAAGTATACAAATAGGGAATTAAGCTGGCTGGGGTTTGATTATCGTATTCTGTCAGAGGCCAGAGATAAGAAAAATCCTCTTTTTGAACGATTAAAATTTTTAAGTATTACATCATCGAATCTGGATGAATTTTTCATGATTCGTGTGGCATCGTTAAAGGATATGATTAATGCCGGCTGTGATAAAAAAGATATTGCAGAAATGACTCCGAAGGAGCAGATTAAAGCAATCTTGAATGAGACACATGAATTTGTAAATCTGCAGTATTCTACTTATAACCGTTCACTGGTTCCGATGCTGAAAACAGAAGGATTGATTATTATTGAAAATCATGAGTCGTTAAATGAAGAGCAGAAAGAATATGTGGACCAATATTTTGCAGATAATATATATCCGGTACTGACTCCGATGGCAGTAGATTCTTCCAGACCATTTCCGCTTATCAGAAATAAGTCATTGAATATTGCAGCTCTTTTAGAGGATAAGCAGGATTTGAGTGAAAAAGTCCGTGAACGGAAAAAAGAGAAAGATGGGAAGAAAAAAGAGGAAGAAATGACTAAGACGGCTACGTTGGAATTTGCCACGGTGCAGGTGCCATCTGTTCTTCCGAGAATCATTCAGATTCCTTCTGAGGAAGAGGGAAAAACTACAGTTATTCTTCTGGAAGAAATCATTGAACGGCATATTGATAAATTATTTATGAATTATAAAGTCATCTGTGCGCATCCTTACAGGGTTATGCGTAATGCAGATCTTTCAATTGATGAAGATGATGCCGAAGATTTATTGAAAGAGATAGAGAAGCAGTTGAAGAAACGTCAGTGGGGAGAAGCAATCCGTCTGGAGATTGAGGATAAGATGGATGAAAGGCTGCTTGGCATTTTGAAAAAAGAACTGGATATCAGCAGTCAGGATGTATTTCCTATCAGTGGACCTCTGGATCTGACATTTTTGATGAAGCTTTATGGAACAGAGGGATTTGACCATCTCAAGGCACCGAAGTATGTGCCTCAGCCTAATCCGGCTATTAATCCGGATCAGAATATTTTTGAGCAGATTAGTCAGGGAGATATTCTGTTACATCATCCATATCAGACCTTCGATCCTGTCGTGGATTTTGTGCGCCAGGCAGCTATTGATCCGAAGGTACTTGCTATTAAGCAGACTTTGTACAGAGTTAGTGGAAATTCACCGATTATCGCCTCATTAGCCCAGGCGGCAGAGAATGGTAAGCAGGTATCTGTGCTTGTGGAGTTGAAGGCAAGATTTGATGAAGAGAATAATATAAATTGGGCGAAAATGCTTGAAAAGGCAGGATGCCATGTGATTTATGGTTTGAAGGGATTAAAAACCCACAGTAAGATTACCCTGGTAGTGAGAAATGAGGAAGAGGGTATTAAACGGTATGTTCATTTAGGTACCGGTAATTATAATGATTCCACGGCAAAATTATATACCGATATGGGACTTCTTACCTGCAGTCAGGCAATCGGTGAGGATGCAACGGCTGTGTTTAATATGCTTTCAGGATACTCAGAACCGGCAAGCTGGAATAAGCTTTCCCTGGCACCATTGTGGCTGAGGGATAAGTTTGAATATCTGATTCGCAGGGAAATTGCATTTGCAAAAGAAGGAAAAGAAGCCTTTATTGTGGCAAAGATGAATTCCCTATGTGATAAGGAAACCATCGATTTACTTTATGAAGCCAGTGCTGCAGGGGTGAAAATCGATTTGATTGTCCGGGGTATCTGTTGTCTGAAAGTAGGAATTCCGGGAGTCAGTGAGAATATTAATGTTCGTTCCATCGTAGGAACTTTTTTGGAACATAGCAGAATTTTCTATTTCCATAATAATGGATATGAGGAAGTCTATATGGGAAGTGCAGACTGGATGCCAAGAAATCTTGACAAGCGAGTGGAAATTCTTTTCCCGGTAGAAGATGAAAGGTTGAAAGAAGAAGTAATCCATATTTTGGATATTCAGCTGGCAGACACATTAAAAGCACATGTGATGAAACCGGATGGCGGTTATGATAAGATTGATAAAAGAGGCAAGACATTGCTGTGTGCCCAGGATTATTTCTGCAAAGAAGCAGTTGAAAGAGCTGCAGTTTTAAAGAATACGGAGATACAGCATACGTTTATACCTATGAGTTAATGGATAAGCAGGAAAAAATATGATAGATTTAAATGATAACAGCAGGGAATATATAGATCTCCATGTGCATTCCAATGCATCAGACGGTACTTATTCCCCTAAAGAAGTGGTGGAATATGCTGAGAGCAAAGGCTTATATGCTTTTGCTCTGACCGATCATGATACAGTGGACGGTATCGAGGAGGCGATAGAGACTGCCAGAACAAAGATTGTGAAGGTTATTCCGGGAATCGAGATTTCAGCGGATTTTGGAGGGAGTGACCTTCACATTCTTGGATTAAATGTAGATTATACAAGTGAAGGTTTTGTAAAGATAGTGGATGAATGCCGGCGAAGCCGTGATGAACGGAACCGTAAGATGATTGAAAAAATCAGGGAGCATGGCATGCCTCTGACAGAAGAGATTATGCTGGAACGGTTTGGAAACGCATCTGTTACAAGAGCTCATTTTGCAAGATATATGATGGATGAGGGATATGTTTCTTCAAAGGAAGAAGCTTTTAATCGTTATCTCAATCCCGGGAAGCCTTGTTATGTATCGAGAGAGAGAATCAGTCCTGAGATGGCCATTCGTTTGATTTTGGAAGCGGGAGGACATCCTGTGCTGGCACACCCGCTTTTATATAAGATGGGGCATGACAGGCTGTATAGTACGATTAATTATCTAAAGACATTGGGATTACAGGGGATAGAAGGCATTTATTCCCTGAATACGCCTTCTGATGATCAGAAAATGGAAAAAATAGTACGGGAATACGGATTGTTCCTTACGGGAGGTTCTGATTTTCACGGAAGCAATAAACCGGCGATTGATTTGGGCACAGGAAAAGGAAATCTTAGAATTTCAAAGGAATTGCTTAAGAATATCGTATAATATCGCAGGGATTTTCCATAATAAGATTAGGGTGCCCGACAAATGAGCCTGATGTCGATTTTTTCGTGCTTTCCACTCTCAAAATTGACGCAAACATTCGAAATTCGCTCATTTTTCTGCGAAAAATGGATACTTTCTCATGTTTGGCGGGACCCATGGCTCATAATAATCATATCAGCGGAGGTGTTATTATGGATGATGTAGTGATAACAGACCTTGCACTGGAATAAAAAGAGCGTTTTGAAGGTACCGATGTAGAGGTAAGAGGTGTTGCGCTGGAGGAAAAAAATAGCAGAAGCGGATATTTTAAGATTACGAGGGTCAGGATACTGAACGAAGCAGGTGCAAAAGCCATGAGAAAGCCGGTGGGCAATTATATTACCCTGGAGGAATGTTTTATTGAAGAGTATGATGATAGTCTTTATGATGAGATGACGGCGGAGATAGCAGATGAGATACGGAATATTATGTCGGATTTAAGAAAAAGGGGAAGACTCAGACATGATAAAATCATGGTTGTAGGATTAGGAAACAGAGAGGCAACTCCGGATGCACTGGGACCGGTGGCGGTAGCTAATATTATGGTGAACAACAGGGTTGCAGCAGTTGCACCGGGGGTGATGGCTCAAACCGGATTAGAGACTGCTGATTATGTAAAAGGAATCGCAGGAGAAGTGGGTGCAGGGATGATTATCGCCATAGATTCTCTGGCTGCAAGGAATACAAGACGTTTAAACACGACGGTTCAGATTTCGGATACCGGTATTCATCCGGGATCAGGAGTGGGAAACCACCGGCAGGCAATCAATGAAGAGTCGATGGGAATTCCGGTGATTGCCATAGGAGTTCCGACAGTCGTAGATGCTGTTACTATAGTAAATGATGTGATGGATAATCTGATTCATGTATTGGAGTCATCTACAGGAGATGCAGGCCTGGGTCATGTATTGTCTGGTTTTTCCAGTGGTGAAAAGCATCAACTGGTAAAAGAACTGATGGATCGGGAAGACAGGGATTTGTATGTTACCCCAAAAGATATAGATGAACAAATCAATATTCTTGGAAAAATTATTTCCGATGGAATCAATGAAGCCATAGGGAATTAATTCATGCGAAACTACTTGTGAAATCAATGGGACAATGATACAATGTTTACTATAAAGCAAAGAGAAATGACAGGAGGTTTGTAATATGGCAATCTTAGTTACAGGTGGGGCCGGATATATCGGCAGCCATACATGTGTAGAGCTTTTGGAAGCGGGATATGATGTGGTGGTTGTAGATAATTTATATAATTCAAGCAAAAAAGCTTTGGAGAGAGTGAAACAGATTACCGGAAAAGATTTAAAATTTTATCAGGCAGATATTTTGGACCGGGAAAAATTAAATGAAATTTTTAATCAGGAGAAAATAGATTCTGTCATCCATTTTGCAGGCTATAAAGCGGTGGGAGAATCTGTCAGAAAACCAATTGAATATTATTATAATAATATAGCCGGAACGTTGGTGCTTTGTGATGTTATGAGAAATCATGGTGTCAAGAATATTATTTTCAGCTCATCGGCAACGGTTTATGGGGATCCGGATATGATTCCGATTACAGAAGAATGCAAAAAAGGAAATCCAACAAATCCGTATGGACAGACAAAGTCTATGCTGGAACAGGTTCTCATGGATATTCATCGTTCTGACGAGGAGTGGAATGTTACGTTGCTGCGTTATTTTAATCCGATCGGGGCACATAAGTCCGGATTAATCGGAGAGGATCCCAAAGGCATCCCAAATAATCTTCTTCCATATGTGGCACAGGTTGCCATCGGAAAGCTGGAATGTTTAGGGGTGTTTGGCAATGATTATGATACAGTAGACGGAACCGGTGTGAGAGATTATATTCATGTAGTTGACCTTGCAAGAGGTCATGTAAAGGCAGTAGAAAAATTTAAGGAAAACAAAGGCGTTCTGATTTACAATTTAGGTACAGGACATGGATATAGTGTATTACAGGTGGTACATGCGTTTGAGAAAGCTTGTGGAAAGAAGATTAATTATGCCATAAAACCAAGAAGAGAAGGAGATATCGCTACCTGCTACTGTGCTCCGCAGAAAGCAGAAAAAGAGCTGGGCTGGAAAGCAGAGTATGGTATTGATGAGATGTGTGCAGACTTATGGAAATGGCAGACGATGAATCCGGATGGATATGGAGAAAATTAAAATGATTTCGAAATATATAAAGGCTTTAACAGATTATGGTGTAGCCTGTGGTCTGGTACCGGAGGAAGAGAGAATTTATACCGAAAATCTCTTGCTGGATATCATGCAGTGTGAGGAGTATACAGATGAAGATGCCGCAGGTGATATGACATTGGAAGAGATTCTGAATGGACTGGATGATATGGCTGTGGAAAAAGGAATTCTGAAGGAGAATACAGTGACCTACAGAGATTTATTTGACACAAAGCTTATGAATGCTCTTGTTCCAAGACCAAAACAGGTGATAGATTGTTTCTGGAATATTTATCATAAAAACGGTGCAAAAGCGGCAACTGATTTTTATTATAAGTTTAGTCAGGATACAAATTACATACGAAAATACAGAGTGGATAAGGATGTCAAATGGAAGATAGATAGTGAATATGGCCAGATAGATATTACAATTAATTTGTCAAAACCGGAGAAGGATCCGAAGGCAATCGCAGCGGCTAAAATGGCAAAACAGAGCGGTTATCCAAAATGTCTGCTATGCAGGCAGAATGAAGGATATGCAGGAAGAGTAAATCATCCAGCAAGAGAGAATCACAGAATTATACCATTGACAATCAATGATAGCCAGTGGGGATTCCAGTATTCCCCTTATGTTTATTATAATGAGCATTGTATTGTATTTAATGGGCAACACGTGCCTATGAAAATAGAGAAAAATACTTTCCGTAAATTATTTGATTTTATAAAGATATTTCCTCATTATTTTTTGGGCTCCAATGCAGATTTGCCGATAGTGGGAGGTTCGATTCTTTCACATGACCATTTTCAGGGAGGGTGCTATACCTTTGCCATGGAAAAGGCTGAATATGAGAAAACATTTGTATTAAATAAATATCCTGATGTGGAGGCCGGTATTGTGCATTGGCCGCTCTCGGTAATCCGCCTTCGTCATAGGGATGAGAAGAAACTGATTGAAGCGGCAGCATATATTTTGGAAATATGGCGGGGATATACGGATGAAGAAAACCATATTTTCGCAGAGACAAATGGGGAACCACATAATACGATTACACCTATTGCCAGAATGCACAATGAAATGTTCGAGATTGATCTGGCTCTGAGAAATAATATTACAACGGAGGAATATCCTCTGGGATTATATCATCCTCATCCGGAGCTTCACCATATCAAAAAGGAGAATATCGGTCTTATCGAAGTGATGGGATTGGCAGTGCTGCCTTCCAGATTGAAAGAGGAGCTGGAACTTTTGAAAGAATATCTGATTCAGGGTAAGAACGTCCGGGAAGAAGAATCAATCAAAAAACATGGCGATTGGGTAGACGAGTTAAGAAAACAATATGTCTTTGATGAAAACAATACCATGGATATTTTAAAAAAAGAAGTGGGCAGAGTATTTGTACAGGTTTTGGAAGATGCCGGTGTGTACAAATGCAATGAGGAAGGAAGAAAAGCCTTCGGGCGTTTTATTGATGCATTAAACAGATAAATAGATTCTAAATAATTGTGAACCGAAATAAAATAATATATGGGCATGGAAGTGCCCGTATATTATTTTTTTAGGAGAAACGGCATATCGTGCGAGGAAATAGAAGGAATCTTATTATAATCGTATATCTTCTGATGGTAATTCTGCTGGCCAGAGTAATTATCTGGATAGAGCCAGCGCAGTTGAAAAAAAAGATGTCGGAAGGTCTTTCGGAAAATGCGGAAAAATTAGTGATTTATATTATGCAGGAATCGAATATAAAGGTTTCATATATCATGAGGGACGATAGCAATGTAATGGAAAAACTGGCAGATAGTGTAAATCGCACGAGTAATGTCTATAGTTTTGTGGAAAACAGTTATTCTAAAGAAAATCTGGTGATATATGATCCAAATACCTACAAGACGACTCAGATAGCAGTGGCAGAACAGACAGTAACACAGGAAGAGCATGTGGTTGCAGAAGAGAAAAAAGAAGCAGAAACAGTGCAGCAGGAACCGGCGAAAGAACAGGAGAATGTTGTGAAGGAAACCCTTGCCCCGGCATTTTCACTGGAACAACTGGCAGATTTTGATTTTGTAAAATCTAATTTATATATTGTACCGGAGCGCGCCAGTGTACTTCCGGAAGATTTAGACACGAAAGTATTATTAGAGAAAGATATGAGTATTGTCAAAGATGCTTCCGTGCCCCAGATATTGATTTATCATACTCATGGAAGTGAGACTTTTGCAGATTCTACGGAAGATATCAAAGGAACAGGCATTATTGCAGTTGGAGGAAAGCTGGCAGAAATCTTATCTTCCGTATATGGGTATAATGTGATACATTGTACGGAGATTTTTGACAATGTGAATGGAGTATTTGATCGTTCGAAGGCTTATGATTATTCCAGAGAGACTGTGCAGCAGATTCTGACAGATAACCCTTCTGTGCAGGTGATTATAGATTTACATAGGGATGGGGTGCGGGAGGATTTGCATCTTGTGACGGATATCAATGGGAAACCTACTGCACGGATTATGTTTTTTAATGGTGTCAGCAGAAGCAGCGCCCAGGGAGATATCTCCTATCTCTATAATCAGTATCGTTCAGACAATCTGTCTTTCAGCCTTCAGGCAAAATTAGAAGCTTTGTGTAAGTATCCGGATTTTACGAGAAAAAATTATATCGATGCATATCAGTATAATCTTGATTTGATGCCGAGAGCGATGCTGATTGAAGCAGGGGCTCAGACAAATACGCTTCAGGAAGAATTAAATGCCATGGAGCCATTGGCTGATATTCTGGATAGTGTCTTATCCGGAGAGAGCAGGGAACATTTGGGATTGGATTCAAATTAAAAATGGCGGAAGAGGAGGTCAATGTGAAAAAAAGACTATGTGAAGACATAGCCTTTTAAAAGTACTGTTATTTTGTTCCTGTTGAACCAAAGCCGCCCTGACCTCTGGTGGTGTCGGATAATTCGTCTACTTCTTGGAAATCAGCTGTCAGATATGGCGTGATTACCATCTGGGCAATTCTTTCTCCATGTTCTACAGTAATTGGTTCTGATGAATGATTATATAATGCTACGATGATTTCGCCTCGATAATCAGCATCAATCACTCCTACTTTATTGGCCGGTGCCAATCCTTTCTTGCATGCCAATCCGCTTCTGGCATATATGAGTCCTGCATATCCTGCAGGCACTTCCATGGCAAGGCCGGTTTTTACAAATACTGTTTTTCCCGGTTCGATTACAACAGCCTCGTCCAGACATGCATATAAATCAGCTCCTGCAGCAAATTCGCTGCCATAAGCAGGTATTACTGCGTTTTCATTCAATTTCTTAATATTTACTTTCTGTATCATCTGTGTCTCCTTCGTCTTATTTTTGGCGAATGCCATCCCACAAAACAATTTTTCCGGATTTGAGGGAATCTTGTACCATAATAATCCGCTGGTTTGAAGACCCCTTAAAACGCAAAGATAGATTGTGAAGTTCTTCTATATATTCTCCGTCCACCAGAACATCAATATAAGATAACAATTCTGCTGTTTCCGGTACTTCTTTCATCATGCGGCCTAAGATATCCTTTTCATAATCATATCCGGTATAACACCAGATAGATTTCTCAGGGCATACTTCTTTCATTTTGCGTAATAGTGGCAATATTCCAGCCTGGTTCTGTGGCTCCATAGGTTCACCGCCAAGCAGTGATAAACCTGCAATATATTCTCCACTGACATAGTCAACAATATAATCCAGTTCTTTCTGCGTAAATGGCTGACCATACTGGAAATCCCAGGCTTCCCGGTTAAAACAGTTTTTACAGTGATGAGTGCAGCCGCTGACAAACAGAGACATTCTCACCCCCGGTCCATTGGCCACATCCATTCGTTTAATTGATGCATAATTCATCGTATTTCTCCTCATACAAGATTCAAACTTTAAACATGCAATACGCGGGATTTAATTTCCTTTGTTTTTCCTACATTCCAGAAATTTTCTCCAAGGTAACCGCAGGTACGTCTGGTTACATTCATTTTGCTCTGGTCTTTGTTGTGGCATTGTGGGCATTCCCATTCAAAATTATCATTGATGGTGATTTCACCGTCGTAGCCGCAAACCTGACAATAGTCGGATTTTGTATTAAATTCTGCATACTGGATATTGTTATAAATATATTTTACAATTTCACATAATGCTTCCAGATTATGTTTCATATTCGGAATTTCTACATAAGAAATAGCTCCTCCGTTGGAAATCTTCTGGAACTGACTTTCAAATTCAAATTTCTCAAATGCATCGATTTTTTCGCGAACATCCACATGGTAAGAATTTGTATAATATCCTTTATCTGTAATATCAGGAATATTTCCGAAACGCTCTCTGTCAATTTTGGCAAAACGATAGCAGAGACTTTCTGCCGGAGTTCCATACAGACCAAAGCCAATACCGGTATTTTTCTTCCATGTATCGGTTGCCTCACGAAGACGGTGCATTACTTTCAGGGCAAACTCGGTGCCTGCAGGATCAGTATGACTGACACCTGTCATCAGCTTTGTCACTTCGTACAGACCGATATATCCAAGAGAAATGGTAGAATATCCTCCATGAAGAAGTTTGTCTATTTTTTCTCCTTTTTTCAGACGGGCGATTGCACCATACTGCCAGTGAATCGGACTTACATTGGATGATATACCTTCCAGGGCGTGATGTCTGCACATCAGAGCCTCAAAGCAGAGAGAAAGTCTTTCTTCCAAAAGTGGCCAGAATTCCTCTTCGTCACCATGGGCCAGAATTCCGATTTGTGGGAGATTTAAGCTGACAACACCCTGATTGAAACGTCCTTCCCATTTATACTCACCGTTTTCATCTTTCCATGGACTTAAGAAACTGCGGCAACCCATACAGGAGAATACATTGCCTTCATAATTTTCACGCATTTTCTTGGCAGAAATATAATCAGGATACATTCTCTTAGCAGAACACTGTACGGCAAGGCGAGTGATATAATCGTATTTACCGCCATTTAAACAGTTATTTTCATCTAAGACATAAATCAGCTTTGGAAATGCCGGAGTAACATAGACACCTTTTTCATTTTTAATACCTTCCAGACGCTGTTTTAAGATTTCTTCTATAATCATGGCAACTTCTTTTTCGTATTCGTAGCCATCTTCGATGTACATAAATAATGTTACAAATGGTGACTGGCCATTTGTTGTCATCAGTGTGTTAATCTGGTACTGCATCGTCTGTACACCGTCTTTCAGTTCTGCCCGCACACGATCCTCTGCAAGTCCCTGAATCATTTCCTGTGAAGCATTTTCACCAAGGATTTCTTTATAATGCTTTAAATATTTATCTGCACTTTTGCGAAGATATTTTCCCAAATGGGCAATATTCACAGACTGACCGCCATACTGATTGGATGCCACTGCAGCAATGATCTGTGTCATAACTGTACAGGCAACTTTAAAACTTTTTGGTGTTTCGATTAATTTGTTATTCATAACAGTCCCGTTGTCAAGCATATCTCCGATGTTGACAAGGCAGCAGTTAAAAATCGGCTGGATAAAATAATCCATATCATGAAAATGAATCGTGCCATCTTCATGAGCCTTTACAATCCGCTCAGGAAGAAGGATTCTTTTTGTGATATCTTTGCTTACTTCTCCGGCCATATAGTCACGCTGTGTAGAGGCAAGCGTTGCATTTTTATTTGAATTTTCTTCGTTTAATTCTTTATTGCTATTTTTAATCAGACTCATAATGGAGTCATCAGTAGTATTGGATTTACGAACCAGTTCTCTTGTGTAACGATATTTGATATAAGCTTTAGCTAAATTATATTTTTTGTTTTCCATGAGCTTCTGCTCAATATAATCCTGTATTTTTTCTACAGTCATCACTTCATCGCCACGGGCTTCTATAGAAGCAATGATGTTATAAACCTGCTCATCGTTAATACGGTCTTCTTTTTCTACGCTGTCATTTGCTTTCTGAATTGCTATAAAGATTTTGTTCCTCTCATAATCGACATGTCTGCCGTCTCGTTTAATAACCTTCATCCCTGTCTTTTCACCTCATAAATCTAAAAAAATTATATCTGCCAATTGAATTATCGCTGCAAACAGTTTGTATTATATCACTAGTATAACAGTTTGTCTATGATATATTACACAAAATATTGATGATTTTTTTTAGATTGAACACAAGATATTGTGGTTTCTGGAAAAAACCATAGTTTGACAATTTGAAAAAAAGTCGGAATTGTTTGAGAATAAAGAAAAGAATTGACACGAAACTGAGGTAGATGTTATTATAATTTGATAAGTAAAATAAATGCCTAATGTTTGTAAATTATAGGAGGATAGAATGTCTAAGATAAGCCAGGACAAGATAAGAAATTTTTGTATTGTGGCACATATTGATCACGGTAAGTCCACACTTGCAGATAGAATTATAGAAAAGACAGGTCTGTTGACGAATCGGGAGATGCAGGAGCAGGTTTTGGATAGTATGGATCTGGAAAGGGAAAGAGGTATTACCATAAAGGCTCAGGCTGTCCGTACAGTATATACGGCAAAAAACGGAGAAGAGTATATTTTTAATTTAATTGATACTCCGGGACATGTGGATTTCAATTATGAAGTTTCAAGGAGTCTTGCTGCCTGTGATGGGGCTATTCTGATTGTGGATGCCGCGCAGGGAGTAGAAGCCCAGACACTTGCAAATGTTTATCTGGCACTGGATCATGATCTGGATGTGATTCCGGTAATTAATAAGATTGATCTGCCAAGTGCGGAGCCGGAAAGAGTGATAGAAGAAATAGAAGATGTAATCGGAATCGAAGCACAGGGTTGTCCATGTATTTCAGCAAAAACAGGTCTGAATGTAGAAGATGTTTTAGAAGCAATCGTAGAGAAGATACCTGCACCTTCCGGTGACTCGGATGCACCACTCCAGGCATTGATTTTTGACAGCCTGTATGATTCCTATAAAGGAGTTATCATTTTCTGCAGGGTGAAGAATGGAAGAATAAAGCCGGGGATGTCTATCAGGATGATGGCTACCGGTGCAGTAGAGCAGGTAGTAGAGGTAGGATATTTTGGAGCAGGACAGTTTATTCCGTGTGAAGAGCTGAGTGCAGGTATGGTAGGATATGTTACGGCAAGCATTAAGAATGTGCGGGAAACCATGGTAGGTGATACGATTACAGACAATCAGTGTCCGTGTGAAGAGCCTTTGCCTGGATACAAAAAAGTAAATCCTATGGTATATTGCGGACTTTATCCGGCAGATGGGGCAAAATATCCGGATCTTCGGGATGCTCTGGAGAAATTGCAGTTGAATGATGCTTCCCTCTCATATGAGCCGGAGACTTCTATTGCTCTGGGGTTTGGTTTTCGTTGCGGATTTTTGGGACTTTTGCATCTGGAAATTATACAGGAACGATTGGAAAGAGAATATAACCTCGATTTGGTTACTACAGCTCCGGGAGTTATTTATAAGGTGTTTAAGACAGACGGAACAGTAGTTGAATTAACAAATCCATCCAATCTGCCGGATCCATCAGAAATTGATTATATGGAAGAACCGGTGGTGGAAGCGGAAATTATGGTTACTACAGAATTTATCGGATCTATCATGGAGCTTTGCCAGGAGCGGAGAGGAAAATATATTTCCATGGATTATATAGAAGGAACAAGAGCATTATTAAAATATGAACTTCCGTTAAATGAGATAATATATGATTTTTTTGATGCTTTGAAGTCGCGCTCCAGGGGATATGCTTCATTCGATTACGAATTAAAGGGATATCAGCGTTCAGAACTGGTGAAACTGGATATCTTGATTAATAAAGAAGAAGTAGATGCACTTTCATTTATCGTACATGCAGATACGGCATATGAACGGGGAAGAAAGATGTGCGAGAAGTTAAAAGAGGAGATTCCAAGACATCTTTTTGAGATACCGATTCAGGCAGCTATCGGAAGTAAAATTATTGCCAGGGAAACAGTTAAGGCCATGCGTAAGGATGTGTTGGCGAAGTGTTACGGAGGAGATATTACCCGAAAGAGAAAACTGCTGGAAAAACAGAAAGAAGGAAAAAAGAGAATGCGTCAGGTAGGAAATGTGGAAATTCCTCAGAAGGCATTTATGAGTGTATTGAAGCTGGATGAGGATAAATAATGGAGCAGTCATGGAGAAAGAAAATATAAAAGAGCTTGGTATTTATATTCATATTCCATTTTGCAGGCAGAAGTGCAAATATTGCGATTTCCTGTCTTTCAGCAATAAGGAGGAATTACAGAGCTCTTATGTGGAAAAATTGAAACGTGAAATAGAGTTATGGGGAAAATCCTATGGAAAGCAGGGAAGGAATGATTATGTGCCAACGATTTATTTTGGAGGCGGGACACCTTCCCTGCTTCCGGCATTTTTTATCGAGGATATTCTTGTAACACTGAGAGAAAACTTTTCCGTGGCTGAAGATTGTGAGATAACTTTAGAGTGTAATCCGGGTACGGTTGATAAAGAAAAAATTCTTTCCTATTATAATATGGGAATTAATCGAATCAGCTTTGGACTTCAGTCCGCTGATGACGGAGAATTAAAAACAATAGGGAGAATTCATACTTACGATATATTTTGTCAGAATTATGAGGCTGCCAGAAAAGCCGGCTTTGAAAATATCAATGTAGATATTATGTCAGCTTTGCCGGGTCAGACCATAGAAAGCTATCATGATACCTTAAAGAAAGTGATTGCCCTTCGTCCCGAACATATTTCATCTTATAGTCTTATGATAGAAGAAGGTACTCCCTTTTATGATTTATGGAATCAGGGAAAATTAAATCTGCCGGATGAGGATACAGAGCGCCAGATGTATTATGATACAAATGAATATCTGGAAAATGCCGGATATGCTCGATATGAAATATCAAATTATGCCCGCCAGGGATATGAGTCTAAACATAATACGTCATACTGGATACGGAAAAATTATCTGGGATTGGGATTAGGAGCATCTTCCATGATAGATAATGTAAGATTTAAAAATACGGAAAAGATGGATGTGTATTTGAAGGAAAAAGAGGAAATAATGCATGATGAGGATCGGGAGGAATTAACTATCATTCAGCAGATGGAGGAATATATGTTTTTAGGACTTCGTCTGATGAAAGGAATATCCGTGGAAGAATTCGAACGGCAGTTTCAAAAAAGTTTTACCGGAATATATGGAGAAATTTGTGATCAGCTGCAGCAGCAAGGACTTCTGCTGTGGGAAGAAGGAAAAGTGAAACTTACAAGCCGTGGAATTGATGTGAGTAATGCTGTTCTGGCAGAATTTCTTCTGACGGATATATGATTTTAAAAAAAGTGCTTGACATATGAGAGGTGAAGTGCTATTTTATTGTTAGGCCAAATGTTAGCACTCCACCAAAACGAGTGCTAACAAAGAAGAAACAGCTAAGGAAGTGAAGTAATGGAATTAGATGAGAGAAAAATGAAAATACTTCAGGCAGTTGTAAAGAATTATCTTGAGACAGGAGAGCCGGTTGGATCGCGAACGATATCAAAGTATACAGATTTAAATCTGAGTTCGGCAACGATTCGTAATGAGATGGCAGATCTGGAAGAACAGGGATATATATTACAGCCTCATACATCTGCAGGACGGATCCCGTCAGATAAAGGATATCGTGTATATGTGGATGAGATGATGAGGGAGAGAGAAGCTACTCTGGAGGATAAAGAAAAAGAAATTAACGAAATGAAAGACTTCCTGGTTGAAAAGGTAGACAGAGTTGAGACGTTGCTCCAGAATATGGCCAGAGTGCTGGCAGATAATACAAATTATGCAACGATGATTTCCACACCGCATTTGCACAGCAACAGATTGAAGTTCATTCAGCTTTCTTCTGTAGAAGGAAATCAGATTTTGTGTGTCATGGTTTTGGAAGGAAACATTATCAAAAATAAAATCATAAATGTAAATCAGGATTTGGATAATGAAACGATTCTGAAACTTAATATTTTGTTAAACAGCACATTAAATGGATTAACATTGGAGCAGATTAATCTCGAAATGATTTCAAGGATGACAGGGCAGGCAAGGGAGCAGGGCGAGCTTGTAAGAGATATTCTGGATGCACTGGTAGAGGCTATCAGTTCAGAAAAAGATATGGAGATTTATACAAGCGGAGCTACAAATATTCTGAAATATCCTGAGTTAAATGATAGCGAGAGAGCCAGCCGCCTGATTGGAACATTGGAGGAAAAGAAGCTTCTGACAAATCTGATTACAGAAACCGGTTCCGAAGATGATAACCGGGGCATTCAGATCTATATTGGTAATGAGACACCGGTGCAGTCCATGAAAGACTGTAGTGTAGTAACGGCTACGTATGAGTTGGATGATGGATTGAGAGGAACGATAGGGGTAATCGGACCAAAAAGAATGGATTATGAGAAAGTCGTAGAGACATTGAAACATGTCAAAGAACAGTTGGACGATGCATATAAGAAAATAACTTAGCATAGATAAGAGGGATAGAAAGGTGGTATATAATGGCTGATCAGTTGGTAAACGAGAATACTGCAGAGGAAGTGGTAGAAGAAGTCGAAGAAGAAACTTTGGAAGAACAGGATTCAGCAGAACAGGAAGAAACTGCAGACGAAGCTCAGGAGGTATCAGAAGAGCCTGAAGAAGAAGCTGAGGAAGCAGATGAGAAGAAAGAAGGCGGAAAATTCTTCAAGAAAAAGAAAGATAAAAAGGATGAAATGATTGAAGAACTCAATGACAAATATACAAGACTATTTGCTGAGTTTGATAATTTCAGAAAACGTTCCGAAAAAGAAAAAACAGCAATGTTTGAGGTAGGAGCCAAATCTATTATTGAGAAGATTCTTCCTATTATAGATAGTTTTGAGAGAGGTTTGGCAACAGTTCCGGAGGAAGAAAAAGGAACGGGATTTGCTGAAGGTATGGATAAGGTTTACAAACAGCTGGTTACTTCGTTAGAGGAAGCTGGTGTAAAACAGATAGAGGCACTGGGTCAGGAATTTGATCCAAATATGCATAATGCAGTGATGCATGTAGAGGATGAAAATCTTGGTGAAAATATAGTAGCTGAGGAATTCCAGAAAGGTTACATGTATCGGGAGACAGTCGTAAGACACTCTATGGTAAAAGTTGCGAATTAATAGTATATATTATTTTAGGAGGCTTAATTATGAGCAAGATTATTGGTATTGACTTAGGAACAACAAATTCATGTGTAGCAGTTATGGAAGGTGGTAAACCTACCGTTATTGCAAATACAGAGGGTATCAGAACAACCCCATCCGTAGTGGCATTCACAAAGACAGGTGAAAGACTTGTAGGTGACCCTGCAAAGCGTCAGGCAGTAACAAATGCTGAGAAGACCATTTCATCTATCAAGAGACATATGGGTACTGATTACAAAGTAACAATTGATGATAAGAAGTATTCTCCACAGGAAATTTCAGCTATGATCCTTCAGAAACTGAAAGCCGATGCAGAAGGATATCTGGGAGAGAAAGTTACGGAAGCTGTTATTACAGTACCGGCTTATTTCAATGATGCACAGAGACAGGCAACAAAAGATGCAGGTAAGATTGCAGGTCTTGATGTAAAGAGAATTATCAACGAGCCTACAGCAGCAGCACTTGCCTATGGACTTGATAATGAAAATGAACAGAAGATTATGGTATATGACCTTGGTGGTGGTACATTCGATGTATCTATTATCGAAATTGGTGATGGCGTAATCGAAGTATTGGCTACAGCCGGTGATAACAGACTTGGTGGTGATGATTTCGACCAGAGAATTACTGAGTACATGATTGAAGAATTTAAGAAAGCTGAGGGAATCGATTTATCTACAGATAAGATGGCTCTGCAGAGATTAAAGGAAGCGGCAGAAAAGGCAAAGAAAGAATTATCATCTGCTACAACTACAAATATCAACCTTCCATTTATCACTGCAAATCAGGATGGACCAAAGCATTTTGATATGAATCTTACAAGAGCAAAATTTGATGAATTGACACATGACCTTGTAGAGAGAACTGCTACACCAGTTCAGAACGCATTAAAAGATGCAGGACTTACTGCAAGTGAATTATCTAAGGTATTACTGGTAGGTGGTTCTACAAGAATTCCTGCTGTACAGGATAAGGTAAAACAGTTAACAGGACATGAGCCATCAAAGAGTCTGAACCCGGATGAATGTGTAGCTATCGGTGCTTCTATTCAGGGTGGTAAGCTGGCTGGAGATGCCGGCGCCGGTGATATCCTTCTTCTGGATGTTACTCCACTTTCATTGTCTATTGAAACTATGGGTGGTGTAGCTACAAGATTAATCGAGAGAAATACAACAATTCCTGCAAAGAAGAGCGAAGTATTCTCAACTGCTGCTGATAACCAGAGTGCTGTTGATATCCGTGTCGTACAGGGTGAAAGACAGTTCGCAAAAGATAATAAGCTTCTGGGAGAATTCAGACTGGATGGAATCGCTCCGGCTCCAAGAGGAATCCCTAAGATTGAAGTTACATTTGATATTGATGCAAATGGTATTGTAAATGTATCTGCTAAGGATCTTGGAACAGGAAAAGAACAGCATATTACAATTACTTCAGGTTCTAATATGTCAGATGCAGATATTGAGAAGGCTGTTAAGGAAGCTGCAGAATTTGAAGCTCAGGATAAGAAACGTAAAGAGGGAATTGATGCAAGAAATGAAGCAGATTCTACTGTATTCCAGATAGAGAAAGCGTTAAATGAAGCAGGAGATAAGATTGATGCATCAGAAAAAGCATCTGTGGAAGCTGATCTTCAGGCGTTGAAGGATGTACTTGCTAAGTCACAGCCAGAGACAATGACAGATTCAGATATTGATGAAATCAAGGCTGCAAAAGAAAAACTTATGGCAGGTGCACAGAGCTTATTTACAAAGATGTATGAGCAGGCACAGAGTGCAGCCGGTCCAGACATGAATGCAGGTCCGGATATGAACGCAGGTTCAGCACCTTCAGATGATGATGTAGTAGACGGAGATTATAAGGAAGTCTAAGAAGATACATTTCCTAAATATAAGGAATAGGGGCGATACATGCCTCTATTCCTTAAGTTATATATCATCATCCCAATGAGAAAATGAAATCAGTAAAAATAAGGAAGAGAGGACATTATGGCTGATAAGAGAGATTACTACGAGGTTTTGGGCGTAGATAAAAACGCAGATGATGCGGCAATAAAAAAAGCTTATAGAGTATTGGCAAAGAAATATCATCCGGATATGAATCCGGGGGATAAAGAAGCGGAAGCAAAATTTAAGGAGGCATCAGAAGCATATGCAGTCTTAAGTGATCCTGATAAGAGAAGACAGTATGACCAATACGGCCATGCTGCATTTGATGGAAGTTCAGGAGCCGGCGGCGGTGGATTTGATTTTAATTTCAGCGGAGATATGGGAGATATTTTTGGAGATATTTTCGGTGATTTATTTGGTGGCGGAAGAAGCAGAAGAGCATCCAATAGTCCGATGAAAGGAGCCAATGTAAGAACTTCTGTAAGAATCAAATTCGAGGAAGCAGTTTTTGGCTGTGAGAAAGAACTGGATATTACATTAAAGGATGAATGTCCAAAGTGCCATGGTACAGGTGCAAAAGAAGGAACCCAGCCTGTGACCTGTAGTAAGTGTGGCGGTAAAGGCCAGGTGATGTATACTACACAAACCATATTTGGAGCATCAAGAGCAGTTCAGACCTGTCCGGAATGTCATGGTACAGGAAAAATGATTAAGGATAAATGCCCGGATTGCTATGGTACAGGATATGTAAGTAACCGGAAGAAAATACAGGTATCGATTCCAGCAGGTATTGATGACGGGCAGAGTATTCGAATTGCAGGCAAGGGCGAACCGGGCTCTAACGGAGGACCTAGAGGAGATTTGTTAGTAGAAGTGGATGTGATGAAACATCCTATTTTCCAACGTCAGGATTACAATTTATATTCTACAGCACCGATTTCCTTCGCACAGGCTGCTTTAGGCGGGGATGTAAGAATCACAACAATTGATGGGGATGTATTATTCCCAATTAAGGCAGGAACACAGACAGATACAAAAATTCGCCTAAAAGGAAAAGGTGTGCCATCTTTGAGAAATAAAAATCTCAGAGGGGATCAATACGTTACTCTTGTAGTGCAGGTACCGGAAAAGCTTACTGCAGCACAGAAAGAAGCATTGCTCGCGTTTGATGAAGCGATGGGAGGAGAGACTGCACAGGAAGCTTCGGGAGCCGATTCCGAAGGGGAAGAAGGAAGCAGAAAAAAAGGGAAGAAGAAAAAACTGTCTGAACAGATAAAAGATATATTTGACTAAGCATAGAAAAACAGATAGAGGTGAAAAAAGGCGAGAATTAATTCTCGTCTTTTTTTGAGGCAATAAGTTCAGCCAGTTCGGAAATTTCTCTGCAAATACGGAGATAATAACGTGATTCGTCGAGAGG
>JAXFDY010000107.1:0-25269 GCA_034172985.1 Lachnospiraceae bacterium
AAGCTTAGATGTTCTTAGAACTCTATATACATATCAGCAAATTTCGGAATGGATTCCGAAATAGATGCAATGAAGCCATGGATGGCGACTTTGCATCGGTTGCGTCTGTTTAAAATAAAAATATTCTCAGAGTTCTTAGAATATCTTAGCTTTGTACATGGGAACTGGCATGCATAAATATAACGCAGTATGCATTCACAATATAAATCAGCATGTTTTGGCACCCTAATCCTATAAGTTAAGAAAATCCCTCTTTAAAAAAAGAGGGATTTTATCATATCTTTAGAACATACCGCATACAATCGCCAGTACAAAAAATGCAACCGCTAATATTTTTGTATATTTTTCCAGTTTTCCTTCCATGGAACGGCCTTTATTTTTTCCCCAGTAAGTATCTGCAACACCACTGATTGCTCCTGATAATCCTGCAGACTTACCTTCCTGCATTAATACTAATATAGTCAACACGATTGATACAATGATAAATACTATTGTTAAAAATATATGCATCGTGACACCTCCTCTATCTACATAGCTCACATAAATGGTATTATATCATACCTTTATAAAGAAATCAAGTTTTTTCTCCTATTCCTCCAATAAAAATGATGCATCTACTGTACTATGAATGATATTTTCTATCGAAGCTCTGTCAAAAGCTACTCCATATTTCGTTGTAATACCATGTGATGCTGCCATCTCATCGGTATATGCCGAAAATGGGATCGTTGCTGTCACATCTACTTCATCACCAGTGCCACTATAGGAATACTGTGTTACAATGGGAACTAACCCGGTATTTTCTTCGTCGATTACCGTTAACCCATTTTCTACCTTAATACCGACTTTTGCCATTCCGCCAATCAATGCACCCTGCGTATTTTCGGAAGAAATAAAATTGCCCAGAGAATAATAACATAAGGCACGATTTCCATTTTCAGCAGTGATCCATTCAACCTTTTGCAAATTATTCGGACGATATCCTATAATCAAATCTGCGCCGGCTTCTGTCAGTTGCTGAGCAAATCTCTGCTGTGTAGCTGTAATATCATGTGTGTCATCTAATCCCCAGCTGGCAAATACTATCACAAAATCTGAGGATTTATTTGCAGCATCTATCTCTGCCAGTGTTTTTTCTGACAGTACAGATAAATCTGCCTGTCCACCAGAATAACGCCCAAAGAAATTCACCTTATACACTTCGTCATCATTCAATGCATCTGAAATCACAGCAGTATAATCCAGCAAAGCAATTTTTAAGCCATTAACTTCCATAATAGGAATAGAAGTATCGTCTGGTGAATCATGAATTCCCAGAACTTTCAATGCATCTGATTTGGATTTCCAAATATTCAGGCAACTGGAAATAGCAGTGCTTCCCATACTGTTTACTCGTATATTTGCCATTGCTACTACATCTATCCCCGCTGCCACTGCTGCATCGCATACTTCCTCCGGAGAATTAAAGGTGGGATATCCAGAAACTCCAAGTGCATTTCCTCCGATCACAGACCCCGGACACAATGCTGCAATATCTGCAGACTGCAGATAAGAAGAAAGTCCCGAAAACATAAAATCGTAATTGCTTGTTCCGCCTTCCGACTGTCCCGAATGAATCACGCTGTCATTCATATAATTCTGACCTAATGCCACAAACGTGACATAATTAGATTCCTGCCCAGGTTCATCAGGTTCCTGATGATTTCCTTCTGCGGTCTCATTTTCCTTTTTCTGTGCAATGCTTATCTTTTTCTCATCCCGGACTCTCTGAAAATTATCAATAATAATCACACATACAAGAGTAAGGACTATCATAACTACTAATTTTTTTATAAACTTCAAGTAAATCCCTCCAGAAATATTGAGTGAAGTTGTTTATTTTACAAGCAGTGAAGTTCCTGTCATTTCAGCAGGCTTTTCCATACCCATAATTTCGATAAGAGTAGGAACAATATCTGCCAGACAGCCATTTTCTCTAAGTTTGTAAGCAGGATCAGCATTCACAAGGATAAATGGAACCTGATTGGTTGTATGGGCAGTAAAGCTTTCATGAGTCTCATAGTCAACCAGCTGTTCTGCATTTCCGTGATCCGCACAGATAAAGAGTACCCCGTCTACCTCTTTAATAGCCTGTACTGCTTTTCCTACACATTCATCTACAGCTTCCACCGCTTTCACTGCTGCTGATTCAATTCCTGTATGGCCTACCATATCCGGATTTGCAAAATTAATGATGATGACATCATATTTATCTGAACGAATAGCATCTGTAAGCTTATCACATACCTCGTATGCACTCATTTCAGGCTTCAGATCATAAGTTGCAACCTTTGGAGATTTTACAAGGATTCTGTCCTCTCCCTTATTTGGTTCTTCCACACCACCATTGAAGAAGAATGTGACATGTGCATACTTTTCTGTCTCAGCAATTCTTGCCTGAGTCATATTGTGATTTGCAAGGAATTCACCAAAAGTATTGTTAATCGCAACCTTCTTAAAGGCTATCTCTTTATTTGGAATTGTCACATCATATTCTGTAAAACATACAAAAGTAGTATCTAATCTGTTTCCTCTTTCAAATCCGTCGAAATCATCTGCACAGAATGCTCTTGTGATTTCTCTTGCACGGTCAGGTCTGAAATTAAAGAATACTACAGAATCTCCATCTTTTACTGTGGCAACAGGTGCTCCGTCTTTTACAATCACAGTCGGTTTTACAAACTCATCTGTTACTTCTGCTGCATAAGAATCCTCGATCGCTTTAACCGGGCATTCTGCCTGAACTCCTTCACCTGATGTGATTGCCTTATATGCCTGCTCAACTCTGTCCCATCTGTTATCTCTGTCCATGGCATAATAACGTCCTGTGACGGAAGCAACTTCGCCAACACCTAATTCCTTTATCTTATCACATAATTCTTTCATGAACTCTTTTCCAGAGGTAGGGGCTGTATCTCTTCCATCTAAAAATGCATGTACATAAACCTTGGAGATACCCTCACGCTTTGCCATCTCAAGTAATCCGTAAAGATGCGTGATATGACTGTGCACACCACCATCTGACAATAATCCAAATGCATGCAGTGCACTATCATTCTTTTTGCAGTTATTCATGGCAGATAATAAAGCTTCGTTTTTAAAAAAATCCCCATCCTCAATTTCCTTTGTAATTCTGGTAAGCTCCTGATATACAATTCTTCCAGCACCCATATTTAAATGACCTACTTCTGAATTTCCCATCTGTCCATCCGGAAGTCCTACAGCAAGACCACTTGCATTTCCCTTCACAAAAGGATACTCCGCCATAAGCTTATCCATCACTGGAGTATTTGCCAATGCTACTGCATTTCCCTCTTTCACATCATTCAATCCATAACCATCTAAAATCATTAATACTACCGGTTTCTTATTCATTTTATATTATCTCCTTTATTATTTTTGACATATATAGGCGTTTGCGAAACTCCCTGGGGAGTAGATAATATGTCTATGTATTGCGACTTTGGGCGGACAAATCAGACGAAGTGTACGTCAACGTCGAACAATTCGGCTGATTTGTCCGAACTACGGAGTGAGAGTAGACATATTATCTACTCCCCAGGGAGTTTCGCAAACGCCTATTTTGGCATATATAATAAATATATCATTTTTAGCTTGAAAATACAATGATTTTTCGATTATTCCAATTATTTAATCTTTTTACAATCTTTTTACTAATTTTATCCTGTTTTTTTACGAATAAATTCTATTCTATATTCAGAACCAAAGGATTCAATCAGCAAGGAGGACAGAAGATGCGAAGATTTGAAATCAGACTCATTGCAGATGATGAAGTGAAAGAATTGGTTGCCATTGCAAACAATATTTCAGAAATTCACAAATTACTAAAGACCCGTTATACACTGAATAACTACATAGCCATAACCATAAAAACGCAAGGTTAAGCTAAGAGGTTGCCGCATACTGTGGCAACCTCTTACATGATGATCCCGTTTTCTGTAATCACAAGATCCGGGCGAATATCTCTGCTCTCACATTCTATCTCATCAAAAATCTGGAATTCAAATGCTACCGCTATTTTACATGCAAATTCATGTTTTTCCAGATACCGGTCATAAAATCCCTTTCCGTATCCTGCGCGGTTTCTTTTTCTGTCAAAGGCTACTCCCGGCATAATCAGAATCCGTTCGTCTGTGTTCCTTGTCTCATCCGCTTTCTCACAGTGAGATGCCGGTTCTAAAATCCCCTTATACCCGGATACGATATCCTCCCGTCCCTGAATATAATAGAAATCCATATTGACACCGTCTACCGCTACTCTGGGCAAAGCCACCTTCCAGCCATGTTCCATGCAATCTTTTATATATTCCCAGGTATCTACCTCATGCTGATAAGATGCATAAGCATAAACTTCTTTTATTTTTCCGTATTGTTCTGCATGCGAAAGATACTCTTTGACCGTTTCAAAAATCTTTCGGCTATTATCTGTCACCTGCTCATCAGAAATCTTTCTGCGGATTTGAAAGATCTTTTTTCTTACTTCACTCTTATTCATAACTTTTCTTTGGTTTTAAATCCTCGATGGTTCCATCCGGATTTTGAATCTGTACGTTATTAAGCATCGCTTTCAGATTACCCCTGATTGCCTGAATATATTCCTGTCTGAGTCTTGCCTGTTCCATGGCCTCCTCATTGGTAAGACCTTCATTCTGGGATTTTTTGTATAATTCATTAATTCTTGCAATTTTTTCTTCCGAAATACCCATAATAATTTCCTTTCTGCTACTTATTGTGAAATGAAACGAATAACATTAAATTCATCATCTTTATTTGCCGGAAACAAAGTTCCCACTGGTTCTCCCTGAATAATTCTATCGAGAACTTCCACATCATCACCATTTGCAATAATCATATCAGCGCCTGAATAAGTTGCAATTTTGGCTGCCACCAGTTTCGTTGCCATTCCACCCGTGCCTATCCGGCTTGAGCTTGTATGTTTACCCATATGCATCATTTTTTCATCCAGATGCTCCACCACGCTGATAAATTCCGCTTCCGGATTGACATTTGGATCATCTGTATACAGTCCGTCAATATCGGACAAAAGAATCAATAAATCTGCGTCTATCAGTGATGATACAATGGCCGACAGACGGTCATTATCACCAAATTCAATTTCATATGTGGAAACAGTATCGTTCTCATTTACAATTGGAATTACCCCAAGTTTAAATAATTCCTGAAATGTATTGATGGCATTGGCACGACTCACCTCATTTGTCATGGTGATTTTCGTCAGAAGATGCTGAGATACATTCTGGTTATATTCGCTGAAAAGCTTCTGATAAATCATCATAAGCTGTGCCTGCCCGATAGCTGCACATGCCTGCTTTTCCGGCAGAGTAAGTTTTCCCTGCATCAGTCCCATCTTTTTTCGTCCAACAGCTATGGCACCAGAAGATACAAGTACAACATCTTTCCCCATATTTCTTATATTTGTCAGAGTTCTGACTAATTTCTCCAGTTTACTTAAATCAAGGCTTCCTGATTCCTTATGTGTCAATGATGAAGAACCTATCTTCACCACAATTCGATGCTTATCTTTTAAATGTTCTCTATTATTCATATTTGCCTCCTAATGTTTCATTCACTTTTTGTAAAAGGTGCATATATTGATGCGACAGCTTCAAACACACGGATACCGTCCATAGCCGCACTTGTAATTCCACCTGCATATCCTGCCCCTTCTCCACAGGGATAAATTCCACTTACCCCAATACTCTGAAACGTTTCATCTCTCTCTATCCGTAACGGTGACGATGTGCGTGATTCTACGCCGGATAATACAGCATCTTCCCTGTCAAACCCGGGAATCTGCCTTGTAAAACCATGAATTCCTTCTATCATCTGCTGTGATAATTTTTCCGGCAGTACATTTCGTAAATTAGCCATAGCATAGTCACCTTTCGACTCCGGAAGGATTTCTCCAAATCTCTCGGTTTTCTGATTTCTGCAAAAGTCGCCAAAACATTGTACCGGAATTTTCCCGCCGCCTTCTTTATATGCTTTTTCTTCTAATAGTCTCTGAAACCACATTCCGTCCAATACAGAATCTTCCCCATAATCTTTCGGTGAAACAGTAACCACAATGGCACTGTTGCTATTGATTCCTGCACGGTCACTATAGCTCATACCATTCACTGCCAATCTTCCTTTTTCAGAAGATGCATTCACTACATAACCTCCCGGACACATACAAAACGAATAAATTCCATGTGTGTCTGTATTATACGTTACTTTATAGTCAGCAGCCTCCAGAAGTTCATGCTGATCCACACCATACATGGCATGATTAATCATAGCCTGAGGATGTTCCATACGCAGTCCCACAGCAAAGGCTTTGGCCGTCATAGGAATCGATTTCTCATAAAGCATCTGAAAAGTGTCTCTGGCACTATGACCTACAGCTAAAATCAATACCTCCGCCGGTATCATTTCCTCATCATTCAATACAATCCCGGAAAGTCGTCTCCTTCCATCTTCTGCCTTTTCTTCCGAAAAGCAAAGATCTGTCAGTTTTGCCGAAAACTTTATTTCACCACCTAATGCGCAGATTTCCTCACGCATACGTTTTACAATCCCCTGCAGTTCATCTGTTCCAATATGAGGTTTGTTTTTATACCTGATTTCTTCTTTTGCACCAAATCTGACAAGTGTATTCAAAACTTCCCTGTTTCTTCCTGTTTTATCTTTCACCAGAGTATTTAATTTCCCATCTGAAAATGTTCCTGCTCCGCCTTCTCCAAACTGTACATTCGACTCAGTGTTCAGTTCTCCTGTCTTCCAGAATGTTTCTACATCCTGCTGCCGCTGGTCAACATCCTTTCCCCGTTCCAGAATAAGCGGTCGGTAACCATGTTTTGCCAGATAATATCCGCAAAACAAACCCGCAGGCCCCAGTCCCGCAATCACTGGTCTGTGCGTCATCTCTTTGCTTCCTGATATTTCAAAATGATACTCATTTTTTTCTGTCAGCAAAATATTTTGGTTGAAAATACGTTTGTTTATTTTTTTATAATCCATCAAAAACACATCGACACTGTATACATAGCGAATATCCGTCTTATCTCTGGCATCGATAGATTTTTTGACGATTTCATATCGTATCATTGCATCCTTTTTTATCTTTAATAACTTTATGATTTTCTCTTCCAAGGCATCATCTCTATGTCTTAATGGAAGTTTTATCTGATTTATTCTAATACACTGCATCTCTTTTCCTTTCTCCTGATGCTTTTCCTGCAATCCATCCGCCAGACCAGGCAAACTGCAGATTATAACCGCCACAAATCCCATCTACATCTAACATTTCACCTATTATGTACAGATTCTTTACAAGTTTTGATTGGAAGTTCTCATCAATCTCCCGGGTGTCCACACCACCTGCACACACCTGGGCATTCTTTAACTCTTTGCTTCCAGTCACTGTAATCTCCGTGTTTTTTAGCTGTTTTGCTATTTTTTGCAATTCTTCATCCTTTAATGACATAATTTTCTGTGATTCCTTTATTCCTGCAAGCATCAGAAGACCTCTCGCCAATTTGCTGTTTACCATACAGGATAAAATGTCCAAAACTGTTCTATTTCCGTATTTTTTTCTATTTATCTTTAATTGATCTAATAATTGTTTCTGTGTATATAATGGCAGAAACTCTAATACTGCCTTAATTTTCTTCCCTTCCTCCAGCTTATATGCTGCATATCGGGAAACCTGAAAAACCGGGATTCCCGATATGCCATAATCGGTCAATTGAAGTTCCCCTTCATCCCAGGCAATCATACACTCTTTCTTTTCTTCCCGAAGCATTACTTTCCCATCAGTTCTTACGCCTGCTACTATCTGAAAAAATTTCTTTTCTTTACATATCAGTCCGGTCAATGCCGGTACTTCCGATATAACATGATGCCCCAGGTCTTTTGCAATTTTTGTTCCTGTTACTTCACAGCCAAAGCCACCTGCCCTGCTGCCGGCAGCAAGAATCAGTTTGTCTGAGCAAAATACCTGTTTTTCCTGATTCAGATTATTCTCGGCAAATATACGGAATCCTGCTTTTTCAGGTTTTACATTTTTCACGCATGTATTGCATATTATTTTTACACCAAGCTCTTCACATCTTCTCACCAGAAGTTCTGCTACAGAAGAGGCCTGTCCTGTTTCCGGATACCAGTAACCGTTCTTCTCCTTTAATAACATCCCCAGCCCTTCAAAGAAATTTCTGGTATCCTCATAAGAAAATCGTTTTAAGGCTTCTTTCACTAAAAAAAGACTTTCCTCATTGCTTCTGTAATATTTTTCATGCATATGGCTGTTAGTGAGATTACACTTTCCATTTCCTGTAGCATATATTTTCTTTCCCGGCTTATTGGCACATTCCAATATGATAACTTCAGCTCCCTGACCGGCAGCAGCAATAGCCGCGGTCAATCCCGAAGCTCCGGCTCCTATAATAACGATTTTCATTTCTGACACTTTAACCTTTCCAACTAGCTTGTATAACTTTCCAGATATCGATATAATTCGCTGATATTTTTCACACCGATTCCCCGAATCAGTTGTTCCCTTTCTGCTTCATCCAGCGTATCCTCCTCAATGCCCGTTTCCAGATACACCGTAGTCTTGTCCTGTTTATATACTACCAGATATCCTTCCTCAAGAACCATATAATAGTTATATTGATTCTCATTTTCGTATTTGTGTACAGTTTCACTGATTGCGATACTTTCCGTAATATCCTTACGAAGTACTAATGTATCATGGGAATAAGAAATCATGGAAATATTCTTTACTTCTTCCCCTTCTTCCTGAAACTGCTCCTTATGAGAAGTAATATAATCAATCACATCACTTTTTGACAATCCGATAAACTCTACCGGAAGTTTTTCCTCTGTGGCTGTCACTTCATCACTATCAAGATCATGAGATTCTAAGACATATGAAGCATCATGATCCAGCAATTCTTCCTCTGTATCTCCTTCTAACACGGAATCTTCATCACTTGTCGTAATAATTTCATTTCCTTCCAGATTTTGTCCATAATGATATCCGGCAAAATATAAGGTAATCAGAAGGACTCCCATCCCAATCAGGCAAAGAACCTGTTTTACCATATCTTTCTTCATATATCCACTCCATTTCTGTCTCTTCCATAAAGTTTCTATATGAATTATTTGTCATTTTCTGATTTCTATACACCGGAATAAACGATATTACTTCATTAATCCCAATTTTTTCACAATCGGTACCAATTTATATCCCTTTGGAATCATGCGCAGTTCCTCCTCGCTAAGAACATTAAACAGGAACAGCATAATCGCATAAATAAACATAGCAAAGATAATTGCCAGAATCAATGAGAATGTGGTACTTGTCGTGAGAAGGAACAAAAGTTCATAAAAACCGTAAGTACCAACTCCCATAATAAGAGCCGCCACTGTAGGCAGTACGAAGGTTTTTAAAAACTCCTGCCGGTAATTTAAATATTTTTTTATCGCCATTGCATTTAATATACATACAATCAATCCAAAAAGGATATCAGCAATCGCCACCCCGTAAACATTCAGTTTAAATACTATAAGAAGCACTAGTATAATAATGATATGCAATCCCAGAGATATGGAGGCATGAATTACCGGAACTCTCATTTTATCAATTCCCTGAAGGATGGAATTTGTAATCGTCGATAAAGAGAATACCACCACTGAGAAAAACGCCAGTCTCATCAATGTAACACACTCCTGAAACAAATCAGGTGATGGAAATAAAACTTTAATAATCGGCTCCGCCATAACTGACAATCCCATTCCACAAGGAATTGCAATAATCATATTTAAACGAATGGTAGAATCTACCTTGTTCTGAAGTTCTTTTTTCCTGCCGGCTACCATGGATGATATCAGACTCGGAATCACCGCGGAAGAAAAAGCGGATGCAATAGCGATTGGTGCCGTCGTTAACAAACGGTATTTATTGCTGTAGATTCCCCAATATCCGCTATAATCGGCCTCTTTCTGGCCAAATACATACCACATGACATTTCCATAAATACCACTATCAATAATATTGCTGAAATTATAAATCGTAGTACTCAGTAAAACCGGAAATATAGTAACTGCAAGAATTTTTGATAATTCAGTAAATGGTTCTTTCCTGCTGTGTCTGTCTCTTGCCAGATTACGTCTTAACACAGTTTGATAAATGCAATATACAAAAAACATAAAGAGCAGTGCCGTCAATGCTCCCATGGCAGTTCCCAATGTTCCACCTGCCGCACTATATGCTGTTTCTTTTCCGACTTTTTCTCCTACTTTATAAAGATACATGGCTGCCGCAATGCTGACAACTGCATTTACGATCTGTTCCAGAATCTGCGATATAGCCGTTGGAACCATAGTTCCCAATCCCTGGAAAAATCCTCGGAAAACCCCAAGAATACACATAATAAAAAGGGTTGGTGCCAAAACTTTTATGGCCAGGGAGGCTGATGGAAACTTCCATATTTTTGCAAGTGCATCTGCACCCAGATAAACTCCGCTCCCCACCACAATACCGATAATGATGGCTATAACCATTGCACCGCAAAAAGCATGGTATGCATTTTTCATTTCTTTTTTTGCCACTCTGGCAGAAACGATCTTAGATACCGCCAGCGGCAGACTTTGTGATGATATGAGTAAAAACAGCGAATATACATCATATGCAGTTGAATATGCAGAAATACCGGAATTACCCAGAATATTATTCAAAGGAACTCTGTATATAAGACCTATAAATCTGACAAGGATTCCTGCCATAGCCAGTATGCTTCCCTGTATGATAAAGTTTGATTTTCTTTTTGATGCCATTTGTTCCTCCTGTGTTTCTATCTGCAGATACCTAATTTTTCCAACACTTCTCTCTGCATTCTCTCCATCTGAATCCGCTCTTCTTCCTCCATATGGTCATAACCAAAGAGATGAAACATACTATGGGCAACAAGAAATCCAAATTCTCTATGCTCTGAATGCCCATATAACTGTGCCTGCTCTTTTACCTTGTCCACAGAAATCACGATATCACCCAGTAGAAGTTCTCCTGTTTCGCAATCAAAATACTGGGCAGTTACTTCGTCATTTTCTTCTTTTTCCAGGAAACTGAAATCTCCCGGTGTTTCATAATCTACCATCGGAAAAGAAAGTACATCCGTAGGTCTGTCAATTTCCCTGAATTCTTTGTTAATCCGATGAATCTCCTCATTGTTTACCAGAGTCACTTCTACCATAGCTTCAAAAGGACATCTGACATAATCCAGACACCCATCAATCACTTCTTTTGCAAGCTCTTCCGGATCAAAATCAAACGTTGTACCAATCTCATCTACATATATTACACTCATTCCCTTATCCTCTCTGTACCTATCTGTATTTCTGAAGAAATACTTTTTTGATTTTATATACTTCCTCTAATGTCATGCCACAATTACTCAGGCTTCCATTCTGAAATCGGGTGGCAAATACATTTTCTATAATTTTTTCTTCTGCTATATCCTTTCCGCTATTTCTGATATATTCCACAGAAGAAACAGTAGAATCTGCCAACATTACAATTGCCGATTCTTTCGTAGCCGGTTTACGGTGTTTACCTGTACACTCGATCAGAATTGCCTTTATATTTTTCGGAACCCCATATTCATTTGCTGTCTTTAAATGATCTTTAATATCATCAGACCGGCTCAATTTTCCTATATCATGAAGCAGTCCACCTGCATATGCAAGCTGAATATCTGCTCCAATCACCGTTGCTGCTGATTTGGCCAGATTTCCAACTTCAATGCTGTGATAATAAAGAGGCATGGAAAATTCTTTCATATCCTGCATCGGTATGGAATTTTCACTGGAAAACATTTTGATTCTGATAAAAAAGATCCAGTATTTTATCATAAAAATCACAAGTGTTGAGGCAACTGCCACCATAAGGCCGATGGATGCAAAACCAAACTGGAACGTATCATATGATTGATCCAAAGCAAAATAACGGTACAAACCACACAAATAAAATGTTCCGAACCAGAAAATCAGCGATGTAACCACAAATCGTTTCAGGTTCGATATCTGACTTGCAGAAATACATCCTAAAACCATAATTAACAGAGCAACATACATAAATTCTGCCAGATTTGTAAAGATCATAATGTAAGTAGCAACAATTACCGCCACTCCGCTTATCAGTCCAAGGCTTAAATCACTAAACAGAATAACTACCATGGGAATGAGATAAATCGGTCTCAATTCATAATAATCTAATGGAAATGCCATGATAATCATGGGTGTGAGCAGTACGAAATGATATAGATAAAGTGCCTTGTTTAATGGCATCTTTTTATCCAGAAATAGCTTCAGTAATACCATATAAAAACACAAAACCATAGTTGCCACAATAATATACCGCTCTCTTGGCCATATCAGATCATCCGTCTTATATATTTTGGAAGCAAAATAGCAGATTAGTATTGTGAGACATGCCATATAAACATACATAATAACTTTTCCATATTTTGACTCCTTTAACTTCTGTAATTTACTCATGTTTCCTCTCCTTATATCCACATTACCTATCTTCTCTGATAATTTCCTCTGTTATGTTCTCTCTGCTGCCTGTTTTCAAATTCTTCATAAGCATTTACAATTTTCTGTACCAAAGGATGTCTTACTACATCCTGATTCGTCAGGCGGATCAGGTCAATATCCTCAATTCCTTCCAGTACCCGGATAGCAACATCAAGACCCGATACCGTTCCCTTCGGAAGATCTTTCTGCGTCAGGTCACCGGTAACCACAACCTTGGAACCAAATCCGATTCTTGTCAGAAACATTTTCATCTGGGCCGGTGTCGTGTTCTGTGCTTCATCTAATATGATAAAAGCGTTATCCAGCGTACGCCCTCTCATATAGGCCAGTGGTGCCACCTCTATCAGTCCTTTTTCTGCACTGTGCAGATAACTTTCCGCTCCCATAATCTGATAAATCGCATCATACAAAGGTCTCAGATACGGATCTACCTTACTCTGCAAATCTCCCGGAAGAAAGCCCAGATTTTCTCCGGCTTCTATGGCAGGTCTTGTCAAGATAATCCGGTTTATCTCATCATTCTTAAATGCGGCAATGGCCATGGCCATGGCAAGATATGTCTTTCCAGTACCTGCAGGTCCCAGTCCAAATACAATCGTATTTTTTTTGATACTCTCCACATAATTTTTCTGTCCTATTGTTTTAGGCTTCACCGGCTTTCCACTAATTGTTCTGCAGATAATCGAATCATCCAGTTCTATGATTTCATCCGTCTGATCAGAATATGTCAGCGACAAAGCATAATCTACATTCTGTTCTGTAATCGTATTTCCCCTTTCGGCTAACTGTGCCAGTGTCAGAACCACATTCATGGCACGCTCTACAGCCTTTTTTTCTCCTACAACCTTTAATTCATTGTCTCTGTAAATGAATGTAACATGCAGGGTCTTTTCTATTTTCTTTGCATATTCATCAAATTTCCCAAAAACACTTGCTGCCACATCTGCCTGCAAATCTACTATTTTTCCTATTTCACTCATTGTTGTTGATTGATTCTCCTGTCATTTCTTCTTGTCGTTCCGCCTTAACCAGCTTTCCGATATTTTCAATCACAGTAATATTTCCTCTACTTTGGCAAATATCACCATTAACTTCTATTGTAACATCATTTGCAATAATTTGAATAGTACTTTTTTCTATTTTTTCAATAAAATATGATAATTTTTCTTCACATACCTGCTTTGCCTCCTCTTCTGAATAAACAAATTCCTTTATTTCAAAATTTTTATATGTATTCCGTACCAGAAAAACAGGAATACAAAAATCCTCATATAATGTAATCTGCTGTTCCTCAGTCACTACATCCTGCTGTTCTCCCGCCTCTTTTTCTATGCCAAAAGCCTTATTTCCCATCCGAAGGGACAAAAATGTCTTTTCTTTCTCATCATACACTTTTTTTGTATAATGCAATGGCAAATCGTAGTTATAGTCATAAACAACTTTCCCATAAATATCTGCGTCTGCCTTCAGATACTGCGTCCTTACTTTTTCTTTCTCGTCATTTAACACTTCATAATAGCCATATACCAGCACATCTCCCTCTTTTACTTCCATATCCCGGGTTACAGCGGCCGTTCCGTTCCTCATCACGATATTGGTAATGACCGCATCCTTAGCCGATACAAGATTATACGTTTCACCCCCTGTTTCCAAAACAGAATTTTTATCATTTTCAGTCAGAAGTTCTTCTTCGTTTTCCTTCATATGTACAATCAGCCTGGTCCCTGTCACTTCCACAGATACCCATGTCACGTCAAAATAATGATTTCGTATTTCTTTCTCGATTTCATCACAATTTATTCTTTCCTTTTTGATTCCCGAAAACACATGATTTTCATTTAAAAAAGCAATGATTTCTTCATCTGAATGGGAAAAATTTCCTTCTACTTCCAGATCCCAGATAAATAATGATAAAATATAAATGAGCACGAAAGAGGTAGCGATGCCTGCTGCAAACATTTTTCTTTTTCTATATTTGTATAAGAAAAAAGGTAAACCATATTTTTCTTTGATTTTGGTTTTTACTTTTGTCTTTTTTATAATCGATTTTAACCGAAAAAAATCATCGACCGAAACACATAAACAATATTTATTCTGAAAACAGATGTCCCATATGTATATTTCCGAGCTTCTGCACATATTTACAAAACGTTCTCTGTTATCTCCCTCGATTTCCAACCTGACTGCACCGGAAAAATATCTGGAAAGTTTTTCTTTCATGTGTCAATCCTCCACATATCTAATAATAAGAGATTTCACTGATCATTCCGCGAACCAGCATATCATCTTTAGAAAAATATTCTATTGAAAGTTTCTTTCCCAGAATTTTTAATTTTGTATTTTTACATTGTAGTTTTAATACAGTCTCTGAATATTCGATAATATATCTGTAATTTTCAATAAAAACTTCTGATTTCCCAATAATCCGAAGATTTACATCTCCCATAATCAAGTCGCGGGGCAATTTCAGATTCTCCGCAACAACTCGTTTTCTATCATGGCTCATAGCACTCACACTTTTCCCTCTTATTTACTAACTATATGTGAACGATCTATTTTTATGCCATTTTTCCCTTATTTATCATACTGAATGTACGCAAAAAGGTGAACCGCATCACTGCAGTCCACCTTCTTAACAGCCTCTAACGATTAGTTATACTTACGTTTTCTAGCTGCTTCTGATTTCTTCTTACGTTTTACGCTTGGTTTTTCGTAATGTTCTCTTTTACGAATCTCCTGCTGAATACCAGCTTTTGCACAATTTCTCTTAAATCTGCGTAAAGCGCTATCTAAACTCTCGTTTTCTTTAACGATAACATTTGACATTTCTCACCTAACCTCCCTCCAGTTGTGGGATTGTGCACGATACAACTGATTGGGTATTTATTGCACGAAGAATATTATAACACAATCTAGAAATTCGTCAACTGTTTTTTTTAAAAAGTTAGTTTGTCTTTGCACCCCAAACCATCTGGTTGTTGCCACATAATGTAAATGTCAGTGTATCTTTTCTTTCGGTTTCATTTGCCTGCTTAACAAATACACCTTTATATGTCTCGCCATCGATTACCATCTCTACGTTTGATCCGGTAGTTGTCTTCCATGTACCTGTAGCAGCACCTGAAATCGTTCCGTCTGCACCAAGTGTGATAGATACTGCTGTATAAATACCCTTATCAGCATCTTTTGATTTAGAAGTATATACCTTATCCCTGTACTGAATAGACAAATCATAAGTTCCGGCAATATCTGTTGCTGTAAATCCTGTAGTGCTTAAGGTTTCTCCTGAATATTCATATGGAGATACAACTAACCATCCATCTTCGTTTACATACATCTGATGAACACGAGCTGAGAATGCTTCCCCTGTATCTGTAAATCTTGTATGATATACAAGGAAGATCTTACCTGTCTTCTCATCTACAAATGCTGAGTTATGTCCCTGTGCAGCTTCAACATGTGTTGTGCTCTTTCCATACATCTTGATAGAGCTCATCACTCTGATACCTCTGATTGAATTATACTTAGAGGTTGTAGTTGTATCGTCCTTGCTCACAAAACCAGCCTTGGAATCAAAGCCTGTGTAAATAGCATTGTTACCATCCTGATCTACATATGGTCCGTTGATGCTTTCAGAACGGAAGAGTCTCATGTTGTAACCACCATCTGTTTCCAGATTACCAAGAGATACAAACAAATAGTAATAACCACCGGCAGATAAGATATATGGACCTTCGCCTGAGTTATAATATCCACCGGCAATCTTATATCCTAAGTATGGATCATTTCCATCTTTCTTATACTCACCATATTCATTGTAATCATAATCTCTAAGACCTGTCTCATTATCAAGCTTAATCTGGTAAATACCTGCTGACCATGAACCATATGTCATCCAAAGATTTCCATCTTCATCATAGCATACATTCGGATCGATACAGTTTACTTCTGCCTGATCGGTACTTTTATATCTGGATGGAACAGGATCACTATCTTCTAATCCCAGTACCTGTTTGATATCAGAATATTCAGCTCTTGTCGGAGTTTCCTGATGAGGTGCAAATGTAACAGTAACTACAAGCTGTGCATCAGCATCATTGTAAGTAACTGTCTTTTCTGCCTTGAAAAGTGACCCCTGAACTTCTCCGTCAGCACTTCCATCAAAGCCTGAGAAAATAACTTCATCCACATATTCATATGGTCCTTCAATATCATCAGCAGTAAGAAGTACAATTGCTGAATGCCAGTCATT
Source organism: Lachnospiraceae bacterium (assembly GCA_034172985.1). Taxonomy (GTDB): domain Bacteria; phylum Bacillota; class Clostridia; order Lachnospirales; family Lachnospiraceae; genus CAG-303. Next base: position 16,916 of record JAXFDY010000107.1, read on the forward strand.
ACCATTCACACTCATGTACATGCACCATTTCTGCATTGTCTCATTCCAGATAACATCCGGTGCCCAGAGATTAGAACCACCTGTTGCAGAATACAAAACTGAATTTTTCGGTGTTGTACAGTAGTTATTCCATACATCTCCAAATAATTCATCATAATCTGAATTCAGATTCAATGTCAATTTGGACCACTTCATTAAGTCATCTGACTTAGCAAAAGAAAGATGTGAGCCAAACAGATAGTATGTACCAGTTTCCGGATCCTGCACAATAGATGGATCATGAACTCCTGCATAAGAGTAATTTGAATTTGTAACAGCCGCCTGTGTCTCTTCTGTAAATCCCATAGAGATGGAACCTGCAAGAAGTACACCTACAAGCATCATGGATACTGTCTTCTTTGCTTTCTTTTTCTTGATCACTACAATAATAATGACAATGACTGCAATCACTGCTACTGCAATACCTGCCACGATTGCAATTGCCACCGGATCACCGCTTGTCAGGCTGCTGAAGATTGAATCAGAATGAGGTTCTCCTTCTGTTGAGAAAGTAATCGTCTTTACTTCTCCTGCTGCCATATCTCCTACATTCTCATATTTCTTCATCTCTAACTTATCATATTCAATTCCTTCCGGGAATTTATATGTAAGATAGACATCATCTAATGCGTAATCATTAGTATTTGTGATTGTGATGGTATATTCAATCGCTTCTCCATCCTTATACTCATCACTATCTGTAGTAGTTTTGATTTCAAGTCCGTCACAGGAACTGAAACCGTCTTTTCGAACAATTTCGCTGTCCGCAGCAAATGATGTAATTGACATAGAAAGTACAAATACAATACAAGCTGCCAAAGCAACCATTCTCTTTGTTAATCTCTGCATATTTTCCTCCTAATAAATTATTTAATTTGTCCTGCAAGTGCAGTAGAAGCTGCTTTCAAAGCATCTTCGATAGCTCCCGGATTCTTACCTCCTGCCTGAGCCATATTTGGGCGTCCGCCGCCACCGCCACCCACGATGGATGCGATTTCCTTGATAAGATTACCTGCATGTGCTCCTTTTTTCTGTGCTTCATCAGTAGCCATAGCAAGCAAATTTACCTTGGAGTCATTTTCTGCCGATGCAATCAGGATTACACCTTCCCCTATCTTACTCTTTAACTGATCACCAAGATTGCGGAGTCCGTTCATATCTACTCCATCCACTCTTGTTGCCAGCAGCTTAATGCCCGATACTTCCGTAATCTGGTTTGTAACGTCGCCCAAAGACGCCTTAGCCATCTTACTTTTCAGCTGTTCATTTTCGCTATGAAGATTTTTTATTTCTTCCTGCATTGTCTCAATCTTCTTTACAAGATTTGCTGTATCTGATTTTGCAGCTTTTGCCGCTTCATTAAGCTCTTTTTCAATCTCTGCGTAATACTTCAGCACACCGTTTGCTGTCAGGGCTTCTATTCTTCGTACCCCGGCTGCAATACCCGTCTCGGAAATAATCTTAAACATACCGATTGCACTTGTATTTGCTACATGAGTACCGCCACAAAGTTCAATAGAATAATCCCCCATGGAAACTACTCTGACCTTTTCTCCATATTTCTCTCCGAAAAGTGCCATTGCCCCCGTCTTCTTTGCCTCTTCGATACCCATTTCCTCTGTTTTTACAGTAAGTGCTGCACTAATCTGCTGGTTCACCAATGCTTCCACTTTTGCAATTTCTTCACCTGTCATTGCTTCAAAATGCGAAAAATCAAATCTCAATCTGTCCGGTGTCACCAGAGAACCTTTCTGTTCTACATGGTCACCTAAAACCATCTTCAATGCTTTCTGAAGCAGATGTGTGGCACTATGGTTTTTACAGGTAGCAGTTCTTCCTGTCTCACACACTTTCAAAGAAACTGTATCTCCAACTTTAATCATGCCTTTTTTAACTTTTCCGACATGTCCAATCTTTCCACCGATTAGCTTAATGGTGTCAATGACTTCAAACTCAGCATCTCCAACTGTAATAATACCTTTATCGCCTTCCTGTCCACCCATAGTAGCATAGAAAGGTGTCTCACTGACGATAACTGTACCGGCATCTCCATCGGTCAGTGCATCCACCACTTCATCTTCCGTTGTCAGAGCCGTCACTACTGACTCAGCCTCTAATCTGTCATACCCGATAAAAGTCGAAGTGATCGATGTATCAATCTGCTCGTAAACTGTAGCATCTGCACCCATATAATTAGTTACTTTGCGTGCATCTCTTGCTTTTTTACGCTGTTCTTCCATACAAGCCCTGAATCCTTCTTCATCAATGGCAATTCCTTTTTCTTCCAGAATTTCAGATGTAAGATCAAGAGGGAATCCATATGTATCATAAAGTTTAAACGCATCTTCACCAGAAAGAACACTCTTATTCTCCGAAATAATCTTATCCATCATATCAGAGAGTATGGTCAGTCCCTGATCAATTGTCTTATTGAACTTTCCTTCTTCTTCTGTCAGCACTTTAAAAATGAAGTTCTTTTTCTCGTCCAGCTCCGGATATCCGTCTTTTGACTCATTAATAACGGTCTCACTTAACTTGGCAAGGAATTGTCCCTCAATGCCAAGTAATCTTCCATGTCTGGCAGCTCGTCTGATTAATCTTCTCAGTACATACCCTCTTCCTTCATTAGACGGCATAACACCATCAGAAATCATAAATGTTGATGAACGGATATGATCTGTAATCAGTCGGATAGAAATATCCTTCTTCGGATCGGAATTATATGCTACGCCTGACATCTCTGATATCTTATCCCTGATTGCCTTCATTGTATCGATATCAAAAACAGAATCTACATCCTGCATCACCACAGCAAGTCTTTCGAGTCCCATACCGGTATCGATATTTTTCTGGTCAAGCTCTGTATAGTTACCCTTTCCATCTCCTTCATACTGTGTGAATACATTATTCCACACTTCCATAAAGCGGTCACAATCACAGCCCACCTTGCAATCCGGTTTGCCACAGCCGTATTTAATTCCTCTATCATAATAAATCTCTGTACACGGTCCGCAAGGGCCTGCACCATGCTCCCAGAAATTATCACAGTTGCCATCTTCATCACGATAAAATCTTGTGATTCTGTCTTCCGGTATACCAATCTGTTTATTCCAGATTTCCAATGCTTCATCATCCTCAAAATAAATGGACGGATAAAGTCTGTCTTTCTCCAGTCCCAGTACTTCTGTAAGAAATTCCCATGACCATGCAATAGCTTCTTTCTTAAAATAATCACCGAAAGAAAAATTACCAAGCATTTCAAAAAAAGTCAGATGTCTTGCAGTCTTTCCTACATTCTCAATGTCTCCTGTACGAATACATTTCTGACAGGTAGTGACTCTTCTTCTGGGTGGAATCTCCTGTCCTGTAAAATAAGGCTTTAATGGTGCCATTCCGGCATTAATTAATAATAAGCTGTTATCATTATGTGGTACTAATGAAAAGCTGTTCATTTTTAAATGATCTTTACTCTCGAAAAACTCGAGATACATTCTTCTGAGTTCATTTACTCCGTATTTCTTCATGACTGCCTCCAATATTTTGTTACATTGTTTCTAATTTTAACATAAAGCATATATATTTTCAATCATTTTTCACAAGATTTTCTTCTAAAATCGTTACTATTCACAGCCCATTTGAAATAATATAGCAGAACCGTCAAGCTTGCTTGTAAGGTCCTGCTATATTATTTCAAATTTGACTGCGAAGCAGGAACTTCCACCAAATGAGTAATCGTAGCTCTGTAAGGAGCGGGAAAGTCCACGCAAGTGGGCGTGATTACGAATGCATGGTGGAAGGGCTGTGAATCGTTACCCTAAATCCACTTCCCCGTTTCTGTAAAATCTGATACTTTTTCCATGGCTCCTTCTACAATTTCAGATGGATAACCCAGAACCTTTAAAAGCCGGATTGCATTTCTGGTGACAGTACGGCCTTTATTTAAATGATAATTGAACTTCACATCATCTCCGCTGACTTCTTCTTCAAAATGATAATTTGCATAATCGTCTTCCAGGATATAAGTAAGCTCTATGTCATGAGTCGCAGCAAAACAAATTACATTTTCTCTCTTTAAAGCCTTTAAGATTTCAGAAGATGCTGCAATTCTTTCAATTGTATTTGTTCCGCGGAGCACTTCATCTATGAAACAGAGGATCTCTTTTCCTTCTGCTGCTTTATCAAGAATACGCTTGATTGATTTTATCTCTGCCATATAATAGCTGTCGTTCTGTGACAAATTGTCCCTTAGTGCCATAGAGGAATAAATCTCTGAAGGTGGCAGAATAAAGCGGGATGCTGCCGCCGTATAAATAGTCTGAGCCAAAATCCCATTAATCGCCACTGTTTTTAGAAACGTTGATTTTCCCGAAGCATTGGAGCCGGTCAGCAACATGCTCTGCTCCCGTTTCATAGAATTTTTTACTGCCTTTGGAATCAGTGGATGGTAAATTTCATCAAATTCCATTCCCGGTCCGTCATGAAACTGCGGAACAGCATAACCATCATAATTATTTTTCAGGTAGACACGGAATGATGCTGTTGCAATCGCAGCTTCGACATCGCCTGTAATTTCATATAATTCTTTTATCTCTTCTATATTTTCCGTAACTTTCTTGACCATTACGTTAAATTTAATCAAATCCACATGAAAAATCATACGCACATACTGCATGATCATTTCAATCACAGAATCATCCACCCCTTGTGAGGAAATCAGAAACATTCCTTTCTTCAGACCTTTTGTTTTATTTAAAAGGTTCCCTATTTTTTCAATATATTCCCCGAATACCTGATCATCTAACTCTTTTAAAGCAATTCTGATTTTCTCCCCATGCCGGATCAGCCCGATGATATACTCAAAACAAACAAAATAATTATTCACATCATTTTTTTCTTTATAATAGGTATATATATTGTAAGATAACACCGCAACAAAAGCGAGAACTGCATACTGTGGTACCACAAAAAAGCCCGCAATACAACCAAGCAGCAATACATCACAAACATAATGTAATCGATTCGATTTTGCAGTGAGACCGGATGCGGTCATAATAAAATCATACAGTGATATAGATTTCGTCCTTCCGATTGAAGCGTACTCTTCCTGTAATTCCTTAGCTGCTTTCTCATTTTGTTCAAAGCAGGACACCTGTGCGCCAAATGCTTTCAGTTTTTCTTCTGTCAATTCCAATGTTCTGAGTCTTCTATATAAACTTTCTTCTCCTACAGAAGAATATGTGTGATTCATTGCCCGAAATACATCATCCATAGAAAGATCATTCCATGTAATATCGTCTATGGTTACTGCGTTTTTCTGTTTCGTCTGCTGATAAAAATGGGAAATGCGCTCGTAGGCATTCTGCGGATACTTCCGCTCCGCTTTTCGCCCCCATTTCTCATCCAACTCTTTTTTTAATTTTTCTCTTTTTGCTTTATTCATATTATACGACTGTACTGCAAAAACCACCACCAGTACAAGGAATAAAATCAAATATATCTTCACAACCACAATTCCTTTCGTTTTTATTTCATCATAACATAACCCGGAAGTTTTTTCACTAAAATTTGAATTAAATTTTTCCACCGGCATATATCTATTATAGGAACAATGTACTGCTCTTAATCAATGATTATAATGCGGTCATTTGCGTGTATACGCAGAAATGGAGGAAAAAATGGATCAATTTCATTTATACAGAGATATTAAAGACCGTACGGACGGTGAAATATACATCGGCGTAGTTGGCCCTGTCAGGTGCGGCAAGTCGACTTTTATCAAACGATTTATGGAAACCCTTGTGATTCCCACCATGACAGATGAAAATAAGATTCTCCGGACAAAGGATGAACTGCCACAATCATCAGATGGAAAAACCATTATGACCACAGAACCAAAATTTATCCCCAAAGAAGCTGCATCGATTCAGTTGGACGAGGAAACAAATGTAAAAGTCCGTCTGATTGATTGTGTGGGATATATGGTCAAAGGTGCCGTTGGTCATATTGAAGACGATAAAGAACGTATGGTGAAAACTCCCTGGTTCGACTATGAAATCCCCTTTACCAAAGCAGCCGAAATAGGCACCCGGAAGGTTATATCAGATCACTCAACCATCGGCATCGTTATCACTGGTGATGGTTCTTTCGGAGAGTTTACGAGAGAAGATTATGCCCTGCCGGAAGAACAAACCATCAAAGAACTGAAAGCACTGGGGAAACCTTTTGTAGTTCTTCTGAATTCCAGCAGGCCTTACTCAGAGGAATGTAAAAAACAGGCCTCAGATCTATCCGCTAAATACGATGTAACTGTTATGTGCGTAAATTGTGAACAGCTAAAGAAAGAAGATATACATAATATTCTCCAAAATATCTTAATGGAATTTCCTGTCTCCGAACTTAACTTTTATATGCCAAAATGGATTGAAATGCTGGAAAACACCCATCCCCTCAAATCAGAAATTTTAAACTGTATCAAATCCCGCATCACCGGTCTCCATGTAATGAGAAGTATTACACCGGAAGCGTTTGAGACGGACTGCAATTACATTACAGGAATCAAAATCAGCAATAAAGATATGTCAAGAGGTGTTGTAAATCTAAATGTTGCAATTGATGACAGTCATTATTACAGTGTCCTCAGCGAACTGACCGGTGCACGGATTACAAACGAATATGAATTAATTTATACGATTAAAGAATTATCTCAGATGAAAGATGATTTTTCCAAAGTAAACAATGCTGTTGATGCTGTAAAGCAAAAAGGATACGGCGTTGTTCTCCCTTCCCGCGATGAAATCACTCTGGAAGAACCGGAAATTATTCGTAACGGAACAAAATTCGGAGTAAAAATCAAAGCCGCTGCCCCTTCCATACACTTTATCAAATCGAATATTTATACAGAAATCTCTCCGATCGTAGGTTCCGAAGAACAGGCAGAAGATTTGATAAAATTTATCAAAGAAAACGGAAAAGAGAATGCGGATGGTATCTGGGAAACGAATATTTTTGGAAAAACCATTGAGCAGATTGTCAATGAAGGCATCCGTGCCAAGATAGATAAACTTTCTGATGAAACCCAGAGCAAAATGCAGGATACTCTTCAGAAAATTACGAACGACAGCAAAGGCGGCGTTATCTGCATTATTATTTAATAGTTCGTCCTTGCAAAAATTTTCTCACCGTGTTATAATCTGTCTTGCAAAGCAAAGGAGCTTGATTTTCAAGCTCCCTTTTTTTGCCTATCTAAAGATAACTCTTTATAAAGGAATGGTATAAACTATGAAACAAAAAAATTCTATACTTCTCATCCTGACAGCATTCATCTGGGGTGTTGCCTTTGTTGCCCAAAGTGAAGGAGGAGATGCGGCAGGTCCATATACTTTTAACTGTATCCGTTCACTGATTGGATCCGCTGTTTTGATTCCCGTTATTTTGATGTTAGATCAGCTGGGTTTTACCAGTCGCAAACCGGCTACCAAACAGGAGAAAAAGCTTTTGCTTACAGGAGGAATCTCTTGTGGTATCATCCTCTGTATCGCCAGCAATCTGCAGCAAATGGGAATCTATTATGGTACCCCTGCAGGAAAAGCAGGTTTTCTTACCGCCTGTTATATCCTATTGGTACCGGTTCTCGGATTGTTTTTGAAAAAGAAATGCAGTTTAAATATCTGGATAGGAGTCATCATCACTTTAGCAGGTCTTTATCTTTTATGCATGGACAGTTCCTTTTCTATCCGTTTTTCTGATCTGCTTCTGTTGCTGTGTGCCCTGGCATTTGCCATACATATTTTAGTGATTGATCACTTTTCCCCTCTGGTAGACGGTGTCCGTATGTCCTGTATCCAATTTTTTGTAACCGGTATCCTCTCTATGATTCCAATGTTTTTCGTAGATATGAAACACTCTTTATCCGGAATTCGTGCATGGGCCCCGGCTCTGGCTTCTTCTGATGCATGGATTCCGATTCTATACGCCGGTATTTTCTCCTGCGGTGTAGCCTATACCCTTCAGATTGTGGGACAGCAGGGAGTCAATCCCACCGTTGCCTCCCTTTTATTAAGTTTGGAATCTGTTTTCTCCGTCATTGCCGGCTGGATAATTCTGGGCGAAAAAATGGGCGGACGCGAACTGTCAGGATGTGCTCTGATCTTTATTGCAGTGATTCTTGCACAAATTCCTACAGCCGTCATCCGGCCCTCTAAAAAAATAAATTAAACACTCAAACGTCCCACACCAATAAGGTGTGTTGAACCTTGAAAATTCAATATTTCAGCCAATAAAAAGGGCATAAATATGTTCCATTTGGTATAATGGAG
>JAXFDY010000126.1:0-6439 GCA_034172985.1 Lachnospiraceae bacterium
TATGGAGTCTCTAAATTACTCCCATTAATTAAGCTCACAAATGCATATGAAATATTTGCTGATGAATCCAAGTCCATTCCTGTGTACTACATAAGACTCAAAAGGAATTCGTCTATTCCAACATATTCAAAAGAAAGTCCCAGAAACAATGCAAAAGAAAGACCTTCTCAAAAAACAGAGAAAATGCCAGAGAAATTTCCAGAAGATTTATTTAAACAACCTTTTGTAGGTGAACACTATAGGGACTTAATAGAATATGAAGAATTTGGATGGCCTGAAATCGTTGGCTTCTACGAGATAAATGATAATGGTCAGTATCAAATATCTGATATTAGAGACACACTGTTTCAAGAACACAAATATCCTTCGCTCAATGGAAAAGAAGAAAACCGTGAAATAATCATCGCTTTAGATGGTCCTTTAAATCATTTAATAACAAATACATATTACAAGTTCAACTGGAAGATCACTATATCAGACAACGAAAGAGGTTATGTGTTAGATATTGATAAATCTAAAACTGTAAAGCCTATAGATCCTCATGAGCTAACAGACAATCTTCACAAACTTTGGGATGATCGTGCTCATGGTTCTGCAATGAACACCGCTATGGAAACCATCAGTTCAGAACTGATGGCTAGCAGCGATGGCACTTTCATATATGAGCTACTTCAAAATGCCAATGATTATCCGATTAAAGATCCCGAAGGAAATAGTATTCCTGTTGAAGTAGAATTTCATATGACAGACAAGTGTTTGATATGTCGTCATTCTGGTTCACAATTCACGCCAAGAGACGTTGCCAGCATTTGCAGCATCGGCAATGGAAGCAAAACCAAAAACAAAAATGCAATCGGTTATAAGGGTATTGGATTCAAAACAGTATTCCATGCCCACGATTGGGTATATGTTAGAACCGGCGCATATATGTTCCGTTTTGACAAGAACCATGAAAAGGAAGGCCGTCCATTCCAAATAATGCCTGTGTGGACAACTATACCTGATTTAATGGGTATTGACAGCTCTATCGCAGAGATTATTAAGAATGGATATAAGCACTTCAATGTTCAGACCGTCATGATGCCGAGAAAATATGACTATCTATATGGCATGGACAAGAACCAGGACTCAGAGAAAAGCCATGAATATGTGCTTCGTGACATGTTCAAGGATATTAGAGATATCATATTCATCCCTAACATAAAGTCTGTAAAAGTTTTCTTCCCTGGAGAGGAACCCATAATCTGTGCAAAGGGAGAATCACTGAACTGGACAATTTCTGAATTCTACAAGCATATTCTAGATGAAGAAACTGAAAGAAAGGTTATTGTGTCAGAGTGTAATAATCACCCAGAAAGGAGAATACCGCCTAAGTATAAAACCTTCACAGACACCTATGTCTCCTTTGCTGCTAAGAGGAATGGTAATGTGATCGAAGCCGTTAAAGATGCCACAGTAAACTGTTATCTTCCAACCAAAGCTGAATTTGGATTCCCATTTCTTATGAACACCGACATGGTGCCTTCTGGAGACAGAAGCCAATTGAAAACTGACGTTCAATTCAACAAATTATTCGCAAAGATTGCAGGACAGCAATTTGTTAAGTGGTTAAGACATTTATTGACAGAGGGATTCACCCCTGAATCAGTCTTTAACCTAATACCTGATTTTGAGAAAGCAAAATCAGGAGTTGGTAAATCATATGCAATGTTTATTGATGAATTTGAAGCCGGTTTCAAAGAGAATTTGGGTTTAATCCCTATCATTCCTGTTGAAGGAAATGACGATCTACAACTACCTTGCAATGTGATTAGAGATGTGACTGGTTTTTCTACCAAGAAGATTCTGGATCAGCTTCAGTTTAGGTCTTTAACCAATAATTTGGACAAATATCTTCCTCTTGAATGTATTAGTTCTAATCCGAAACTTGCCAAGATTCTCAAGGATGACAGCAAGTGCGCTGTATTCAAAGAAGAGAATCTTCAAGATTTGTTTAAGAACAGCGTATTCCTAGAAGAATTAGCAAAGCCACAAACGAACACAAAGGTAATTGAGTTTATTTTGGATTATCCATACAAAAACAATTACCTTACAAAGGCTCTGTTTATCAACCAGAATACATCAAAACTGTGCCCTGCTTCATCTTTGTTCTTCGACATTGATGAAGACAGATTGTTATTGACTGCTTTTGAAAACCAATTATCATTCTTGGCACCAGGAACAAGAAAGGCATTGGAAACTGACAGTTCTGAAGGTTGTAACTATCTTGATAAAATCAAAGTGTTCTCTTGGGCTGATTATAAAGCCTATTCTTCTGTGATTAAACCTTTATTTGAGACTTCTTCAGAAAAGGACAATAATCTTACTCTCCTAAAAGTAGAAGACACTAATCTCAAAATGTTTAAGTTCATTGTTAAACATGGCATAAACGCACAGATTGTAAAGAGCTTCCCGATTATTCTTGCCGACAATCAGTGGGGACTTCTATCCGACATCTGTTTCTTCTACAATAAAGACGCTGTAACAATCCAGTCTCAGAAATGGGTCGATACCAGTTGGTATTCAGTCCTATCTGATAAATACATACCTACACCTGAGCAAGAGAAGAAAAAGGCAATAGAACTATTCGGGAAATACAATGTAATTGATTTTTCGAAAAAGAACCTATATGACAAAGTAATTAAGGGACAGGCCGCTCATATTGAAGCTATTAATCTGAAGACAAAGGATTTATCCGCTAATGCAGAACTTCTGCATTTCCTCTATTCAATTAAGGATGAGAAAGAAATAGGAACATTCAATCATTTCTCTCTACCTATATGCAATGATGATAATACTATATCTTGCAAAACAGGAAAAGACAATATTATTTTTATGTCTGACCTTTCCTCGAATCAGATTTCTTCATTACTAAAGAAGGATTGGATTAATGAGGATTGGGCTTTCAATCTTGATCCAAAATGTAACGAAGCCTTATCAATCTATGGGGCCGAGAATGCCGCAAAGTTTTTGAAGGAAAAATTCTCAATCAAGGATGCAACTATAGGTAATTTCTGCAAGCATGTGGTGATAAAGAACCTTAAGGACATAATAACCAGTATTACTCCTTTATACAAACAGCAGGAAGAGACTGAAGAAATCACCAACAAAAGAGAAATCATTAAGCAGAACAACCTTGATTTCTTCAAGTTCATCTGTGACAACTATTCGTATATATTCGCAGAAGGCACTAATCCATTCCATGCAACTGGTTACCCTTTTGTAACATGTAATTCATCAGAAATTACAAGCAAACCAAACAAATACTATAGACATTCTGTTCAAGCGAAAGACGCAGCTTGTCAAGACTGGATGCCGGAAGGTATTGTTGGGGTCATATCTGATTCCTATGATTCATATGCTAAGGATAAAACATATGAAAAGCCGATATTTGTTGCTTTGAAAGCAACCGAGTTCAGTTATTCTTCTTTCTTAAAAGAAGATGTAGCTAGTAACAAGAGAGCTATTACAGAGCACATGAGCACCATTGACTTGAACATATCATTCCACAATTATTTCAAGGCAAATAGGGATAACTTCTCCAAGGAAGAACAAGCCATTATCAAAAGTTTCCCTGTCTATGTTATGGGTGAAAACGGTGCTGTGATGTCTATGACAAGTACTGGACATCACATCAATAATTCCGAAGTTGAAGGGCTCATTAAAGCCGGATTTGCTCAGGCAAGCTCAATGGATATCATCCCTGCAGCATACTTTAGTGAAAAGAAAGATGATAAAGAATACTGGATTGACATTCTTGGAAATATAGACTACACATTCAAAGAAATAGTTGATTGGATTACCACAAAAGGGAAAGAGAATGTCCGCCAGAAGACTTCAGAATATCAAGCAAACATATCTTTCTGGCGTATAATCAAAGGTATACCAGGAGCATCAAATAAAGACAATCAGAAACATTTGTCATCCTTACGTGTATTCCCATTATATAGTAAACACATAAAGGACAACGAGTGCAAGTTAAATGTATTAAGCACAGATCTATCTTGTTATGTATCTGACAATTATTTTGTCGGATCTGGTGGTATTGAATATATGCTTAGCGAATATGTCAAGGAAGCATATACGGTACAAGGAGACTATCTTGAGAATACAGAAGACGATACTATAATCTCCTGGAAGAAGTTTTGGGAGTCAGCAGGATTCTTATCTAGCAATGAGGAATTGATAATGAATACAATCATTCCTAATCTAGACAAGCCGGAGAACATTAACACGAAAGTACCTATCCTGTTATATCAAAATAAGGACATTATTGAAAAATATCTGGCAGATACATCGAATCCTGATGTCGTTAACAAATTAAAGAATGACCTTAACAAGATTCATGTTGAATCTAATGGTGGCCTCGTGCCAATCTCAAGCATCGTATTCATTCAACAAAATGAATTTGCGCCATTTGAAGAACCAATGCCATATCTTCCACTGTTGTCACAAATTAAAGACTATGGAGAGGATCAGGTTCGTTTCTATAAGAGCATTGGTGAAAGAGCCGGTAGCAAAGTGATAGCTGATAAAGAATCCTGGCTATTAGCAAAATTATTACAGTTTTCTAACCAACAGCATTTAGCAGAGACGCTATCATCCGCCGAAAATGCAGAAACAACCAAACCTGAAATATCAGAAGACGTTCACTACTTATTCATAAAAGATATCGCTGCATGGTGGAATCATACTAATTCCTTTCTGTATTCATCTTATGTAAAGGGTATAAAGTTGTATAACAGTAAGGGTGTTTTATGTTCCGCAAACACACTCACTGAAGGATCTGCCTATTCTCCATATTGTGATTTTCAGTCATGTGGCATTGAAAGTCTTGATTACATCTCTGACAAATACTCACAATTCAAAGGTATCCTAGCTTTACTTGGAGATATGGGTATACATCATCTGTTCCAGAAGGAGGATATTGCACTCCTCGACAATCAACGTTTTGCCACATACTTCTGGAACTCCTATTTATCTGACTCACGAAGTAGAGAGAGCGTTTCATCTATGATAGAAGAAGGGCTTTTCAAAAATGTCGCATGTGTACCAACCACAAATGGTGTAAAGACCGCAGAGAGCTTATACAATACATTTGATGGGAATGGCAAAGAAAATCTTTCTTCATATGTGAACCAATTGGAGAAAGGATGCGAATATAGGGCATTTGGCATTTATGAATCTTTCAAAGATCAACAGAATGAGTCAATAGAGTATCCAAATCCGATAAGAGACTTGGATTTCCTTGGTAAACTATCAAAAGACCATTGCTTTGAATATCTGCTTAATTCAAAAGTAGATAATACAGCCAAAAGAAGATACGTTTTGTCGCTACTTCTTGAATACCATACAGCAAAAGAAATAACTGAAGATGATTTGCAAACATATCATAAATCATCATCTGCTAATTGGTTGAATGGTAAGAAAGAATCTGCTCATATCAATACATTGTACGCTATAGGACGTCGACCTGAAGATAAGTTCTTCCTTCGACATTTCGGTAATGATTCTCTTGTAATAAGCAATGATACTATATCAGATGATGATAATGCATTTGATACAATATGTCAGAATATTCTCCAGATCAAAATACTCCACGGAGGAGATAACAGCGATTTTGAGACTATTCCATCTGCAGATAAAACAATAGAATCTGAGCGCATCAGGCAAATTCTTACGCAAAAGAGCTTGCTTCTTTCAACTATCATTAATGCACCGGAAGGAGAATCATGGTATGAGGCATATACTAATTATCTCACAATAATCGCCGATTTAAATTTCGTACGTTGTGGAGATATCACAATTACATGTAAAGAAGAGAACTCCCTTTACAGAAAGAATGTAGATGATTTCTATTATGACGATTCAACGAAAACCTTTTATTATCTGAATGACTGGCAGGACAAATTTATATTTGCGCCAATGTCCAAAACCTTGATAGAGGTCATGGATATACCAGGTAAAGATGATGAAAGGACAATCATGAGAATACTAAATAAGGATCTCAGTACATCCGAGATTATTAGGATGGTAAAGGAGTATTGCGCTTCATTCTTTGAAGATGAGAAATTCTTGGAATTATTAGGCATCGCTTATCCTCGTGTTAAAGATCATTTGAATTTAGGTCCTTCGCAAAAACAAGTGGAAAATGAGCCACAGAAACTAGTAGGTTTTTCACGAGAGAGAGAAGAACTGAGTAGAGAATCAGAAAAACAAATAGATTGTGGCAATGATTATCCTGAGACTGAGGATCTGCATTCCAATGAAGAAGAGTTGTCAACTACAGATACTTCAAGAAACGATCAATCAAGAACAAATGAAGGCAATCAAGAGTCTGACAAAGAAGAAATATCAGAATTACCGGAATCGAGTTTGAATCAAATCGAGAAAAAGGAAG
>JAXFDY010000046.1:0-2748 GCA_034172985.1 Lachnospiraceae bacterium
ATGGCAATCAACCATATATATACGACCTTTAATTTCAACAACTTCAGAAATTCTATAGTTATTAGGACCTCAAACATTACATACAGGAACCAGAAGTATTTGCCTTCGCATACTATTCCATATATACTTGAAAACAGATCAACTGAACTGCGAGTAAATGAAGAAAACACTAATTTTAATCCCAAAGAAAGAACAGAGAAGCTAAGATATGGGATCATCAATCTTAAAAACTTCTTTTTAAGGAATGTCAAATACCCCCCACCAATCATAGAGAGTTTATTATCTGCCATTTGCACCATACTTCCGGCACAAATGAAAAACAAGGGCATGTGGAAGGCATACATAAGTTGTTCCACTGTACCTGACACCATGTCTGCCCTAAGATTCACAGGGAAATCAGGTACCGAATGCCCTAAAATAACGAATAGTATTCCCCATCCCTTCAATAAATCAAATTCAATTTGTCGTGTCATCTTGCTTATAATTTCGATATGAAATTGTAGAATAATGACCTGCCTAAGAATAGATAACAATACGCCACCCCCTTCCGAACCATCCGTGGGAATGATGTCATTTTCTTCATCATTGGTTTCACATCATAATGCTCATGAATGTAATCGTATAGCTCTTTGTTACCTTGACGAGCAGTTTGGTAAACAAAATACTGCACACTTGCCGGAACGATATGGTTATCATCTGCAATTATGTTATTCTCTACAAGATTTTTTGAGATGCGGGCGTCCGCCTCAATGAAAGTCAAAGCCTTAATATCGAACCGATGTGCTGCTGAATTTTCATTGTTTCTATAATAGTAACCTTTATAATCAGATACCCTAACTTTTTTCTCATTAACAAGATACTTCATATAAAACTCTGTATCCTCATTTCGAACACATCCGAGGGTGAAATCCAAATGTTTCGTTTGTATGATGCTATTTTTGAATAGCATCATACAAATGTTAGGATGTTCTATAGACTCATTTAGTACACACCGTATAAAGTCATTTGCCTTATACTCGGTTATCTTGGATGCCTTTGAAGTTAATTCAGAAAACACTCTGGAATAGCTGCAAATGGCAAAAGCACCATCTTTTGCAAGTTCTATAAGATGTTCCAAGAAGTGAGGCTCAATTACATCATCAGAATCCACAAAGCATACATATTCACCCTTGGCTTCTTTAAGAGCTCTATTACGTGCAGATGAAACACCTCCGTTCTCTTGATTAATTAGTCGAAATCGCTTATCTTTGTCAACAAAACGTTGACAGATGTCGGCACTATTATCTGGCGATCCGTCATTCACACAGATAACCTCGAAATCCTTATACGATTGATTTCCTACTGATTGCAGGCATTCACTTATGTATGCCTCTGCATTATATATTGGAATTATTACTGATATCATATTTACTTTCATTAATGTTCATTATTGTTGCCTTTCTTCCTGCCAATTTATATTTTGTTTTAACACTTTTCCTCCAATACCTCCTAAAATGCAATTGTCAACTGGCACCTTATTGGTTACGATTGCTCCAGTGCCAACCACATTATTATTTCCTATATTAGATCCTTTCAGAATTGTAACATTTTGACCGATCCAAACATGATTGCTAATAGTCACATCTAAAGCGGTGTTTATTCTTTTGTTGTTCATCAAATCATAAATAGCATGGGAATCTCCTGTCCTTATTTGAATATTGCTTGAAAACAAACAACTATCGCCAATTCTAATCGTGCGGCCCTCTGTAGCAGCAGCATGAACAGAACCAGCAAAAATTGTATTGTTGCCTATATATATTGATCCTTTATCATCTTCAATAAGCAAACAAGAATTCCGCAAGACACAACTTCTTTTTATGTGAATAACGCAATCATTACCTCTGATAATAAACTTGCAATTCTGGATACGATTTACCCCCCCCTCAATTATAATTGTATTATTATTCCCATTAATAGTAATAGCGCTTTTTTTCATAAATGCTCTAACATCCACTTTGTTATTGACGCCACTTTTTCTTAAAGAAGTCAAATAAAAGAGTCTGTATAAATAGGATAATGTCGATTCATATTTTAGAATTATACCCTTAATATTCATAGATTTGATATTAACTTAATTATTTTTTCAGCTTGTACTTTGTCATTTTTCTTTTCGATGATGAAATTACGAGCGCTTTGCCCGATAGCCTTGTTGATACTATCTGGCAATGATAGAATCTCGTTAATCTTTTTCCCTAAATCTTCAACTGATAGTTCATTGGGGCCTAACGAATAACAGTAGTCGTAGTACTCGGTAGGGATTCCCGGGAGTTGGTATATTAACGTAGGTGTACCAGATACTAAATACTCAATATCCTTTGATGGGAAAGAATATTTAGTAAAGTCACCTTCTGGAGTTCGAGGATTTACCAACAAGCTCGCCATAGATTGTAATTCAAGAGCTTTCTTTCTATCTATTAACCCCAGGAATTGTATTCGTTTGTCTATGAGGACTGATTCCCTTATACATTCTTCCAGTTCACCGCACCCGCATATTTGAAGACGATAATTTGGATTCTTTAAACTTCGGAATGCATCCAAGAGTTTCTTAACACCAAACTTTTCATATAGCATTCCAGAATAAAAAATTGTTTTTACCTCATAATTCTTTTCTATAATTTTTCTATCCTCACTAGAATTATAAATGCCTTCAACAATACAATATGGCTTCTCTGTTTTTACACGTTCGTTCATCTGTTCTGTTAAAAAAAC
>JAXFDY010000014.1:0-17775 GCA_034172985.1 Lachnospiraceae bacterium
TTCTAAATTTCCTATAAGATGAGCCAAGGGACAAATGGACATAAAATACATGCTTGCATGTATTTTTAGGTCTATGGGTCCCGCTAAACATGAGAAAGTAGCCATTTTTCGCAGAAAAATGAGCGAATTTCGAATGTTTGCGTCGATTTTGAGAGTGCAAAGCACGAAAAAATCGACATCAGGCTCATTTGTCGGGTAACTCATAAGATAAAATTATTTCAGGAGATGGTTTAAAAAACCATCTCCTGAAATCGAAAACTACTATTCTGTTTATCATTCTATACTTCAAATGTAAGGTCACCATATGATGGTACTGGCCAGAATTCCTTATCTACCAGCATCTCAAGCTTATCGATAGGTGCTCTCAAGTTGTTCATATCTGTCATAACAGTATCTTTATAGAAGAATGCCTGCTCCTTACCTTCTTTTACAATACCGTTTGCCTGTGAAACCTTAAGAGTTTCCAATGCTGCCTTTGCTTCTTTTAATAATTCAGAAATTTCAGCCAGCATCTCTGTCTGTACAGAAGTATCTGCACCAGCTTCTTTTACCTTTAAGACTGTATCTGCAAGTTCCTTTGTATACTTAATAACAGATGGAATATATTGCTTTGTAGCCATATCAATCATTGTCAGAGCTTCAATGTTAATTACCTTTGAATACTGCTCATACAATACTTCTTCTCTTGATTCAAGCTCTTTCTTTGTAAAGATTTTAAACTTCTCAAACAGTGCAACAGCTTTATCAGTTGTCAGTGTTTCTACTGCATCTACCATGGACTTGATATTTGGAAGTCCTCTTCTCTCGGCCTCAGCAACCCATTCATCTGAATATCCGTTGCCATTGAAGATAATTCTCTGATGCTCTGTCATATACTTCTGAATCAATGCGTCACATGCTGAATCGAAATCCTCTGCTTTTTCAAGCTCATCAGCAGCTTCACAGAAAGCTTCTGCTACGATGGCATTCAATGTAGTATTCGGGCTTGCAATAGAATCTTTAGAACCTACCATACGGAACTCAAACTTATTACCTGTAAAAGCAAATGGTGATGTTCTGTTTCTATCGGTAGCATCCTTACCAATATCTGAAAGTGTACTTACACCTGTCTGAAGCTTTCCACCTTCTAAGCTTGTAGTTGCCACGCCATCTTTAATAATATGTTCAACGATATCTTCCAGCTGTTCACCTAAGAACATAGAAATAATAGCCGGAGGTGCCTCGTTTGCTCCTAATCTGTGATCATTACCAACATCTGATGCAGACTGACGAAGCAAATCAGCATGTCTGTCAACAGCTTTCATGATGCAGGCAAGAACTAATAAGAACTGCTTATTGTTATTTGGTGTATCACCCGGATCAAGTAAGTTTACACCATTGTCTGTTGTAATAGACCAGTTATCATGTTTACCGGAACCATTTACACCTGCAAATGGTTTCTCATGGAGAAGACATGCAAGACCCTGACGCTCTGCAACTTCTTTCATTGTCTCCATAACCAGCTGGTTGTGATCTACTGCCACGTTTGCAGTATTATAAATTGGTGCCAGCTCATGCTGTGCAGGAGCAACTTCATTATGCTGAGTCTTAGCAGTAATGCCTAACTTCCATAATTCGATATTTAAGTCGTGCATGAATGCACCTACACGTTCTCTGATTGTTCCAAAATAGTGGTCATCCAGTTCCTGACCCTTTGGTGCCGGTGCCCCGAATAATGTTCTTCCGGTATAAATCAAGTCCTTTCTGGCAAGGAAGTTATCTCTGTCTACAAGGAAGTATTCCTGTTCCGGTCCTACAGATGCAGTAACTTTTGTTGCCTCTGTATTACCAAATAATCTTACGATTCTCAGTGCCTGTTCGCTAACAGCCTCCATAGATCTCAGAAGAGGAGTTTTCTTATCCAAAGCTTCTCCTGTGTAAGAACAGAATGCTGTCGGAATACAAAGAACAACACCTGTAGCATCTTCCTTCAAAAATACAGGAGATGTAATATCCCAGATTGTATATCCTCTTGCTTCAAATGTAGCTCTCAGACCACCTGATGGGAATGATGATGCATCAGGCTCACCTTTAATCAACTCTTTACCAGAGAACTCCATAAGCATCTTTCCGTCTTCATCCGGATTTGTAACAAATGAATCATGTTTCTCTGCTGTGACACCTGTCAATGGCTGGAACCAATGTGTATAATGTGTAGCACCATGCTCTACTGCCCAGTCCTTCATTGCCTTAGCAACAACATCAGCAGCCGCAAGAGATAACTCTCCGCCGTGATCCATTACATTTTTTACTTCATTAAAAACTTTTCTTGGCAGACGTTCTTTCATTTTTCCAAGAGTAAATACGTTCTGGCCAAAAATTTCCTCAACATTTAATACTTCACTCATCTTATCCATTCCTTTCATGATTCTATGATAACTTATTATACTTTTTATAGAATGATACCAGGGTCAAAAGGTCTGAACCCACATGAGCTTGCTCAAATGTGGGTGAATGTCCTTGGGACCCGCCAAAATATGAGCGTAAAAGTGGGGCATAAGCACCACGATATGCGAATATTTTGCAGGATTGTGGGAGTACATAGTACGTAACAATCCGTAGGTATCATAGTTAGGGGCTTTTGACCCTAACATCATATAATAGGAAATTGCATCTTAATTCCTATTATATAAAAATAGGCGCTCCAAAAAAAAGTTGGAACGCCATTGTTCTGCATAATAAATCTACAATATATTGGGCATCGCCCTTACAGACATAAGATACATCATTTTCTTAAAAAATGCAAGTACTTTTTATAGAAATTCTTAATTTTTCTATTTTTACCTAAAAATATATTGTTAATTTATATTTTTTCAGAAGATTTTTAAGAACCCGCTTCCGGCTCCACAGGCGTTACATCCGCTTCCCCTGTGGTGGTTTCCGGCGGTGCCTGCGTCTCTGGTGGCTTTGTCTCCGGTGCCTGTGTCTCTGCCGGCTTTGTCTCCGGTGCCTGCGTCTCTGCCGGTTTCTGCTCCGGTGCCTGCGTCTCTGCCGGTTGTGTTTCTACAGGTACTGTAGTTTCCTCACTTCCCTCGACTCCGATATTAATCGCACTTCTCGACTCCATCGCCGCCTCGCCTTCCGGTACATTTGGCACATCATCGATTTGCTCTCTCCTGACTGCCTGAACAATCATTCGCTTATCATCACTTTCGCAACAGGTAGACAAAGTGATAATCTTATCCTGTGCCGTAATCTCTCCTGCCTGCTCAAAGGTATACTTAGAACGGGTCTTACAGTCATTGACATATTTCAAAAATGCTTCATCATTTTCAAAAGAATATGTATAGGTCCATCCGCCTTCGGCCTCAGTTTTATATACGGCAAAAACATAATATTTATAATGCTTATACCCCACATAGACATCAAAGGTCGGATGATTTTTATAATACTCAGGATCACTATCACAATAATAATACCAGTTCAATGAACCAAACATAATATTATTTACACGTTTTCCCATATTATGTCCGTATATAATGGCATTGCGGGCTTCCAATCCCTCTGTGATTCTGTAATCCACAAATATGCTTCCAACACTGCTTACCTGATTATTCGCCAGATGATTGAGGTAATACTCATTATCCGAATGCAGCAAAATCGGATTATCTATATATTCACCATTATCCTGCCGGATGTAACCCACCGCCTCCGGATTGTAAGCCAGCATCTTATCATAGTCCCAGACAAACTTTCCGCCATTGTTGCTATTTGATATCGTCATTCCCTTTTCGTCTGTCTCTGCTTCCCCTCCTGCCTCTCCGGAAAGAAACATGTTTTTGACTTCATCATAAACTTCCAGACTATCCTTACTCTCAATATAGATCAGAGTAAGCCGGTACGCAGAATATACAAATACCCCCAACGCTATGACCATAATCGCATATCTGATTAATCTCTGTTTCATGTTATCCTTACTCTGCTTTTCCGACAGAACCGAAAAGCTCCATCTTTTCCTTTACTGTATTCTTAATTGCCTCAAATCCAGGAGCAAGAAGTTTTCTAGGATCATATCCCTTACCCTGCTCATCTTTTCCTTCCTCAATATACTTACGTGTTGCAGCTGCAAAAGAAAGCTGGCATTCTGTATTTACATTAATCTTTGCCACACCAAGTGAAATAGCTTTCTTAATCATATCATCCGGAATACCTGTACCTCCATGAAGAACTAATGGCATATCCCCTGTAAGCTGCTGAACAGCATCCAGTGTCTCAAAGCTCAATCCTTCCCAGTTTGCAGGATATTTTCCATGAATATTTCCAATACCTGCTGCCAGCATATCTACACCAAGATCAGCAATGGCTTTACATTCCTTTGGATCTGCACATTCACCTTTACCTACCACGCCATCTTCTTCTCCTCCGATAGCTCCTACTTCTGCTTCCAGAGACATACCATGGTCTGCAGCAATTTTTACAAGTTCTTTTGTCTTAGCTACGTTTTCATCAATCGGATAATGAGAACCATCAAACATAATAGATGAAAAACCTGCTTCTACACATTTTAAGCATCCTTCATAGCTGCCGTGATCCAGATGCAATGCCACAGGAACTGTAATTTTCAACTCCTCAAGCATACCATTTACCATGCCTACTACGGTCTTATATCCACACATATACTTTCCTGCACCTTCAGATACACCAAGTATAACTGGGGATTTTAATTCTTCTGCAGTTAACAAAATTGCTTTTGTCCACTCAAGATTATTAATATTAAACTGTCCTACTGCATAATGACCTGCCTTTGCTTTTTGAAGCATTTCTTTTGCTGAAACTAACATTTTTTCCTCCTATCCGGCCGCTTTCGCTGCACTTACATTACTTTAATTCATAAATAAGATTATACCCTATTTGTCTTTTAAATACAAGCATTTGATATACTTGTACATAAATTTTTCATTTCCTTTACCCTGTCTGAACATTTCCGGTCCATACTTTTTCAAGAAATCTTTTAATACCCGGGCATCATCTTTTCCAAACGATGTTTCTCTCGCATAATGATATTTATCTATCACTGCCAGAGCTTCATAAGCCTCCTCAAAAGTGATGGAATTACTGATCAAGACTTCTTCAAGCACTCTTGCCTTTTCTTTATTCGTCGCACAGGAAGTGAATGGTATACCAAACAGCCTTATGATTTCCATAAGTTGGCGCTCTGCTTCACCTGCCTGCACTCTCTCATCTCTGCTTCGAAGTTTTTTCAGATTGTCATTACAGCACTTTTGATATCTAGCCAAAAATACTGTAACAAATAAAACCATCAGTAACAGAATATATAGGGAGCCATGATTTTCCCTTGTCCCCGGTTGCATCTGTTTCTTCGCTTCTGTGGTAGTTTCTTCCTGATTTTTTCCGGCAACAGTAGTCTCTTCCCTTGTGTTCTTTGTTTCTCCACCGTTTTTTGTCTCTGATTCCTGTTCCGAAGGTGTTTGAGAAACCGTCGTTTCTTCCTGATGAATCACATAGCCTTCCGTTCCGGGTGTGACCTCTACCGGTATCCATCCCAATCCTTCCTGATAGATTTCAACCCATGCATGAGCCGCATTGTCAGGTACTTCATAATACAGGCTTTCTCCCCCTTTGACAAGAAATCCTTCTGCATATCTTGCAGGAATTCCCATGCTCCGAAACATCATTACCGCTGCTGATGCAAAATGAATACAATATCCCGTTTTTCTTGCCATAAATTCTTCTATAAAATCTGCATCCGCATTTTGACGGACAATGTTAATATTATAGGTAAATTTTTTATTTTGAAAGTACTTTCGGACATACTGAATATATGGTTCATATCCTAAGGTCCGGTATTGCTTATCACCACAGGTCAGTGTAACTTCCTGTCCGTTATACACCGTTTTTACCTTTTGAAACTGCTCCATAACAGAAGTCAGTGTATCCGGAACATCCAGATAATTTTCTTCTACATATTCCGCATAGTCGCTTTCCAGATTTTTCAATTTCTTTATCTCACTTGCAGTTTCTCCTGTCCCCATAATCTGTGGATATTCGCCATATGTTCTTAAAAACTTTCCTATATCCTGACTATCCTCCAGCATATAACCGGTAAATTCAGAAAGACTACCCTTTACTCCTTTTGATCTGTATTCATACCCATCCCCACCATATACATATCCACCTTTTTTCTCTGTCAGAGAATAGTATGGCTTATATACATTACTATCATCAGACAAAAGGCTTTCCACCCGCATGCGATAATACCGGGCAACTCCAACTGATACCCGGTAGCTTCCCTCATACTGACATTTTGCCAGTTTCCAGGATAATCCTTCCCGAAATGCTGCCGTCTGTGAATTGTATATTTCCTTTAATCTTGACTCATTTTCCTCATATGCAGAACTTTTGAAGCTTTCATCCAAAAATTCCCATTCCTCCTGCAGTTCATCTGCACTTCTGGCCACCCACTGCTTTCCTGTATAATTTGACCCGGCAAATGATTTCAGATAAAAGCAGTCTCCTATGTTATCTGTAACCGTCACTTTCAGTACAGTTTCCCCGGTATAGGCTATTTTCTGTGTATCATCAAGAACACCTCTGTCGCTGCCCGAAAGCTCATTTTTATTTCCAAACATATCAGAAATTTTCTGCAGACCCTCCTGCAAATTCTCTGCTTCCAGAACTTCATTTATATCTGATTTTAATTCTATCATCCATTCCGCCCGCTGATATCCCCCTGCAAATGTGATAGCTGCAGCTATAAGCAAGGCCAAAGCAGTGATAACGATGGAAGTCAAGGAAGCCCACACGCCATTATTTCCCGTATAAGGGTAATCGTCCGAAAGATATTTTTTCTTACGATGCCTGTTATATTTCAGATAATTGCTCATGGTGAAAATCACAGGAAAATAGAACAGTGCCACAAACCATACAAAAGATGTGGGAACCATACCCACAATCAAGGCGATACTCATAAGCGGAACTACGACAAGAATGTGTACCATCAGGACAAATTCCAGACAGAAGTTGTATATCACATCCACGATTGCATAGGCAACCAAAATCAGCAACCAGTTTATATTCTCATCAGAAAATTTCAAAAATCCATAATCTTCCTCACCGACTATGAGTATGTCCTGTTGAAATAAGCCGGCTACTTCCAGTGTTCCATCTACTACAAACCAGACCCCGCCGGCCAGAACGATAGCCAGATATCCGAAAAAAATAATACTATTTTTAAGTCGTGCTGCTTTTTTCTGATTCTCCATCTCGCAGGTCACCCAATTGAGAAAAAAATGGATTCCCACAAATATAATGACTGGAAATATGGCAGATAATGTATCCTGATAAATATAGATTACATCATTAATAGAATACACGGCAATGGAAGATGCCGCCAGAGCTACGATTGACTGAAAAAATAAATATCCAAACTGATCTGCATATCTGATTTTTTTACGCTTTCGATTATTATCATTATACGGCTCAATGAAAAACTGATTCTGTTTTTCCTCCCACTCATCCTCTTCCGATATACACACTACTGTAGTATCATCCAGCCAATATTTTTTTCTCCTTATCTGGTTTCTATCTACTTTCAGATAGCCTGTATTCTCCGGAAGAGTTTTCTTATCTATCTGTTCCAAAGTCAGATAGATACTGTTTCCTTGTTTTCCCCTCTCCGGCAATAAAGAGGTAATTGAAAGACCTTTCTCCTGTCCGGTTTTAATATGTCTTAATATATTGTGCAGATCTGTTTCTATACATTCTTGTCCATCATAGCTAAAAATCCGGTACTCCCGCTGTTGCCTGCAGCAGGCCTCCACCAGAGCATACAGTACCGATAGCAGACTGTCACAACCTCCATATTTTTTATTCTCATCCACCCGGGTATCTACGTAAACAGACACTGTCTCGTCCGTATCATCCCCATAGTGTTTTACAATCAGATTTTCCGCTTTTGAACTTAATTTCCAGTGAATATTTCTGACATCGTCCCCTTCGTGATACTCATCTACCTCAAGTATTTCGCCTTTGTTCATTCCACGTTTTGCAGAAGCCGCCGGCTCTTTCTCATCCTCTTCCTCGAAAGAACTGCTTTCTTTCATATGAAACTGAATATCATTTTCCATATCAGGAAATACAAATATCATCGTTTCCATGTCTAATTTTTTTCGGAATGAAAAAAGCCGGAAACTGTCATATACCTTGATTTGTGTTATCTGAATAGACATAATTCCATAATGATGAAATGTCATATCCATTCCAAAATTCCGAACGGAACGTTTCTCCACGTTTGCAACAATCGTCCGTTTTTGTTCATTGCCCATATAATCACGAATCGTAATCTGCGCTTCTACTCTTGGAATTCCGCAAAATGTTCTGTTTTCAAACATGATATATTTTTTTATTGAATCATGTTTCTGACAGTATTCTTCTTTCTCATCAAAATATACTTTTATATTTCTGCAGGTAATATAACCAATGATTGCAGTGAGCAGCGGAATGAGAATGCATACTTTAAAGGCCAGTTCGGATTTCCAGTCACTGTACATAACCATAATCCAGAATAATACCAGCAAAATCACGCCATAAACAATTCTATTCTTTTTCAATCTAATATACCCCTTTTATTTATCCTCAGTTACATTTTTTATCATATCATGAATAATTGTCTTTACTGTCGCTCCCTGGCTCTTTCCCCTGCCCGACAAAACAATTCTATGATTCGTCGCATCATACAACACATGTTTGATATCATCAGGAATCACGTAATCCCTGCCCTCTATGTATGCAAGTGCCTTAGCTGCCTTCACGATGGCAATCGTTCCTCTCGGACTGATACCGAGCTCTATATCCGGATGATTTCTGGTGAAATTAACCAATCGCACCGCATATGCTGCGATATCTTTATGTACAAATACTTTTGCAGCCTCCTCCTGCATGATTTGCAACTGTTCTTTATTTATAATCGGTTTCACCGAAGAAAGAATATCTGATTTTTCCTGCTTGTCCATCAACATATTTATTTCATATTCCATCTCAGGATATCCCATGTTTATCCGGAACATAAACCGGTCCAGCTGGGATTCCGGAAGAAGTGTCGTTCCCACAGAACCAATAGGATTCTGGGTAGCAATGACCATAAACGGATGAGGAACCTGCTTCGTCTCACCATCTATCGTAACCCTTCCTTCTTCCATTACTTCCAATAAAGCAGCCTGCGTCTTAGACGATGTTCTGTTAATCTCGTCCGCAAGAAGCAGATTGCACATAACTGCCCCAGGCTTAAATACAAAATCGTTTTTCCACTTATCAAACATCATGAACCCGGTAATATCGGATGGCATTACATCTGTCGTAAACTGTATTCTCCTGTTATCCAGTCCCATAGCCGCTGCAAATGCTTTTGCCATAGTGGTTTTTCCCACACCCGGAATATCTTCTATCAATATATGTCCCCCGGCGATAATGGCCGTCATCACTTTTCTGACAACATCTTCTTTTCCTGAAATCAGCCCATTCACTGACTCCATGATTTTTTCACATGATTCTGTCCCTGTCATAATTATCCTCCCACATCCCTGTCATTTAGGGGTTTCAAACTCTTAATCTGACATTTTATCTTTACATTATTATCATATTCTAAAATATACTCTTTTACAAGCAAATTTATACAAATCTTATAGCTTTTTACAATTTTCTTTAGTATAATACCATTACTATAAAAACTTTGGAGGGCAATATGAATACAAATGAAATAAATCAACTTTCCATCGCTGATATGGATTTTTTTCAACCTACAGAAGAACAGATTTCTTTCATCCATGGTGAATCTGCCTGCCGCCTGATGAAAAAATTTTACAAACGCATGTTAATTTCTTTCCTTGTGTCATTGATTGTCATACTGATGGAGACCATTGGAAGAATTAATATGTCTACAGAAGGCAACACTTACTATAAAAGTATTCCCAAAATGATCAGCATTGTTCTGATTGTATTAGCGATTTATAACATCATTTCTTTTATCTACACCCGCGTAAAAATTAATATGAATGATATTGTAAACCGCTATCTGTGTGTTTCCGGCATTATCACAGAAAAGTATGACAGCCGTCAGCTTTCGAAAAAAACCAGAGAGTTTGTACCAAATTACATTTTATTCAGCAATGAACAAGGACATTGCACGACTGCACTTCCAACAAAAAACCATGATATCTTTTGTCAGGCAGCTGTAGGAGATGAAATCCTTGTGATAAAAGAATCTCCAATGGGTATGGCAAAATATGACTTTTTGTTAAAGAAATAGAAAAACGGGCTTTTTCAGCCCGTTTTCTTACTTATTCGTACACTGTTCTGCACATTGATCCATAGATGGATTGAATGCATAGAAATTTTTTGAATCTAATTCATCCTGAACAATTCGAAGTGCTTCACCAAATCTCTGAAAATGCACAATTTCTCTTGCTCTCAGAAATCGAATCGGATCTATGATGTCAGGATCCTTAACCATACGCAATATATTATCATATGTGGTTCTTGCTTTCTGCTCTGCTGCCATATCTTCAAACAAATCTGTGATAGGGTCTCCTTTTACCTGAAATTCAGTGGCACTGAATGGTACTCCTCCTGCGGCCTGAGGCCATACACCCAAAGTATGGTCCACATAATATTTATCATATCCTGCCGCTTTGATTTCTTCTGGTGAAAGATTGCATGTTAACTGATGGACAATGGTTCCAACTATTTCAAGATGTGCCAGTTCTTCTGTTCCGATATCATTTAACACTCCGGCAACCCTCGGATTTTTAAAGCTGAATTTCTGGGAAAGATATCTCATAGATGCACCTATTTCCCCGTCCGGTCCACCGTACTGGCTGATAATAATCTGTGCTGCCCTGGGATCCTTGGTTTTAATATTAACCGGATATTGCGTTCGCTTCTCATACGCCCACATTGTTTACACCCTCCTTCCGTTACAACACTGGCTTTCCCACGGAAGAGGACCTTTTGTCCAATCCCACTCCTCACAATTTTCTCTGCCCGAATGATATGCAAGAATTGGGCCAAAATGTCTCTCATACTCACGAATCGCTTCGTTTCGTATTTTTTCCATCCTTCTAAAATAATCTTTTGCTTCCTCGCACTCCGGATGCGTATCAAGAAATAATCTGGTGTCATCCATGGCAAAGCTTGCTTTATTGATTACATCCAGAAGGTTTCCTGCATCAACTGCACGCACATTTCGCTCCTGTGGTGCCATTCTATACTGTGAATAATACGTCATATTCGCCATTCAACCACCTCACCGCTTATAGCACAGGAAAGGTTTTTGTAACTCTTTAAAGATAGTTCCCTCTTGAAATCCTTCGTCGAGATTACACAACCTTCCCCACTCCTGCCATGGAACATAAGCCATTGCAACTACGAAATCATCACAATCTGACTTATCCTTGCATCTAGTGCATCTTTCCTCATATCCCATATGCATTCCCTTTCTATTGTCTCAGACAATTAAAGATTACACTATATTATATGAAGAACAATAAACAATGTGCTTTCGATATTTATGACATATCATCTTTTTTCTTTGGACAGGCAAGAATCATAATAATCAGAGATAAAATACATACCAGGATGAAATGACTGATATTTGCTTTATCTCCCGTTACCAGTTGTTCGCCTATACTCTGCTGTTTACCCTGATCTGACTGGTCATGTGATGCCAAATCCTCACTGGAATCCACCTTGCTCTTATCCCGAATCAAATCCTGCAATTGCGAAAACAGATTATCAAGGATACTGTCGTTCTTATTCTGAGATCCATTCAAATCATTTCCCTGAGAGTCACCCTTTGATGGCTCATCCTTGGATGGAGCATCCGTATCAGTGTTTTCCGTATCTGCCGGCTTACTTTCTTTCCACTTTGCAGTCAGGTTCAAGTTACCGATATGATCACTGATTTCTGTCATCTGAACACCCTCATCATTATACCAGCCCATGAACTCATATCCGGCTTTTTCTGCCGATTTCAATGTAATCACAGACTCCACGGTATATGTCTTCGGATTTCCATCCACCTGACCATCAATATATTGAATACTATATTCAATCGGAGTAAACTCTGCTACAAGTTCTACATCCTGATCCGGCATCACAAAGTAATAAACACCTTCAGCAACTTCTACTAATGGTACTTCAAAAGTAATATCTGCCAATTCTTCGATTGCTCTCAATGCCCGTTTTGCAGAATACATCTGTGCATCCGGAGTATTATATGTAATTTTACTCAACTGATATCCTCTTTCCGGTTTTACCTCAAGAAAGACATATTGTTCTTTTACTGCTTCCTCAGCATACAAAGTAATATTACCATTTGTAATATCTCTACTTACTGTGACACGATGAATGTCAGAATAATTTTCATCTTCTTCCCAGTTTGCTACCAGAATAATATTACCTGCCCTATTTTCGATGACAGTAATTTCTTCTTCTCTAACCGATTCATATCCCATTTCGTCATCCGGAAGTACAATTGTCCATCCTTCAAATACATATCCTTTTCTAACCGGATCCTGTAATTCGATTACAGAATTAATATTATAGGTATCCGGATTCGGATTCTCTGCTCCCATCAGTCCAAGATATGTAATGGTATACTCTATGACTGAGAATTCCCCATCAATATTCACCTTATATTCCGGCATCTGGAAACTGTAATGACATGGATATACTGTATCTGCGGAAGGCTTGTATGGTCTCGTATAAGTGCCTCCGTCTTCATCCGTATAACTAAAAGTTACACGTTCATACCGAACACCTTTTCCCGGTTTCACTACAATAGATAATTTTTCACCCGGAACACCTTTATTTACTACATTTCCATCTTCATCTACCACAGAAACATAATCTTTAATATCCTCTGCAATTTCTACCGGATATGTCACTGCATCTTTCCAGACAGCTACTAATATGATATTCGAATCATATGTACCTGTTGGAATCGTCCGAATCAGTGTCTTATTCGGATCTCCGAATACATACCAGCCGGCAAACTCCATATACTTATCTGTCTTTGGTGCCGGATTCAGAATAATCTCTGGTGTATTTGCATTAAATTCATATACATTCGGGCATGCCGCTGTCTCTTCCGGTGTGACAGATACGAAACTATCCGTCTCACTGTTATAATCATAATAAGTAATGGTGTAATCAGGCATCTGGAAATTCACTGTAATATACACGTTTGTTTCCGGCATAGTAAATGTAAATGCATGATCATCATCCATGGAACTGAATAACTGCAGATGGTTTCCAAATTCATCTTTGACTTCAATACTTGCAATTTTATATCCTGGTTTTACAGTTACTTTTCCTGTAGTCACATCACTTCTGTCTGCAAAATCCACAGTAGTATAATACATACCCTCCGTTGATGGAGTATCTGTAAATGCAATCGGATTTCCCTGGAAATACATATCAAAGGAAGCCATCTTTTTAATATCGGTCACAGTAAAAATGCCATCCTGGTTCGTATAAGTTCCATTGATATTTACATAATATCCCACATCCTGATAACTACCTTGAATTGTCATATTTTCTGTTACGACAAATTCAGTATAATTTCCTTTCGGATAGAGTGTTCCATTCACAATCCATCCCACAAAAATCTTCTGACTGTTGTCCTCAGGATCTTCCGGATAATCCGTCTCTAAAAATCTTGTACCATAATCCACCGGTTTTCCAAAATATACCTGTCCGGACTCATCTACAAAAGAAACATCACATGTCCATTTTGCATATACTGTTATAGAAGTATTTGTCTCTTCTGCATATATCTCAGTAATCGGCTGGGTATATTCTGCGTCACTGTACCATCCGGCAAACTGATGTCCTTCCCATGACGGTTCTTTCAAAGTGAACCCTTCCCCACAAGGATAATTAACAGGATTGGTATCAGATACATTCGACTTGTCTGTACCATAATCATAAGAAATATTATATTTTCCTATCTCATAGCTGAAGTCTACACTGTAATCAGCACTTGGCATCTCAAATGCAAAAAGATATTCATCATTTACATCCTTCGTGATAACTCCGGACTCTCCTGTCTTTGTCCGATAAGAAACCTTTGTGCAGAAATGAGGTACATTATTCAGTTTTATCGTAACATCTTTTGTTTCCTTAATGTTAATCGCTGCTCCTGCATATAAGGATGCATATGAACCATCCTCTATCTTATAGGAATAAGATACACTATCCAAATCTCCGTCTGCCACAAACTGATATTCTTTTAAAATCTGTGTCGGAAGATAAAAGCACATAGATTCACCATTCAAGTAATCAAAATATGTACCTGCATATCCCTGAAATACATAATTTCCTGCATTTTCCACCGGTATCGTAAATGTCAGCCATCCTCTGCTATCAGTATCATTTCCTGTATATGTGGCAATATATTTTTTTTCACCGCCGGCTGTGTCCTGCAGTTCAAATGTTTCACCATCCTTGAATATTCCATCCGAACCGGCTGCTGTCCTGACATCAAGTACAAACTTAAATAATTTTGTACCATTGGCATTTACCGCTGATGCAAATTCATATCCTTCTGCACTTGGCTGTAAATCCAAGGTTCCGCCTGTAATCGTCACTGTACCATTATTATGGCGGGTTGTTCCCACTGCTCCGGTACCAATACAACAGCCAAGGGAATTTTGAGACATATGGACAGCCAAAGCGCCACCTGATACCTGAATATTATTTCCATTCATAACAGCCTTGGCCTGTGCTGTCTGAATGTTGGTTGTTGCAAGATTTCCGTCGCCTTTAAACTCAATTATCTCAGAGAGACTTGCTCCGGTTCCCACGCCTGCGCCAAAACCTTTTCCTTCTATAATGATACTGGCTCCCTCGGAAATCTTAATAGAACCACTGCCACACTGCAGGTTTCCCGTGAACACTTCCTGGCCATGCTTATACATCACGCCATTAATGGTCACGTAACCAATACTTTTATTACCGGCTGTAAATTTAATATCTCCTACCATTGTTTTTATTTCAGCAGAACCAATTGCCGCACCGGTACTTCCGTTTGCCGTCATGAGAGTAAGGGAATCATCCGTGTCTCCCGTACCCCTAAATTCCACGTCTACTGCTCTGGTAACTGTATATTTATCAAATCTCTGCTCCTGATTTACATATGGGGAATACCGATTATAAGCTTTTACGTCATAAGACATATTCTCTACCTGAATCAATGGCTGTGTTGCCCCTGCACAGGTACTGATAATCCGGTTGGTGCCTTTTATATAAATCACAAAATTTCCATAGCTATTACTCTTACTTGCATCTTCTTCCACACCCACCAGTTTAATGGCCGGTATATCAGATGACAAATTAAACTGAGCATCCTCCAGGACAATATAGGCCGGTTCATCTCCCTGATTACCTGAATAAATCAATGTATATGTATCAGATGCATTCCCTTGTATCTTATAATAAGAACCCGGTGTAACGCTTGTCTCTCCTGCACTGATATTAATCGCAGAATCTATCAGACTATTCCCTGCCTTTACCTTTGGCAGCACCAGCATAACTGCCATCGTAGTCAATAACACCATACAAAAAGAAAACACACCAATAAAAAGCTTTTTTCTTTTTTGGTATAAATCTCTAAAAAATGCAAATAATCGATTCATATGCAAACCTCCCAATTTCTACTTATCTATACGTGTTTGAGAAACTCTTGGCAGTGAGAGTTCCTCAAGTGTCTATCTTCTTATCTATTTAATTATCACGTTATAAATCACTTTGAAGATATTCATAATAGTGTAATTATTATACTTCACTTTTTCGATTTTCGCAAGACGTTTTCCATGTATTGGTAATGTTTGCAACAGCCAAAAAAACTGCCTATATGATTTCTCATATAGACAGTCTCTTTCACTATGTATTATTCATCTTCACCCTGTAAAGCATCGTATCCGGTTTCACCGGTTCTGACTTTAATAACATCTTCTACATTGTATAAGAAGATCTTTCCATCACCGATATTTCCTGTGTAAAGAACCTTACGGGCAGTTTCGATAACTTTCTCCACAGGAACCTTACTGATAATTACTTCTACCTTAACCTTTGGAAGAAGCTTAACTTCTACTTCAACACCTCTGTAAATCTTTGGTCCACCCTTCTGAACACCATATCCAAGAACCTGGGTAACCGTAAGACCTGTAACTCCAAGCTCACTCAAAGCATCTTTAAGAGGCTCAAATCTATTCTGGTTGCAGACAATTGTAACTTTGGTAAGTTTTGCACCCAATACACTGGAACTCTTTGTTTCTGTCATAGGAGCTGTAGCTACTGCTGCAGGAGCTACTGTCTGAACCGGTACAAATCCATTTGCAGATACAGGCATAAAGTCCGCATATGCCGAAGGAAGATTGTGTTCTGTTGCATCCAGACCCTGAACTTCTTCATCTTCTGAAACTCTAAGACCAATTGTTTTCTTGATTCCAAGGAATACAATCGTAATCATAACTGCTGTCCATGCTACAACTGACAATACACCAAGTAACTGAATGCCTAACTGTCCAAATCCGCCACCATAGAATAATCCATCGATAGAATTACCCGGAGCTTTTGAAGTAGCAAATAAACCAACTGCGATTGTACCCCAGATACCATTGCATCCGTGTACTGCTACTGCACCAACAGGGTCATCAATATGGAGCTTGTGATCGAGAAGCCATACACCAAACACTACAAGCAACCCTGCTACTGCACCTATAATTGTTGCACCTAATGCATCTGTCACATCACAAGGAGCTGTGATAGCCACAAGACCTGCAAGTGAAGCATTTAGACA
Organism: Lachnospiraceae bacterium; assembly: GCA_034172985.1. Classification (GTDB taxonomy): domain Bacteria; phylum Bacillota; class Clostridia; order Lachnospirales; family Lachnospiraceae; genus CAG-303. The sequence continues at coordinate 16,859 of JAXFDY010000014.1, forward strand.
CATTGAAACATCCGGTTTGCCATATTTAATCCATGTAAATATCATACATACTACTGTGGCAACTGCAGGAGCAACTGTCGTTGTAAGGAAGATAGATCCTAACTGAGAGCCTGATGTAGCTGCAGCGCCGTTAAATCCGTACCATCCAAACCAAAGGATAAACACACCAAGTGCACCAAGTGTTAATGAATGACCAGGAATGGCATTTACTTTAATTCTGCCATCTTTCGTCTTTGTAAACTTACCGATACGAGGTCCTAAAATTGCTGCACCAATCAAGGCTGAGATACCACCTACCATATGAATTGCACAAGAACCTGCAAAGTCGTGGAATCCCATGTCAGCTAACCAGCCGCCACCCCAAATCCAATGTGCTTCAATCGGATAAATAACTGCTGAAATCACTGCTGAATAAACACAATATGAAATAAACTTTGTTCTTTCAGCCATAGCACCTGATACGATTGTGGCTGTTGTTGCACAGAACACCAGATTAAATACAAAACCTGAAAAATCAAAATTTGCATAATCTCCAAAAATGCCAAAACCAGGTTTTCCAAAAAGTCCGGCTACATCATCACCTAATAACAGGCTATAACCAATCAGAACGAAAACAACAGTTCCGATACAAAAATCCATAAGATTTTTCATAATAATGTTTCCGGCATTCTTTGCTCTGGTGAAACCTGTTTCTACCATTGCAAAACCACACTGCATAAAGAATACAAGTGCTGCGCCGATAAGGAACCAGATACCGAACATATCTGAAATCTGAGCGACACCTAATCCACTTAAACCATCTGTGAGAGCTTCTGCTTGTTCAGCTCCCAATCCTGAAAAAATTTCCGTTATATTTTCCATGATATTTTCCTCCAATTCTAAATTAATCTTTCCCTCATAGGAGAATCATTTATCTT
>JAXFDY010000061.1:0-3547 GCA_034172985.1 Lachnospiraceae bacterium
GCTTTCCGTAAAGGCACGGGAGCCAGGGGACTGCGCGCAATTATTGAAACAGTCCTTTTGGATATTATGTTTGATGCTCCAACAGAAGACAAAAAACATTATGTTATCACAGCTGACTATGTTGAAAAATGTTTAAACGAAGAAAAAAGTGAACGTTGAGGAGGGAAAAACAAGGATGATTTTAAAATATCAAGAGCTTAATGACAAACATGCGGAATGCAAGAAAATCAAAAAGCACAAGCTCTGGCTGTTAAGTCCAAAGGAATTTGATGCATATGCAAAAGAGAGAAAAAACCGTGGGCTTGACACAAAAGTCGTCAGAAACACATCTCTAAAAAAATACAAGCCTGATAAAAACAGCAATGAAGACGAATATATTGAAATTGAAGGTGAAAAATACAGATTAAAGCCGGAAAAAAAGAGAAAAGCAAAAGGATATCTTTTTACAGGCGGAAATACATTTGTCAGAATTGAAAAAAGCTATGCTTTTCTTATTCCAATTCTGCTTGCCATTATTGCAGGTATTGCTATCTGGTTTTTATTACAGGGAAAAGGTGGCAAAATCAAACCTGTAACCCCTGATATTGATGATAATGATATCAAAGATGCAACACAGATCATGGAGGAACAGCCTATGACAACATTCCCAGGATATTCAACTGTCGTGGCAAAGAGCGGTGCATCCGTCCTTCAATTAAAAAATCCGAAAGAAAATACCGTATATTTCGTTTACACAATTACGGAGACACTACAGGAAAAAGTAGTGAAAACTTACGACACATCAGAGGATGCCGCTGTATACGTACAGGATCATCAAAAATCATATGAAAATGCATATGACAAGAAAACAGGAAAATACTATTTTATTACTGATGACAATAAAAAAACGGATGAAATGACAGAATACATCATCCAGGAATCGGGATCACAATATGTTGTTAAAGAAAGAACATCTTCTTTAGTATTTTATACCGGAAGCATACGGCCAAATAAAGCGAAAGACTGGGATATCAAGAAATCGCTTGATATAGGAGAGCATGATGTGTTATTTAGAATCCGTACATACGATATGGACAAAAACGCATCCGAAAACAGTGGATTTATGACTGGAAATACAACGAAAGTTAAAGTAATCGTGCAGTGAGTTTGGAAAACCCGAAAAAAGTTTTAAAATTTCTTTTACTTTTTCTTGGTTTTGTTCATATACATTATGTACAGTTAATGGTTTGTTGGCTGTTTCGTTTTTTTAATTATTCAAAAATTACCAAGGAGGCTGCTAGTCCAGTGGCAGGACAGCTGCAATAATTGCAGATAACAGAGGTTCGATTCCTCTGCAGCCTTTCCAGCATATGCTGGCTACATAATTGACATTTTACGTGCCACACCTCCTTTTCACACATATTGTGGCACGGTGAATCTGTTAGACGGAACATGCCGGAATATTCGGCAGCCGGGTTCGAGGCCCGGAAGATTCATTCAGCATCGTAATGGTGCTGATGGTATATTTAATACCTCTTTTATTGAGATCTCTGTCTGCAATGCAGACGTGGAACAGCCACTCAGCAGGAGTGCGGTATTTACTGACGGGGCCAAATCCCGGCTGTTCCATTTCCGGGCCAAATCTACCGGTCCGGGAACCATTCCTTTATCTGGCACACAAAAGTGCCAAATTTTTACTTATTTATAATTTTCCTCAACTTTAGAAGCCCTTTAAAGGCAATGGCATTAAGTTAAGGATTTTGGGCGGGCAAAACCGTCCGAGACACCTGACTTTTGAACCATTGACACGTTATTTTTCTTGTAACATTTACAAGATAACATTGTCACCGCACCTATCGGTCTTGCACAGCTGATAGTTAAACTGCTTCAAGTGACAATGATGTAACGGGTGCAGGTAGAACTTATCAGGTTCTACAGTAACTCCCACCGTGGGAGAATTATTTCCAGAAAGGAGATTATTTTATGCAATATGTTTATGTCGTAGACAAACACGGCAAAGCTCTGATGCCCACAACAAGATACAGACATGTCCGTAAGCTCTTGAAGTCGGGCAAGGCTGTTGCTATCTGCAACAAGCCATTCACCATTCGGCTCAAATACAAGTCTTCAACATATACACAGGACTTGTGGGAAGGCATTGATACTGGTCGCCAGAATATCGGTGATGCCGTATCCAATGAGAAAGGCGAAAATGTCTATCTTGCCGATGTCAGAACCAACAATAAGTCTATCAAGTCTAATATGCAGGACAGGGCTGGATTCCGTAGGAAACGCCGCCGTCATGACCGTCAGAGCAAGCAGCGTAAAGCCAAGCATGACGGAACTGAAATCCAGAATGGCGATGATGATACGGTCAGAACAAAACATTCCTGCAAATCCATAAAAATCTCATATCCTACTGCTGATGAACCAGTAATTCATAAGGTTATCCGTGGCAAAGAAGGCAAGTTTGCTAATCGTAAGCGTCCTGAAGGATGGATAACACCGTCTGCAAGACAGGTTATACAGATTACCATGAATGAGATTAGACAGACAGCAAGGATTCTGCCTGTAAATCACATCAACCTTGAAAGAGTATCCTTTGACTTTCAGAAGTTAGAGAATCAGGATATTCGCAGATGGGAATATGGAAAAGGTGCTCTGTACGGATATAAGACCTATAAGGATTATATCTGGGACGAACAGCACGGCAAATGTGCCTGCTGCGGGAAGCCTATCACGCAGTATCATCATATCATCCACAGGGCTGAAGGCGGTATCGACAGCGTAAAGAATATCATAGGTCTTTGCAATGGCTGTCATAACAAAATCCATGCATCAAAGGATGCCGAGGATAAGCTGAAGGGACTCAAGGAAGGTATAAGGCAGAGATATTATGTTGGACTGCTTAACTCCGTGATTCCTGCTCTTATCGAGGAAGTGTCAGCCTATTGTGATGAACACGGTATCGAATTTACTGTCACAGACGGCAAGACAACTGCCGAAACCCGTGAAAAGTACGGGCTTTCTAAAGACCACTGTACAGATGCCTATGCTATATCACTTGCAGACAGGGATGTAAAATCTGTTTCTGTATCCGACAGGATTTATGAAAAACGAAGGTTCAAGAAGAAGTCGGACAATATCATAGCTAAGCGTAACCAGAGAGTCTATAAATTTGATGGTAAGATTATCGCATATAACCGTCACAAGGCTACGAATCAGAAGGATGACAGTTTTGAGGAATACATGACAAAATATGCCGAGACGCATACTGATAAGGAGTGTAGACAGCATGTAGCCCAGATAGAGATAATCCCCGCAAAGAGGACATATACCTATCATAAACAAGGTCTTGTCGCTCCGTGTCATGCAGGCGATATTGTCAGATATGAGAAACATAACAAGATTAAAGGCAATACCAAGAAAGATACCTTTGTTGCCACATCTGTAGAGATGAACGGTGAAGGGCATATAAAATATGGTGATGCCTGTGGCAGTCGTAAGATTAAGTTCTGCCGTCCGATAGATTCTGGATGCCTTCAGGCAGTCCATAATTATCAGGCAG
>JAXFDY010000034.1:0-9799 GCA_034172985.1 Lachnospiraceae bacterium
GTATGCGATGAATAACTTACCGTCATCACTTTAGGGCAGTCCTCAGTTTTTATATCTGAAGGCTGCCTCTGTTTTCTGGTGTTAAATTTTCTGTATCCATAACTCCGGAACATTTTTCCTTTATAAATTCACTCCATGGCAACAGTTGTTCTATGCCTGCGGGCTCATCTTTATAGTCCGGCATATACAGCAGTAACACATAGAGATACTGGAAAACATTCAGGTTATTCATTTTGGCTGTTTCTATCAGGCTCATAACCACGGCACTGGCTTTTGCGCCATCTTCTGTATCATGGAACAGGAAATTTTTCCTTCCGGTTGCATAAGCCTTTGCCTTTCTCTCCGCGGCATTGTTGGAAATTTCGCATCTTCCATCTTTTAAATAATTCATAAGGGTTTCCTGATGGTTTATGGCATAATTTACTGCTTTCTCCAGTTTGCTCCCTTTTGATGGATTCAATGTATTTATCCAGTTCCAGAAGTTTTCCCAGATAACCGTTTCTTTTTCAAGTCTTTTTTCTTTTCTGTCTTCTGCGGATAATTCCTTTATTAATCTTTCCTGAAAGAATAACTGGTTGCAGAAAAGAACTCCTTTTTCTGCCGGTATTATTTCTGTATCATCTATGAACGACTCGTCAGGTTCTTTCAGTTCCTGCTCGGAACTTATATCAAGAAGCTTTAGTTTTTTTCTTCTTGCCGCCGGTACTGCTTCATAAAATTTCCTGCGGCAGTGAGCCAGACAGCATACCAGTATTACATCTTCTATACGCCCATATGCAGCATATCCGTCACACTGCAGCATACCATGAAATCCCTGCAGAAACTCTATAGGATAATCCCCGCTCCGTCCGCTTCGGTAATCATAAAGGGCTATAGGGGCAAGACCATCCGTTCCGCTTGTATATATCCACATATATGAGACTGATGTAGCTTCTTTTCCTTTCTCATGCAGTACCTGGCATACAGTTTCATCCGCATGAATAATATCCCGTCCTATAAGAGTTTTATGAAGTTCATCGTATATCGGCAACAGATATTTTAATGCACATGTATTGTACCAGTTAGCTGCGGTCTCCCGTGGAAGAGGGACACCTTTTTGCTTCCAGTCGGCTTCCTGTCTGTAATAAGGCATATATTTAAAGCTTTTTTCATACATCACGGCAGATACCATTGATGCGGATGCCGGACTGTGTGCAAGAAGCGCTGTCGGTACTTTTGCCTCAACGATAGTGGTTACATCCTCTTCATGGCATACGGGACATTTCAGCTTTTCACGCATGATACGGATTCTTTCAACTTTTGCAGGAATAATGCGAAGTTCTTCACGTACAAACGTATATCCCAGATGTTTCATGGGAGCATCACAATCAGGACAAATGCGTTCATTTTCAGGAACATCATATTTTACTTCCCTTACAGGCAGTGATTCATATAAATCCTTTCTCACAGATTTTGGTTTACGCGTCCTTGTATGTTCTTTTACCTTTAATACTTTTTCCTCTCCTGTGGAAACCATTTCTTCTGAATCTTCCTTTTTCTTAACCTTTTCACTTGATGTTCCGAAAAGTTTTCTGCGGAGCTCCTCTATGGTTTCATTAAGGTTGGCAATTGTTCCCTGTAACTCAGATATATTCCCTTGTAAATTTGCTATAGTTGATTGTAGTGTATTTATTACAAGAGCCTGCTGTTCATTTGTCTTTTTTAAATATTCAATTAACTCATCCTTATCTGTAGGCATATATTTTCCATCCTTTACATAATGCCTTAATTATAAGCAAAATAAGGCATTTATGCAAATCTGCCTCTGATGGTATATGGTTATTCTGCACAAATAAATTTTTGTGGATAACCTTTCAAAAACACCTGAATTTCCTGATTTTTCAGATGTTTTTGAAAAGTTATCCACACTCACAGCCAGTTTTGTGGGCTGTGAACGCAGATTTCCTCATTTTTTTCTTCTAATGTGGAGAACCCGGGTTTTCAGAATGATTTTCCTCAGAAAAATTTTTTTAAGTTCTCTGTTTTGCACAAAAATTCAGAAGTCTTTTGGTCTGTTGTCCTGTTTTATGGCTTTCGGCTGTTCGATGGAAAGTCCTTCCATAAGCCATCTGAACTCCTGTCTTGTAAGAAGCCTTGCTTCTGATGCATTACGGGGCCATTGGAACCTTCCGGCTCCTTCCAGTCTCTTTGAAAGAAGTACGAAGCCGTCACGGTCAAAATATAAAGCCTTAATCTTACTGCAGTTTCTTCCACAAAAAAGATACATTGCTTTTGAATAAGGATCAAGCCTGTATGTATCACGTATAATTGACATCAGTCCGTCAAAGCTTTTTCTCATGTCTGTTCTTCCGGTTATAATATATATCTTACTTATACCGGACACATCGCCTAACATAATTCCCGCAGTGCCTTTAATGTTTCAAGGATTGCACTGCCTGCTGCACCGTTAACTACCCTCATGCTTATGCCATGATAATCAACAATGACTGCAACACCATCGGTATAACCTGAAGATGTTGTTCTTTCGGATTCACATGCATTAAACTCCTGAAAATCAATCGGAACAACCTCCTGCTTCTGAGGCATATCCTCTGTATCACTATCCGGAATGGCACAGGCTTTTTCACGAAGCTGTTTGATGTGATAATAAAAAGTGGTTGAAGGTATGCCGTGTTCCCGGCACCATGCTCTGTCCGAAAGACCACTTTTCCGACACTCTACAATCAAATCCATCCATTCCTGATCGGTGCGTCGTGGACTTAAAGTTCTCATCTAACCTCACTCCCTAAGTTTATTGAAGTAAATCTTGTACATAAAGTTGAATGGGTTTGGAGTAAAATGCTCCAACTTTCACTTTGAACAAGAATATTCACTTCTGTGGAGATTATTATCTCACAGATATTTGGAGAGTGGAACCCGGTGGATTATTCATCGCATACAATTATAACGGTAAAGAAGTACTTAACGGACTTTTGTTCATAAAATCAATGATGAGTGTAGAAAATGTAGAGAAACAGGCAATTGCACATAGAAAGTTAGCTAACAAAGCAGGTGTTGACTGTAATCATGCCCTTTTAGATGACAGCTATTCTAAATCAATTGACAGAGATGCTATCTGTGATTTGCTTGAATATCTTGATACTGGAAGATATCAGGTGCTTGTTGTTGAGGATGTATATGACCTTACAACCAATATTCCTGATTTAAAGGCTATGATTGACCGCATCAATGGTATGGGTGTGATTATATTTGACCTGGCAACTATGACAGCGAGATTCAATAATTATTCTGATGAATGTTAGTGAGGTGTGCATATGGTATATGACGGACTTACAGTAGGTCAGAATGTGAGAATAATGAGAGAACAGAATCATTGGACCATAGAACAGTTATCTGAAGCAGTCGATAAGTCGGCTTCACATATAGTTCAGATGGAACTTGGAAGTAGAAAGATGAGTCTGGATTTGTTGTTTTCGTTAATGACTGTTTTTAATGTGGATGCTAACAGTATTTTGGGAGTTAGTAATAATGAGGAGTTATCTATAGATAAGGCACTTAATAAATTAAATGAACCACAGAAACAATATTTGACAAATATTTTTATGGATATGATTAAAAAGATTCCGGCATAGGAGGTACTTATGAAAAAGAAGAAAGTTAATTGTGAACCAATAAATTGTTATGTGTATCTGGCGACGGATGGTGATATGAGAACAGCTTACGCAAAGGAGAATAAGCAGCTAAATTACATTAAAGAATATGCTAAAGCACATAATATCGTAATTAAGAAATTGCTTCGCAGGAGTGTGCTTGGACAATACGAGGCAAATAAGCAGTTTAATATGATGTTAGGCAGCATAATTAACAAAAAAGTTGATGGTATTCTTGTAGTTAATGGATGTGCCGTGGCTGCTGATATTATAGATATGTATATGAAAGTAGGAATGGTAGAAGCTGCTGGAGGAAGATTCATTACTGTTGATGCTGGAGAATTGACATTAGGGAAAAAGGCTATGGAGGTTTGGTATAATGAAAGAGTTGAAAAAAGGTGATATTATAAATATTGAGCTTGAAAATCATGGGAGAAGTTCGGTACAGTCAGGATATAGACCATGTGTGGTTATTGGAACTTATCCAACTTGTCCGGTTGCAATAGTAGCCCCGCTTACAACAAAAAAGAAAAAGGCACATGTTCCGGTTCATGTGGAGCTTAAAGTTGACCAGGTATTAGGTTATCTTAAACAGGATTCAACAATACTCATAGAGCAGCTTACAACAATTGACAGGAGAAATATTGATGCGAGAAAAGGTAAAATTGATCCTGGGTCCGGAGTTATGGAAAAGATTGATGAGGCGCTTATCAGACAACTAAAGATAAAAACCACATAATATTAAACTACCAGGACAGTGACATATCGCCCATATCACAATATAATTGTGATATGGGTAAATTGCTTTAGCAAGTTCTACAGAAAAGAGATAAGAATAGTTTTATACACACTTAATCTTCAAAAATCTCTAATTGATTAGTGAGGCTGTTATAATAATATATATTATTAGACAGGATTTCTTCATATCGAAGGCAGTCGTGATTAACTGATTGAAGCATATCTTGTATGTATTTGCCGTCTGTATCGTCAGTGTAAGGTATAGCTATAAATTCATGTATAGAAGATGGTAAGAGATAGTATTCGCCATCCATTATATCATATAAGTGTCGCAGGATATTGTTGTATAAAATACAGCTTGCTCCATAATTTTTATATTTATTTGTGATTACAACCATATCTGTATCGTCACAATCAGAAATATCAATTTCATCGGATAAATCATAATTCTCGCTTAATTGGTCAATCAAATCGGTCAATTTGATTTCAGCATAGCCAAATATGGTCTCTGTGTTTCTTTGAGCATATTGGTATAGATGATTAACATCCTGTATATTCCAGACTTTCATCAATTCATTGCTTATTTTGATGCTGGCATTGTTATCATTGCAATCCTTAATGTTTATATTAAAGATTATTGCCAAATCAAGAAACGGTATATATGGCATTTCCTTTAACTGATTAGCATTAGCCTTTCTGTTTACAAGCTTGTAAAATATATTAGATTTACATTTATCAAAGTCATAAATCATATCTGTTTCAAGAAATTTGGTGCCTCTTGTGGAAAGATAAACAGCTTTCAGATATGCTGCAGATGCTTTGAGGGGAATACCATGCTTGTAACCTTCAAAACAGTCATTGACATATAATGTAGGAGAGAGTGTATTATTTTTTTCGATAAATATAAGACCTGTCAGATGAGAATCATTATTCTTATAAACTTCTCGTATATTTATCGTCACATCATCAAGTTCTGCTTCAAGAAGTATTTTTAAGTGTTCAGCATATGTACGCACTGTCTTTATTTTATATATATTTACATCTAAGTTATCGTAGTTATTCATTTATGTGCTCCATAGTAGTTAGTCTAAGTTTAGAAAGTCAAGCTGACCATCAATTGGTCCTTCATTTTCTGTTTCGTAGTTAGTGTTTATGTAGCTATCCTCATCTGTTAAAGGATTGGAAACCTTATTGTTTGACGAATATAGTTTGTTTTGACGCAAAGGATTTGCCTGATTCTTTTTATTATATATTTGAAGTATCGCTTCGGAATATCCAAGAGAACCATTCCTGCGATCTTTGGCGAGTCTGCTGATTTCTTTGCAGGAAACTCGGCTAAGTTTTTCTTTAAATATATTCTCTTTCAAATCATTACCATAGCAGCTTACTAATCTTGAAATGCCGCTTAACATATTAGCAGAAAATGACTGGGGAACACCTTCCCATGTACCGATTATGAGCCGCAGAGTAGTTTCAAGAATATCAGCACCATACTTGTCGAAAATCCTTTCCACCGTTGCAATAGCACAAATACCACCAGGTTGAGGTTTGCTGGTAATACATAGATCATAATCTTCCACCAAAGACTTAATAAGTATTTGTTTATCATTATCAGCTTCAATATTTGCCATAAATATTTCATAAGCTGAAAGAGGTTTGGTGTATCTCATCTGATTGGCAAAGATATCAGCCTCTTGTTTATATTCGAGGTCATCATAGACCATACACCATACAGGTGTTTCTCTAGATTCAGATATAAGTGCTATTATTTCAATGGTATGCTGACCATTAAATACATAATTTACACCGTTACGCCTGCTTACTTTCACGGGATTAATCTGATACAAATCAAAATTCTTAGCAGTTCTTTCAACGTGTTTTATAGAGAGATTTCTCTGATAATCCTGATTAGATACCAGATTTTTTATTGGTATCAGCTCAAAATGAGCATTAGGAACAAAACGAGAGTAATCTTTTTCATCGGTGTAGCTATTCATCATATTCTTCCTCGATTCTTTTTAATATTTTTTCACATGTGTCTTTTAATTGTGTGAGCTGTTGCTCAAGCTTCCAGAGGGCAGAAGTGGAGGCTTCGTTAAAACGAGCGGTTGTATTTAACCTTTCGAGTTGGTTCAACCATGCGCTGATTGTGAATGAAATGCTTGAAAAATCAGCATCGGGATCATATTTTGGCATCTGCTTTATTGCAATAGAAGAGTTTCGCCGGTTTATCTTCTTTTTTGTATTGTCCGCTTCTTCATATCCATTTATTTTTTCATGCATGAAACGATCATACAGATGCTTGTCTGTTGTAGCATACAAATGTTTTATACTTTCTTCGGATAAAGAAGATACTCTAAGAGTATTAGGATGAGAAAGATAAAACATACCATCTAGTATTTCATATGCAAATTCCGGACATAGCCGATAAATGTTATCTATTGCAGTGGCATAGTGACTGTGGCGGTATATGGTATTTAGAGATACAGTTGAGTATCCTGAAAGATATGCGGTTCTCCATCTGCTTATATTAAAATGTGATGTGTTACGTTCTTCATCTGAAGGCTCTGCACAGTTAAATCGAAAATTTGCTGAACCTAAACTTTTTAGTGAATTAAACAATTTGCCGACACAATATTTCTTGCGTTCCGGATTGATTTGTTTCGAGTTAATTGATTGAATGGCTATATATGCAGCGGCTTCATATTTATTTAAAAAGGATAGTTCTTCACAAAGAAAAGGTATGTTCATTTCGTGGCAGACAGTATATAAGGCATATCCGTCTACTATTATTTTCTTCCAAACTTTTATGCTGGGAACTTCCTTGTGTTTAAGAAGATTATTTTTAATAGGCTCTTTTATTTTGTCAGTAACAGGCATAAACATTTTCTTAAAGTCTTCATCGACTAATAATGTATAAAGGTTAGGTTCTGTATCCATTTAAAATTCCTCATCTTCCTGCATAATTTTGTGAGCATTAATGTTAAATAATGTAAGGTTCTCACTGTTTACATATTTCCCGGTAATGTGATACTTGTGTGTGTCAATGTTGTTGAAAAAGACTTTTCGTATTGTTTTTATTAAAGATTTGCTGTAAAATTCACAACTCTTGTTATTGTCTCTTAATGTGTCCCAACGGATTCGCTCTGAACGGTAATCATCCTTATTGCAACCTCTTATGGCTATTAAGGCTGTGTCTGGATTAACCAATATTTGAATATATTCCGGATTACCTAACAGGCTGAGCGTATTGCGATGTATACGAATCAGATTGTTCTGTAGGTCCAGAAGGAGAGAGGGTTCCCTCAGTTTCGTTAAAGGATAATTGTTCATATGGTTTTCCATCATTTTCTACCTCATTTCCAGGATTGGTCTTCATATTCTCTTGCACAGTATTCTTACCTTTGGGTTCATTTTGCAGTGCAAATACATGGTAGCCTTTAAATGTTTCAATCTGTATCTTTGACTTATGCTCTGAAACGGAAACTCCAAACTGATTTTTCCAATCCTCTGAGTATGATGGGATTTTCGATTTGACAACAGTATCGTCACCTTTTACCTTTGATTCATATATCTCAGGAGATTCCAAATCAAATACAAATAGAAGCTCATTGCCTGCTCTAATCAATTTGCCTAAAAGTTTATATCTATTAGATGAACTCCAACCCATTAGTGACATTACTTTGGCGTAAAACATTTTACATGTAATTTGTTTGGGAGTTCTTTTTTCAGTTGCAGAGCACCAACGAAAAGAGTCTTTTTCATCTTCTTTGCAAGGTCTTACAGCTAACTTTTTTGTATCCGGATTCACCAAAATCTGAATGTAGTCATATTCTGGAAGTTTTTTGATGCAAGCCATATTCACATATACCTTGTTGTTATTAAAAGAGAATGATGGTTCGTAAATATGTGCAAAGAATTCTCCCCTTACAACCTGAAAACCATCATAACTAAAACTGCTATCTTCATATATTTCAATATCTGATTTTGCTTTACTTGAACTCATTTTGTGCCTCCTGCATTGATGCTATTAGTACATTTATTGATTTTTTTACCTCAGAAGGCGCTGTAACATTAAGCGGTTCTGGGTTATAAGAAACCGTTGTGCCTGAATCAATTAATGAAGCAAAGCGTTCATTGGCTTGCTTATGTGTGTAATATTGTTTTCCGAATGCTTTATCCCAATCATTAGGGTAAGCAATAACATTTGTTTTACTACCCATAGGTGTTACATCTTCGTCAAAGCGTTCTTTGTCAAAAACTTCGACATCTTCATTCTTGCTGGTGCTAGGAATGAGAATTTCAACATCATTAGTATCAAAAACTAAAATGTCCTCGTTTTCAGAAGAATGTTTGTTTCCGGTTAGTCTGTATTTGCAGTTTCTATCCCACTCAAACAAATCAAAGATATTTGGTAAAAAAGCAGATCCGGCAATTTCTCTTGGTTGTTTTTTGTTTTCAAATATTCTTGACCACATAACGGCATTTTTGTCAGTCTCCTTTGCGGTTTTAACAACAAGTAAACCGAGGTCTGGATTAACAAATAGCTCGATGTAATGAGAGTTTAGCTTACGGATACTTTCCGCACTGAACTTCAATTTATGTGAACTTATGGTAACGCTAACTTTATTTGCAAAATTAAGGAATTGAGATCTTACAATTTCAAACCCGGTCATATTAAAGTCTCCGTCATTTACTTCAACCATCAGATCATCGTTTATTTTGCCTTCGCCAAATACTGAGGCAGAAGCTGCTTTATAGTCATCAGCTTTAAAAGCAGCCCATCTTGGATTGATAGATACAAATCCCTTCAACGAACCTTCAGATATTACCTTTAATTCCGGAAGAAATCCTTTATGACCATATTTTGCATTTCGTATCATTCTTTGAACTGCTATATAATCATCTCTTGAAATGATTCCGTCGTGATGATTCTTTTGATAGTATTTTGTACGCTGTGTAACATTTTTCTTTGATTTATGGTCAAGGAAGTTTGGGGTAAATGTTTTTCTTGCAAGCACATCTCCACATCTTCGCTCATTCTGTAATATTCCTAAAACGGTAGATGCAGTCCAATTTGTATTATTCAGCTTGGTAGGTCTTTGCAATATATTTAACTGTTCAGCAATCTGCCCTGTAGAATAGCCATACAGGTACATAAAAAAGATTAATCTAACTGTCTTGGCTTCCTCTTCGTTAATGATAAGATTTCCATCTTCATCGTGGTCATAACCAAGAAGAACAGGAGTTAAAAATAAGCCTCTTCCAAATCGCATATCAATGGAACGTTCCATTGTTTTTGATTTAGTGTGACTTTCTTCTTGTGCCATAGTTGAGACAAAGGCAAGACTCATTTCATAATCTTCTTTAAGGGTATAAATACTTTCCGTTTCAAAGAATATGCCAATGGG
>JAXFDY010000041.1:0-6299 GCA_034172985.1 Lachnospiraceae bacterium
CATTTTTGTCACCTCTCTGATTTCCTGCAGAATTGGACTTTACCAATTCCGACTTAATAATAAACAACTCGTGTATTCTACCATAAATAACGGATTTATGCAAGCTTTTTTCATAAAAATTATTATTATTATTTTTTTTTCTTCTCTTTCATCAGTGTTTTCATCACAGTGGAATAAATATCCTGACTGGCATTTCTCCAATTATTACACATCATCTCAGCCACATCCTCGGACGGTACCGAAAGGTTCATATCAATCAATGTAGTATTTCCTTCTTTTATCTTACAACTCACGATAAAATCCTGATTTGCAGAATGAAAATAATCCGCGACTGTAGCCACCTCATTCCGAAGTTCATATTTATTATCCACCAAAAATATATCCATGTCATCTATTACTTCTACCGGAATTTTATTTACAAAAAATTCAATTGTCTCTATCCCATCTTTTGTAATTTTGTAATAATAGGTATTTCTTATCTTTTCATAGGAAATAAGCTTCGTATCTTCCAACTCAGCCAACACCTGCTGAAACCCTATATAAGATGTATATCCCTTTTCCTGAAAAAAGCCTGATAACTGTGCATTTGTCAGTGGAAAATTCACTTTATTCAACATATACAATGTCATTAATTTATATAGCGTTAGTGGATCTACTGACATCTTAAACCTCCTGTAACCATTGTTTTTGCTCCTTGTACAATATTTCGTCTCCTTATTTCATTATGAATATAATTCATCACAACACGTTTATTCCCACTCCACTGGGGTTCAATCAGTAATTGCTTTGGCCCATCCCCTGTAAGCCGGTGCACTACAATCTCTTTTCTTAAATGCTCCAATGCCAGGAAAAGAAGATCTGCATATTCCTCCATGGATAAAATGTGGAACCCATATTCATAATAATACTGCTCCAGGTCTGTTCCTTTCAACACATGAAGCAGTTGTAATTTCACCCCTTGAATTTTAAAACCATTAAGATACTCAATGGTTTCCACCACTTCCTTCTCACTTTCTCCCGGAAGTCCAATAATAATATGAACTATAACATCAATTCCGTTAGAAATCAACTGTTTTACTGCATTTTCAAACACTTTATTTTCATAACCCCTGCGAATAAATCCCGCCGTACCCTCATTTGATGTCTGAAGTCCCAATTCAACCCATACAGGTTTCATCTGATTGAGTTCTGCCAGCAAAGCTATCTTTTCGTCATCAAGGCAGTCTGGTCTTGTTGCTATTGAAAGAATTTCTATGTCTGGCTGAGCGATTGCCTCCTGAAATATCTTTCTCAGATAAGAAACCGGTGCATAAGTATTGGTATAAGCCTGAAAATATGCAATATATCCACCATCTGTTATTTTCCTTCTGACTTTTTCTTTGGCCTCCGCAATCTGATCCGCAATACATTTCCCCCGATCTGCCGCGAAATCACCTGATCCTCCCGCACTGCAAAAAACACATCCCCTGTTTCCCAGTACTCCATCTCGGTTTGGACAAGTCATTCCTCCGTCTAAAGATAATTTATATACTTTATGTCCATAATTTTTCTTTAAATATGTACTCAGATCATTTATATACATCCCATTCTTTTTCCTCTCAATCGGGTAAAATATATATTACCATACTTTTAGAAAAAAAAAAACTACCATATTTACCAATTTTATAGTATACTAGTTGTGAAACGTGAATTATTCTTAAAGAATTCTTATTTCGTTATTCAATTATCCATATATTTCTTTTATATGATGAGTCCCACCAAACATGAGAAAGTAGCCATTTTTCGCAGAAAAATGAGCGAATTTCGAATGTTTGCGTCGATTTTGAGAGTGCAAAGCACGAAAAAATCGACATCAGGCTCATTTGTCGGGTAACTCATATGATGATACAAGGTCATAAGGTCAGAATTCGTGTATCATCATGGTAAAGATATGATTACTCCACAGGAACAAAATTAAATAAGAAAGGATTTTGCTATGAGAGAAAAATTAGAAACTTTGCCTATGACAGAGTTGCGCGAAATCGCTAAGGCAAATGATATCAAAGGTGTTACCTCCATGAGAAAAAGCACATTGATCGATAAAATTCTGGAGGCCACAAATCAAAAAGCACCAATAACTGAACAAGCGAAAGACACCGTCAACAAAAACCATGAGAATTCTTACAATTCTCCTGCCACTGATATGTCTTTAGACAGCGGTATCGTTGCAAATGGTATTCTGGAAGTGATGCCGGATGGCTTCGGCTTTATCCGTTGCGATAACTATATGCCCGGAGATGCTGATGTCTATGTTTCACCTATGCAGATTAAACGTCTTGGTCTGCGAACTGGAGATATTATTATTGGAAAAGTCCGTGTCCGTACCCAGAATGAAAAATTTGCAGCTCTACTTTGCGTAGATAGCGTCAACGGGTATACTATTTCGGAAGTATTGAAAAGAAAGAAATTTGAAGATTTAACTCCGATTTTTCCAAATAAACGTCTTGTTATGGAAACAGAACGTCATAATATGGCCATGCGGATTCTTGATATTATGTCTCCGATTGGAAAAGGCCAGAGAGGTATGATTGTTTCTCCTCCAAAAGCGGGTAAAACTACACTTTTAAAGGAGATGGCAAAATCAATTACAAAAAATAATCCAACTGTAAAAATGATTATTCTTTTAATTGACGAACGTCCTGAGGAAGTAACCGACATCAAAGAATCCATCGAAGGAAAGAATGTAGAAGTCATCTATTCCACTTTTGATGAACTGCCGGAACATCACAAACGTGTGTCAGAAATGGTAATAGAGCGTGCAAAACGTCTTGTAGAACACGGAGAAGATGTAGTTATTTTACTGGATAGCATCACCCGTCTTGCAAGAGCCTATAACCTGACTGTATCACCTAGTGGACGTACCTTATCTGGTGGTCTTGACCCTGCTGCCCTTCATATGCCAAAACGTTTCTTTGGCGCAGCACGAAATATGCGTGAAGGGGGCAGTCTCACAATTCTTGCAACTGCTCTTGTCGATACGGGAAGCAAAATGGATGATGTGGTTTTCGAAGAATTTAAAGGAACCGGTAATATGGAAATGGTACTTGACCGTAAGCTTTCGGAGAAACGTGTTTTCCCTGCCATTGACCTGTTAAAATCAGGAACAAGACGTGACGACCTTCTGCTCACTCCGAAAGAACAAAAAGCCGTTGAAATTATCCGTAAAATGACAAATTCCATGAAACCGGAAGATTCTGTAGATACTCTTCTTAATCTGTTTTCTAAAACCAAAAACAATGAAGAGTTCTGCGAACGTATCATTAATGAATTTTCCAATAAAAAATAGAGGTTTTACACCTCTATTTTTTTACCGGTTCTTCATATCCTGTGATTTCATCGATCAATTTCCATATCTCGTCTCTTCCCTGTTTTGTCTCCGCAGAAAATGGAATTACGGTAGTTCCCTTCTCACATTGCAGTTTTTCTTTTATGATTTTAATCTGCTTCTGAAGCTGGCTTCTCTTAATTTTATCCAGCTTAGTCGCAATGATAATCGGATGATATCCGTTGGCCAGTATCCACTGATACATATTTACATCATTGGCAGACGGCTCATGACGAATGTCAATCAATAAAAAGATTGCTTTTAATACTTTTGAAGAATGCAGGTAATTCTCTATCATATGTCCCCATTTTTCCTGCATTTCCTTAGATACTTTTGCAAACCCATAGCCCGGCAAATCCACACAATACATAAAATTATTAATATTATAAAAATTGATTGTCTGAGTTTTTCCCGGCTGCTGGGATGTCCTTGCATATGATTTCCGATTCATCAACGCATTAATCAGCGATGACTTCCCTACATTTGACTTTCCGGCAAAAGCTACTTCCGGCAAGACATTATCCGGCAAAGTACTTGTAATGCCACATACAGTTTCCAGATTAAGACTTCTTATAACCATTTTTCTTCCTCTCTCTCAATTATTCATGTATTGCTTCACGAAGCACTTCGTCCATATTCTGCACATATACAATCGTCAGACCATCTGTAATTTCTTTTGATATCTCTTCCACGTCTCTCATATTATCCATGGGAACAAGTACTTTCTTCATACCTGCCGTCTTTGCTGCCAGCAGTTTTTCTTTTAATCCACCGATTGGCAATACCCGGCCACGCAAAGTAATCTCTCCTGTCATTGCCACTTTCGCGTCCACATATTTCCCTGTCAAAGCTGAAAACACTGCCGTTGCCAAGGTAATTCCTGCTGATGGACCATCCTTTGGAACTGCACCTTCCGGTATGTGAATGTGAATATCCGTCTTTTGAAATATTTCGTCCTCAATACCATATTGTTTCGCATTTGAACGAATAAAGGAAAGTGCTGCCTGAGCTGATTCTTTCATTACATCTCCCAGATTTCCGGTTAACATGATTTCACCTTTTCCCGGCATGGTATTTACCTCAATTTCCAGGGTATCACCCCCTACACTTGTCCATGCCAGTCCTCTTACGATACCGATATCATCTTTCTCATTGGCTTTATCATTCAGATATTTTGGCTTTCCGAGATACTTCTCCAGATTCTTTCCGGTGATTTTTACTGTTTTGACATCCTTTTCCGTTATCTCCATCACGGCTTTTCTGCAGAGTTTTCCGATGGTTCTCTCCAGATTTCTCACCCCCGCTTCTCTGGTATAGTCTGTAATCAGATGCTCGATTCCCGACTTCGTAATAGAAAATTGTTTTTTGGATAATCCATTGATTTCGCACTGTTTTGCCACCAGATAATCACTGGCTATGTGCATTTTTTCATTGATTGTGTAACTCGTTACCTCGATAATCTCCATACGATCCAGCAGAGGCCTTGGAATAGCGGATGCATCATTGGCAGTAGCGATAAAAAAGACCTCTGACAAATCTACCGGAACCTCTACATAGTGATCCATAAATTTGCTATTCTGCTCATCATCCAATACTTCCAAAAGTGCACTGGCAGGATCACCCTTATAATCACTGGCTAATTTATCGATTTCATCAAGAAGCATCAGGGGATTCTTCACCTTTACACTTCTGAGTGCCGCCACCAGTCTTCCCGGCATAGCTCCCACATAAGTTTTCCTATGACCGCGAATCTCCGCTTCATCCCGCACACCGCCGAGACAGATTCTGACATATTCTTTATTCAAAGCCTCTGCAACAGATCTGGCAATAGAGGTCTTACCTGTTCCCGGAGGACCTACCAGACAAATAACCGGACTTTTTCCCTTTGAATTTTCCATCTTGAAATTTCTTACTGCCAGAAACTCCAAAATTCTTTCTTTTACCTTTTCCATACCATAATGATCTCTGTTTAAAATCCTTCTGGCATTCTTTATGTCATGGTTATCTTCTGAAGCATGATTCCATGGCATATCAAGCAATGTCTCTATGTATCCACGGCATACATTGCTCTCAGCAGAGCCGGAAGATAAACCTTTATAGCGCTTAATTTCTTTTCGCAGTTTTTCCTTCACTTCTTCCGGTGCGTTCAATTTCTCTGTACTTTGCAAAAACAGATCAGACTCTGAGACAGTATCTTCTTCTCCCAGCTCCTCGCGGATGACTTTCAACTGCTCCCTCAAGATATATTCTCTCTGATTTTTATCCACTTTTTCTTTAATCTTATTCTGGAATTCTTCCCTTATCTCCAGAATATTGATTTCTTCACTGATAAAACGATATGCCAGTTCATATTTTTCTGTCAGACTGTCCGCCTGAAGATAATGCTGCTTTTTCTCATAATTAATCGGCAGCATGGACATTGCCCGGTTCAGCAATACACGCAGGGTACGGAATAAAAATAATACCTTCAGGCCTTCCTGACTCATTTTTGGGCGAAGTTTCACATATTCCGTCAAAAGCTCTTTCATCAAATTCAGCTTAGCTTCCTGCTCGATAGGTTCCATATCATCAATATCCTGGACAATTTGAACTTCTGCTTTCATATAGGTCTCATTGTTTTCATCTATGATATATTCCAAAGCACATGCTTTTACAGAATCCTCGATAAGGATTCTGGCATTGTTTCCCGGCAGTTTTACCACCTGACTTACTTTCGCTAATATTCCTGTTCTGTATAAATCATCTTCTGCCGGATCCAATGATTCGATATTTTTCTGTGTAACAACAAATACTTCCTTATCCGCATCCATTGCTCCATCCAAGGATTCGATAGATTTTTTCCGGCTGATATCAAAATTAACTTTCGTTTCCGGTATAATACATAAGCCTCTCAGGGCAATGACCGGAACTATTTTCTTTTTCTCATTCATCTTTT
>JAXFDY010000063.1:0-3804 GCA_034172985.1 Lachnospiraceae bacterium
GTGACCAGTCCACCTTTAAGTGCTATATGGCAGACACGGGCTTGCTCATCTCCCATGCCTTCGACGAGAAGACTATCCAGGGAGAGGAACTATACCAGAAAATCATGCTCGACAAGTTGGAGATAAACTCAGGGATGATTATTGAGAATGTAAATGGACTCATTAGGCAATACATTCCAAAGAATACTTGCTTTTCGAACATCAGTCTGCAACATATAACTAAGATTATGAAGAAAATTAACACAAGACCAAGGGAAAAACTCAATTTCTCAACTCCTAATGAGTGCTTTTACAAAAAAATGTTGTAAATTTCACTTGCTAGTTGAATCCGCGGTACCTGCAAGTCGCTCTTAACTGTTAAAATGTAGTAAAAAGCGAAGAATTTTATGGTAGTTTGTTTATAATTCAAAAATTATGATTATCTTTGTGGTCAAAATATGACAATTCCCATAATGAATAGTTTTATACAATAAAAATGAGCATAAAAGAGCAATTTGAAAAGACTGAAAAGTTGTATCATTTCACATCGTTTGATACAGCCCTGAAGATTATCGAGTCGAACCATCTGAGGTATGGCAGATTGAATAACATGAATGATATTCATGAAAATGATAAGATAGTGTTTGTTGATGCCAACAACCATCCAACTGACAAATTTCCGTCAGATGTGCTTGATGAATTGTATGACGAAATATACAAGTATCGACAAATTAGTCTAACAGCAGATGACAATGAAGGCGACAAAGATGGGTTTGATCTTCATCAAATGTGGGGTTTGTATGCAGATAAAGGAGAAGGTGTATGCCTCATATTTGACAAGAAAGAACTTGAAAAGGGATTTGGTTCTGCCACTTTACATGATAGGGTATCGTATGACAAGACTGTAGATTCATATTATATTTCGCTTTCAAATACAGCAGATAAAGTTTCGGTTGAAATCAGGGAACATGCAAACGAGATCTTCTTTCATAAGCGTAGGGAATGGGAGCATGAACAAGAGTATAGGCTATTACGCAGATGTCCTCTTGCAACAAGGGAAGAATATCTGTTTTTAGGCCATGCATTGAAATTCGTTATTCTATCTTCAAGACTGCATAATCTCGATGAAGTGCTTTACTTTAAGAAGATAAAAAATATCAAAGATAAAATTGAAAAGACAGAAAAAGCAAGAAACAGAGGAGAGGTTGGAAGAATTCCTGTCCTCGTATATGGAAATGGTCTTCTGGATTATGCTCTTTGCACTGAAGATGGAACTGAAGAACTATGGAACTCTAATGATGGGTATGACGTACTCATAGTGGGTGAGAATTGTGAGTTGGAGTTATGATATTTGCGAAACGATAGACATTATGAAAAAAATATTATTCATCTTATTCGTGTTAATTCCATATGCAGTTGTAGGGGAAGTTGTTGTGCCCATGGAAAGGCAGGAAAATGGACTTTATCTCATACCCTGCAAAGTTAATGGAGTACCTATGAAATTCATTTTTGACACTGGTGCTAGTAGTGTTAATATTTCCATGACTGAAGCTTTATTCTTATTAAAAAACGGACAAATTCAAGAAAATGATATTAAAGGAACATCCCGTGCTCAAATAGCAAATGGTGAAATTGTTGAGAACACAAAGATTCTCCTACGCAAGATAGAAGTTGGAGGAATAGAGATTAATGATGTTGATGCTACTGTATCACATAATTTGAATGCTCCTCTCCTATTAGGGCAATCAGCAATAAGTAAATTAGGAACCATTCAATTAGAAGGCACGAATTTAATTATAAAGGATACTAAAGGTGTAGAAAAGCAGAATGACAGCAAATCCAACGTGTTCCAATTAGGATTAATTGTTCTATTCATAGTTGTTGTTAGCTATCTCGCACATATTGCTTTTTCTAAATTCAAGAAACACAATTATACCCGTAAAACCGAAGTGTTAGGAAATACTTTACAAAAAAACAATAGCCGCTCAAGGATAGAATCCACATTATCATGGCTAAAATGTAGAAAATACGTTTTATACATAGCATATTGTTTTATGCTATTGTTGTCAGCAATGGTCATAGAACTACATATTAATAATAAGCGTGAAAACCTTTATTCCGAATTGAGAGAAAGTCTTCAGAATTCATTTGGCGATATTAATCAAAATATAGATGCCTTAGAATTCAACAGGATAGACGAATTAGAATACGAAGAGGTTTCAATCCAGAAACTCTTTAAAACCGATAATAACGCTAAAAGAGATAAAAGAAGAAAAAAACAATGGAACAATATGTTTTCAGGGATTAAGCATGTATACAAAATTACAGATCAAGGATGGCAAATGGCTGGGATGCAATATACTTATATACCTAACAAAGACAGATATGTTAAGGAAGGTATTCAAGATTATTTCTTTTTTCCTTATATGATTTGCGTCCCAGATGGATTAGATTTTAATAATGAGATAGCAAAATACATTATCGAGAAATCGTTGGATAAAGCGTATTGTGAACCTGACCAATACAACACTGCATCGGAACTCAAATCAACTCAAAATGAATATTACCACTTCACCGGACGATATCTTGTATTACAAGATAGTGTGCCTGAATTATATATGAATTTTTACGACGAGACGACAGGGACTGATCCAATATATGTTAGCAATAAATTTACTGGATGTTACTGGTTTGGAATGCATAAAATAGGTCAATATAGAGTGATTTTAGCTTATAAAAATGGAACAGCATGGAGAATTGAAGAAAAAAAAGGTTTTAACGCCTCTGTAAAAGATAGAGTGATATATTATAGTATAGTTTTTATCATTCTTACAATTATTTTGTCTCTAACCTTGTATCGTGTAAGACAATCAAACAAGGCAAGAACGCTGATGTAAATATACACATATGTCAATTATAATTGTGATATGAATCATGTTTGATTTTATTAAATCTAAAATCGTTGCAAGTTCTGAACTAAAAAAAGTCCAAGAACAATATAAAGAATTCTTTACGTTTTTAAATAGATATGGATATCGATTCATGTCTAAGGATATTAGATTCCTGCACGAGAAAAACATAGGCTACGATACTGACTACATTTGCATTGAACTTGTTTTTGAAAGAACAGCTGACTTTGTAAGTATTAGCAGATTGTTCCAGGAACAAACGAATACTGTTTTGCCCTTATATCCAGACTTAAATGCTAATCAGTTCTTAGGTATAAGGTTGTTAAGAATAAACGATAAATATCATCGGTATTATAATGTAAATCAAATGGGGTTTGAAATACTGAGTTCAAAATATACGACAACTCATCATAGATTGTTTAATAAGTGTCGTTTTGTATGGCCTCTGAATGGTGAACCGTATATTGGTTGCTCCCAAGAATTCTTGGATAACAAACATGAGGATACAATGAAAGAATGTGTCAAAGATTTAATAAGATCGATAGAGTTCTATAACACATATAATAAAGGAAAAGGTTGGTATATTAGTTATATGAAAACGTACCACCCAGATGCTATACCATATCTTATAAAAAATGAAATCCCCTACAAGATCTTTCCCCCAAATATCGTTTAACATATATGGCAATAGCAATAAACATAGAAGACCTTCTGGAAAAGCAGAAGATAGAATCTATCAGGATTGATAATAATATTCAACCCTAAGGTGGATCACAGGTCGAGTAGAGCGAGGGAGTTTCACCCTCACCCTCTCACAGAACCGTGCGTGAAAGTCTCCCCTCACACGGCTCTTCACACTCAACTCTTTGTGCATAGACATAACCTTGGGGTCTGACCTCTCTGCCAATGATAGAAA
>JAXFDY010000113.1:0-4487 GCA_034172985.1 Lachnospiraceae bacterium
AAAATATTTTAGTGCCGATAGGCAGAAAGGGTTAATTCTATGGAAAAGAAAATTTTTATCGAAGAGGTTGTAAAGGAAATCAACGAGCGTGGCATTTTTGCACAGTACACAGAGGTTAATAAAAATGGTGTAGAGCGTCACGGAGTAACAGTTGGAGAGGGAACAGTTAAGCCTAATATCTATCTGGACAGTTTCTATGATGATGGTTTATTTGTTGGCGAAACCGCTGATAAGGTTATTAAAATTGCAGAAAATAACAAAATTGATGATGAAAGCAAGTTTACATCTTTTATTAATGATAGGGATTATTGCCTTGAAAATGTAAAGGTTGTTTGCTCTAAGGCTAATACATATCCTAATTGCATCAATCGTCAGGAGAACGGAATTACTCTTACTATGGTTATTGTGGTTTCGGAGAATGACGAGGGTAGAGCCACTTGCAGGGTAACACCTCAAATGCTTGATATGCTTAATGTCAGCGAGGAAGAGTTGTGGGAGATTGCAAAGGCAAATTCTGAAAAGGACGTTGTAGTTAAAGGAATGTTTGAAACGCTTGTTGAGATGGGCGGACACGATTTCTTTGTTCCACAGGAAGAAGATACAATGCTTGTTGTATCAAATAATTTTAAGTGCAACGGAGCTTATGCGGTATTTACAGACACCGCCAAGGCAGAGATTAAAAAGAGAATGAATGTTGATGAAGTAATCATTATTCCATCTTCAATCCATGAATGTATCGTTGTTCCTCATACAGATGAAATGAGCATGGACGTTGTAGCAAATATGGTTAAGGAAGTCAATGCAACACAAGTTGCAGATGAAGATATTTTATCTGATACCCCAATAGCTATGGCTATCTAAAATATAATATATCTTTACAAAGGTTTGGAAGAGTGGCAGAAATGCCACTCACACCAAGCCTAAAAATTTTCCGCAAATCTGAGGATTTGCGGGGATACTTCGAATTTAAGAAAGGAACATAAAACGATGAATATCAGAGTAGAAGAGGAGCTGCGATTTAATGACGCAGCTCATATAAAGAATCATCTTAATTACTTATTCCGCTGTGATAAGGCACAGCGGTGGACTAATGTAATTACAAAAGGCAACTTTGCAATATACTCCGAATCTGAAAACAATAAAGGAAAAATAGTCTTCTTTAATAAAACGTTGAATGAATTATCTGCGCAAGCGCAGTTTATGAAAGATAAAATAGGACAAATAACAGATTTTCTTGAGTTTGGAAGAATGCTCCGTATGGAATTAATTGATAAGAGAGATAGATTTAATGAATCTAATATGGAATTTGGGAGAATGCTTTATGAAGCAATGGTTGTATCTGAAAAAATTACACCAATATGCGTAGTAGGCCATCAGGACCAGACGGACAATTATCTTCATTGGCACATGATATATGTAAATAAGACGGGTGAAGATTTTGGAGTAAGTCTTTCGTCCGGAACTGCTAAACACTGAATGCTCATTGGTAGTAGCTGTCAAGAGCTGCCCGACCTCCGGTCAGCGTACTGTCTCTTGACAGTTACTACCGTCCGCACTCTGATCGCCCTGGCGATAAGGAGCAAGTAAGAATTTCACAGGCTTACCTTATCGCATGTCAATTATAATGCGGACTTCTCAATGAGCATTTAATAAAACTTCGAATAATTATATATCGGGGGCTTTGCGCCCCCGAATCCCCCGCAGGCTCCAAAAAGCAAGTATATATTGTGTAAAAAAAGAATTGTTAAATTATACAATTTTTCTATAAGTTTTGCTATAATGAAAAGAGCATTTTAAAGGTTTAAAATGTGTAATATATTAACAGCGACATTTTTTACACATACGAGGTGGGGAGTATGGCTAAAACATATGGATATGCAAGATGCAGCACTGATTCATCCAAACAAGATATAAACAGACAAAAAAGAGAACTTATAAAACTTGGAGCAGAAGAAAAAGATATCTTTTGGGAATATGAGCATGGAACAGTAGTTGATAGAGTTGAACTAAACAGATTATTAGAAACAGTAAAAAAGGGAGATTGCATTGTTGCAACCGAAGTATCGAGATTAACTAGATCTACTAAGCAGCTGTGCGACATTATGCAGCTTGTTCAGGAAAAGCAAATAAAACTTGTTATAGGAAGTTTTGCTGTCGATTGCAGAAGTGATGAAATGGATCCAATGACTAAGGGTATGCTTATGATGTGGGGAGTCTTTTCAGAAATGGAAAGAGACATAATATCACAACGAGTAAAGTCCGGAATGCAAAATGCCAGGGCTAAAGGAAAACAAATTGGAAGACCAAAGAGAAGCTCTGTAAACCTTCCGGATAAATTCTATAAATATTATCCATTATATAAAAGCAAGCAATTAACACAAACGGCCTTTTCAAAGGTTGTTGGATGTTCAAGAAAAAGCATCTATAACTATATAAAATGCTATGAAAGTCCTCACGGTGAGGATAATTATTGATTGACAATGTATGTACTATATGCTACAATGATTAGTGTAATAGATTTACTATATTTAAAGGAAATGGAGTGCAGACATGATTGTAAAAGATGTGTATAACATGACACAAGAGGAAAATATCTTCTGTGCGAAGAGAACATTGATAGACTCTATATATCAGCAGGCCAATCTTGAAGGGATTGGAGTTACCTTTGCAGAAACACAAGATATTATCAACAATGTAAATGTTGAGTCTATAAATCCGAAGGATATTAGCAAAGTATGTTGTCTTAGAGATGGATGGAAATATCTTTTTGAAAATCTTTCAAATGATTTAAATTTGATTTTTCTTGAAGATATACATAATCTCATTGCAAGATTTGACGTTGACTATCGTTATTTAGGCAAAATAAGAAAAGATGAAGTTATGATTTCAGGAACTTCCTGGAGACCGATAGTTCCAACTGAACAGGACATCGATGCTCTATGTGTGAAGCTAAAGGATATTGATAAAAATAACATTACTGATTCTGCCATTGATATAGGTCTTTATATAATGAGAATGCAACCTTTTAAGGATGGAAATAAAAGAGTTGGTAGCTATGCAATCAATAAGATCCTAATCGAAAATGGAAAAGGTATATTTAATGTTCCGGTTGAGTTAGATGGTACATTCAAACAGAAACTTGTTGATTATTACGTTTCTGACGACAATAGTGAACTAAAAGAGTTTATATCAGAAAAGTGCCTTAATGGTACTACTAAGGCTTAAAAGGAGAGTGTTATGAAAAAGAAAGTTGTTTTAATGAGCTTGATTTCTGCGCTTGCATTAAGTGGATGTAGTTTTTCAAGCTTTACAGGAACTAAAGCGTCTGCAGAGCAGCCGCTTGTTCCTAAGGATACGCTTGTGGCAATAGAGGACTCTAAGGTGTCACTTGGAGTTTGCGATATTACAATATCTGACGGATTTACTGTAGGTTCCGGAGAATTTACTGATAGTACAAGCAATAGCAAATTTAATCTAACTGGTGTTTGGAAAACGATAGAAAAAGAAGAAGCTGCTACAGAGGTATCAGCAAATGAAGTTCTGACACCGACAGAAGACGTTCCAAACATGGATTACAAAGAAGCTGTAGATAATGACATATTGTTTTATGTTATGAGCGGAGAAGATAACACATCTCCTGATAAGGAACTAGACAAAGGGGAAGTTAAAACATCACTAACAACGTATACTAATTATCTTTCAACGTTGCTATCAATGAATTTTCCTAAAATAGATGATATTACATTAAATGACAGCGAGGGTAATCCTATTGTTGATGAACAAGGGAAAATAACTGCAAGGACTTCTTCAGATGGCAATTGGTATTACACTACATTTACTGCAACTAGTGGTGAAAAAGTAACCACCACATATAACACATTGTGCTATCCTAAATCCTATTACGGAGTAATGGTAATGGGAACAAATCAGAATCCAGACTATTCGAGAAAGTATTTTATATTTGTATTTTCAAATGATAGTCAGGGAGAAATTATGAATGAAAGCGCTTATAACAGCTTATTTACTCAGATAAAGTCAAATTTTAAACTGCATGGTTTTTATACAATGCCACAACTTTCTACAGAAAAGGATCCTGCTACTAACTATTACAATGGACGTAGCTATGAGCAGTTCAATGATTTAATGCAAGATACGTTCAACTATTATATTCTTAAAAATAACAGTAATACTGTTTCTGATGCTGAGTGAGGATATGGGGCATGACGAATGATGTTCCGAATATGGTTGAGGTAGACCCATCCACAATCTGCCAGTGCACAGGACTTAAGGACAAGAACGGCAAGCTGATTTGGGAGAATGACATTATGGTGGCTCATCTTGACGATAGATTTCCGGAAGATGCGAGTGTTCTGCCATCTTATCTGATGGTGAATGGTTTGCACAATACTGCCCGGATTGCGGTAAAAAGGTAGATTGGAGGGAGAAAGAATGAGCATAAAACCGATTCTGTTCAATGCCGAGATGGT
>JAXFDY010000137.1:0-4379 GCA_034172985.1 Lachnospiraceae bacterium
TCGGTACGCTTGTGATCCTCTATGAGGTCAAGAAGAAAATCATTCATCTCTTCATAGCGCTCTTGGAGATTTTGATATAAATTTTGTTCCTTGATAACTTTATTATTTTTAGCCATTGTTACCTGCCTCCTGACTGCTGATTTTTGAAAGGGTTTCATTGATACTTGATTCTCGTAACCGGTTATTGATTCCGGGAAACAGAATCAGCTCCACATGGTGAGTGAGACGGCCAATCAGTGCTGTTGTCATTCTCTGGTCGTAAAGAACATTCACCCACTGTGAGAATTCAAGATTCGTGTTAAGAATCACGGATTTCTGTTCGTGTATCTCAGAAAGATAATCAAACAGAAGTTGTGAACCGGTGCGGTCATACGGAACATATCCGAATTCATCCAGAATCAGTATCTGGGCACTATTACTAGAATATGAGAACTTAATTGTGGCACTATTAATGATTCAGCAATTAGAGATGATTATACACTTTTTTCTGAAAGTGAGAAAGGGGTGAATAGAAATTATGAAAAAGGAAGTTCGAGGATTAAATGAGATTCTTGTTACTCTTGCAAATAACATTGCATATAAAAGCAATTGTTTAACGCTTTGGGGTGAAGAAAAATTACAAGAATGTTTCAGAAAGAAAAAAATCTGAAATAAGTTGATTAGGTTTTATAAAATCTAAGGGCAATGATACGGTAGTGAGTGGAAGAAGTTACAATCCACAATCGGAATGGCGGAAGATTGGGATGTGACTTACAACCAAAAGTTACTTATTTGTGCTGGAATAGAAAAATATGCGATATGTATTGTTGTAGGAATCATACTTTCAGCTGCATTACAAATACCTTGTATTGTCATTAGATTTTTTAATAAATACCATTCGTGTTGAAACACAGTCATTTGGTTCTGGAATGGTTGTAGTGATTGAAAAATTGTGATAGCTTGATAGGGAAGAGGTGGGCGTGATGAAGGTTTGTGAAAGAGGAAATCGGATGAACCATAATACAAAAGGAGAACATTTTATGAAAATATCAAAAAAATTGGTAACCATGGCTACAACCGCAATGATGATTGTGGCAATGTCATCGGTAGTAATAGCAGCTACTACATATACTAAAACAGGAACTATAACAGTAACTAACGATAATGGATGGATAAGTGGTGGAGTGGAGTTTACTAAAAAATCTTCCCATACTGCCAGTATAGATGTGTCTAAGGTTAGTCATAAAGGAGATTGCTGGGTAGATATAGTTGGAAGCAAAGTTTTAGGGCATAGAATATCATATGCGTCATATGATTTTCCAATCACTACTGGTTCCGTTGGATTAAGATATTCTGTGACATGGAGTTCTGTAAGTGCAGGAACTAGATATTATAGCATAACAGGTAAAAATAATATATCCTGTGTCTTAAGTAGATTTTCGGATACATGGTCATAAAATAAGCAATTATAAACAAGTGAAATGGTAAAATTCCATTTCACTTGTTTTGGAGAAAAATTATGAGGAAGAATATAATAAAACGCGTGATATTTATTTTGGTAGTGATTTTCGTTGCGGGAGTGGCAGTTTTCCTGTTTTCTGTCTATTCCCATAAGTCATTTCAGTATTTTATGAAAAAAGGAGATACTGGCGAACCGACGAAACTGGTGTTACAGATATGGGGGAATCAGGAAGAAAGATATAATCAGGAATATATCATTGATCATCCGGATGCACTGAAAACTTTTGTCAATGTTCTGGATTCTGTTACATTTTCGCCACTGGTATCTGTGAAGGAATACGGTGGAGATAAAGAAGACCACTGGCGTTTTGAATTGACAGATGCATCTGACCGGGCATTGGGGATGCTGGACATGGGAACTGGAAGGGGAAAAGAGCTGGTATCGATGGGAGTATATGAGAACAGGGTAAAAAAAGAAACAGATTTCTATCTGAATATGCAATATTACATGACAGACAGGGACAAGAAGAAAATAACAGATACCATGCTGAATATTATAAATGAATACATCGGAAATATCACTCTGGAGGATGTGTTCACACTGGGGGAACAGCAGGTAAAAGATTTTGATGAATTTGAGAGATATTATTATGAATGGTCAGAGGAATATGAAGATACCATACTGGAAAGTGGCGACATGAATAATGTAGTATGTTTTGATATAGATGACAGTGATTTGAAATTATATGTATGGTATCAGCGGGAAATCCTGGATGACGGAGAGAAAGTATCGTTTTCCCAGGAAATCAGGAAAGCTGAACTGCAGGATGATAAAGGGAATCGGTACAGCATCTATGAGAAAAATATCAGGAATATGGTGGAGGAAACAGGGTGAGAATCAGGGATTATGTGAAAATGTCTTGTCTGTTGGGAAGAGGAAGAAAAACAAAAAAAATAATCATTCTATTGGTTTTCATTTCGATTTTTCTGTATCTTGTCATCAATTCCATGGCGTCTTCGGTACATGATATGGTGGAATTATTGGAAAATACCCCTGTTTTTGTAACACTTGTGGCAGAGGATGACAGAGATATGACACTTTATCAAAGGATGAAAGCAGAGGCTGAGAAGGATCCTGATATTGTGGATGTATATCCTTTTGTGGAACGGATCGGGGTGGAGGTTGAAGGAATTCTGGAAGGACAGGTCACGTGTATGGATATCCAGTCGTATTCAGAGGCTATGGAAAACTATCTTGTCAGTGGAAGCGGACCGGGGGAAAAAGAAATACTGCTGCCCAAATACATGTATGAGTTTAATGAAGAAAAATATGTTGACGGGGATACATTCATAGGAAAAGAACTCGTTGTGGAAGTGACGGATTATGATAAAAAGAAACACCAGATGAAATTCCGTGTATCAGGAACCTACGATAACATCTATATGGTGACGGAAAACCAGCTGATGCTGGTCAGTCCGGATGACGCATACGAATTGAAGAAATACAGTATGGAAGGAATTGAAAAAAAACTGAAAATGGACATGAAGAAATCCGGTGATTATGACAGAAGTCATTATATCGGATATGAGATGAGGTACCAGTGTGCAGTTTATGTGGACGACAGCAGCCATTTGCAGGAAGTGATGGACAGGTATGCAGATGCCGAATGGATGACGTATGTTGTGCCGGGGGAGAATACGATGGACAGTATGTTTCAGTTTCTGAAATTTACTGGAAATATACTGGTGGTTATTCTGCTTGGTATCGCAGTGCTTTGTATTGTATTCATGCTGCTGCATGATATAGACGGACGGAAGAGGGAAATAGCTTTATATGAGGCAATGGGATACACAAAAAAGCAGATGATGATTTTGTTAACCATGGAATACATGGCAGGTATCATAAAAAGTATAGCGTTTGCTGTGATTACGGCATTTATCATGATCAGACTTGAAAATGTTTTTATTATAAAAAAGATGTCCATGGTTTATGGGGTTTTGAAAATGCATGTGGAGCCGGAATCTGTGATGATGGCAGGTGTTATGGCAGGTGTTATGGCGGTATTTATAGCGGTCCAGTGCAGAATCAGAATGAGTACAATCAGTCTGGACCGGGAACTGAAGGAGGATTGAGATGCTGTATGGAATGCTCCAAAGAAAAATGCTGCAGAGAAGAAATACAGTGTGGAATCTGTTACTGTTGTCGTTGATTACAGGGGCTGGTGCTGCATGTGGAAACATTCTGCTGCAGTTCGGACAATTGATGAGCAGTGATATCTGGGAAGATATAAAGAAGGATGTGATGCTGCAGGATCAGTTTTTCGGGGAAAAAACAGATGTGATGGTATCCCTTGTCTCTGTGATGTTCCTCCTTATACTTCTATTCTGTGTAACAGTCTTATTTTTAAAGACCCTTTTTCATCTGAACAGGATAAAAAAGGAAGTATTTATCTACAGATTGCTGGGATATTCAGGAAGAAGGATTTTTGGGGCCGTTCTGTGTGAAGCATACATAGATGTCATTTTTTCCATACCAGTTGCTTATCTCATGGCCATGGTATTCTGGGAATTAATAGAACAAAATGAAATGATGAATAAGATGATGGAATTGTATAAAGAACAGAAACAATTCAACTTTGTGGTGTTTATTCTGTGTATCGTTGCTGCAGTCATAACCATATCAGGTGCAACATGGTATTACTATGGAAGAAAAGCTGGGACATGCATTGCACAGCGGTCAGAATAGTATTTTAAATATGGATAAAAGAAAGGTGCAGGTGGTGGAGCATACAATGAGTAGTCAGGAAAAATCAGCAGAAAAAAAGGAGATGGTCAGAGTCCATGAAGTGACCAAAATATATCAGGGAGAAAAAAAGGTATTAGATCATTTTAACCATGAATTTTACAGTAATACATTTTATGCCATTATGGGGCGTTCC
>JAXFDY010000144.1:0-16414 GCA_034172985.1 Lachnospiraceae bacterium
TATGGAAGTTATGTTTTGACAGCAGTCATTGTAGTTGTGGCAGTCATAATCAGATTTGTATGTACTACGATGGCAAGTCGTATGGGATACTTATCTTCAAAACAAGTAAAAAAGACGTTGCGGGAAATGATATATACAAAGCTGCTGCGACTTGGAAACTCCTATAAAGAAAAAGTACAGACATCAGAACTGGTTCAGATTGCTGTGGAAGGAGTGGATCAACTGGAGACTTATTTTGCGGCATATCTTCCACAGTTTTTTTATGCAATGCTGGCTCCGCTGACGTTATTTGTTGTATTGAGTTTTGTGAATTTTCCATCAGCTCTTGTTCTGCTGGTTTGTGTTCCTATGATTCCGGTGGCGATTGCGGCGGTGCAGACCTGGGCAAAGAAACTGCTATCAAAATATTGGGGACAGTATACGAAGCTGGGGGATACATTTTTAGAAAATCTGCAGGGACTTACTACATTGAAAATATATCAGGCAGATGATTTTAAACAGAAAGGGATGAACGAACAGGCAGAACAATTTCGACGTATTACTATGAAGGTACTTACTATGCAGTTAAATTCCATAACGATTATGGATTTGATTGCCTACGGTGGTGCTGCACTTTGCGTGATTATGGCAGTCACACAGTATTAGAGAGGAAATGTTTCACTTGAGGGATGTCTACTTATTATACTGTTGTCTGCGGATTTCTTTATTCCTATGAGACAGCTTGGCTCTTTTTTCCATATTGCTATGAATGGTATGGATGCCAGTGATAAGATTTTTCGGTTACTGGATTTGCCGGAGGAAGAAAAGAAGGCGGAAGTGGTTTCAGATGATACTTCAATTGATTGTTTGGATGTACACTTTTCATATGAAGAAAATCGTGAAGTTTTACATGGTATTCATATGGAATTTCCAAAAGGAAGCTTTACTGCCATTGTAGGTGAGAGTGGTTGTGGAAAGTCTACCATTGCATCTATCCTGATGGGAAGAAGCCGGGGATATACCGGTTCTGTTTTGATTGGTGGAAAAGAGCTTTCCCGGATTTCAGAGGAAAGTATTATGCGGAATGTGACTTATGTCGGTCATCAGAGTTACCTTTTTAAGGGAACGGTAAGGGAAAATCTGCTTATGGGGGCTAGTGCAACGGAGGAAGAAATGTGGGAGACATTGAGCAGAGTGAATCTTGCAGATTTTCTTCGTCAGGAAAATGGACTGGACACTATGCTTTTGGAAAAGGCTTCTAATCTCTCTGGCGGTCAGTGTCAGCGTCTTGCGTTAGCCAGAGCTTTGCTCCATGACAGTGAGGTATATATTTTTGATGAGGCTACTTCAAACATTGATGTAGAGAGTGAAAATGATATTATGGCAGAGATTTACCGCCTGGCAAAAAAGAAAACAGTTATTTTAATCTCGCACCGCCTTGCAAATGTAACAGGTGCAGATCATATTTATGTGATGGACTGTGGAAATCTGGTGGAAAGTGGCAGACATGAACAGCTACTGGCTCTGGATGGTGTATATGCCAAATTGTGGAATGCACAGCAGGAACTTGAACATTATAGAAAGGAAGGCGAGCAGGGATGAAAAAAAGAAGTGGATTTATAGTGATGACGAAACTGATTGGTCTTGTAAAACCTTTAACGATATTTATGATATTGGCAGTTCTCATGGGAGTTGCAGGTCATCTGTGTGCAACCTTTATCACTATATTTGGGGGATATGCAGTACTTGAACTTTTGGATTTTGATACTGCTTTTACGTTGACAGGAATATTTGCAGGTGTTTTGATATTTGCTGTTTTGCGGGGATTTTTGCGATATGCAGAGCAGGCGTGCAATCATTATATTGCATTTAAGCTTCTGGCCCTGATTCGGGACAAAGTTTTTCAGGCTTTAAGAAAGTTATGTCCTGCTAAACTGGAAGGAAAAGAGAAAGGAAATCTGATAGCAGTCATTACCTCCGATATTGAATTACTGGAAGTATTTTATGCACATACCATATCACCGACGATTATCGCTTTGCTGTTTTCTTCGGCACTATGTATTTTTATAGGCAGTTTTCATTGTGTACTGGGTATACTTGCTTTTTTTGCATACATCACGGTGGGGCTTGTGATTCCGGTTCTTACTTCGAAGTTCAGCGGTGATACCGGTATGAGATTTCGAATGAAATCAGGAGAGTTAAGTGGTTTTGTTCTTGATAGTCTGCGGGGACTTTCTGAGATTCTTCAATATGGACAGGGGGAAAAACGTCTGAGCCAGATGAATCAGATGACAGATCAGTTGTCAGCAGAGGAGAAGCAGATGAAACAAATTTCGGGACGCAATATGGCAGTGACCCAGACGGTTATTTTGTTCTTTGATCTGATGATGATGTTTGTTTCAGCATGGCTTATGCAGAATGGAGCCGTCGGATTTGAAGGAGTACTGATTCCGACTGTGGCACTGATGAGTTCCTTTGGGCCAACAGTAGCTTTGGCAAACCTTGGAAGCACCCTTCAGAATACCTTTGCGGCAGGAAACCGTGTCCTGGATATTCTGGAAGAAAAACCTGTAGTTGAGGATGTAAAGGGAAAGAATCCTATTGCGTTTACCGGTGCAGGAGCTCAGGGAGTTACATTTGCATATGGAGATGAGACGATATTGGAAAATGTGAATCTGGAGATAGAGAAAGGCTCCGTGGTGGGAATCGTGGGAAAAAGTGGCAGCGGCAAATCTACACTTCTTAAGCTTTTTATGCGGTTCTGGGATGTGCAGGAAGGAAAAGTAAAGATTTCAGATACGGATATGAAAGAAATAAATACAGATAATCTGCGTCATATGGAGAGTTTTATGACACAGGAGACACATTTATTTCATGGTAGTATAAAAAATAATCTGCGAATTGCAAAATTAGATGCCACAGATCAGGAGATGATAGAGGCATGTAAGAAAGCATCAGTGCATGATTTTATTATGAGTCTTCCGAAGGGATATGAGACTGCTGTGGGAGAACTTGGAGATACGCTTTCAGGTGGAGAAAGACAGAGACTGGGACTTGCAAGAGCATTTCTGCATGATGCCCCGTTTGTGCTTCTTGATGAGCCTACGAGTAACCTTGACAGTCTCAATGAAGCGGTGATTCTGAAGTCCATCAAAGAGGCTGGAAAAGAACGGACCGTAGTTCTGGTCTCCCACAGGCAGTCGACTATGTGTATTGCAGATACAGTATATTCTGTAGAACATTTGTCCAGAGCTACATAATGTTACCTGGTCAATAATTTCTGATACAATTTGTCAATGCAGATTGCACCGAAAGGAGCTGTGATAAGGATAGATAAGACAGCTACAGTTAAGACGATTTGTCCGCAGGGTAATCCCATAGTCAGTGGGATTGCACCTATGGCTGCCTGCACCGTTGCTTTCGGGGTATATGCTACCATGCAAAAGAAGCGTTCCTGCCTGGTTAAGTTTGTTTTTATGCAAGACAGTGCTACGCCAAGCATACGGAAACATAAAGCTCCTGCCACTAATAAAACAGCACATAGGCCGGAAGCCAGAGCATATTTTAAATCTACGGTTGCACCTACAAGTACAAATAAAAATACTTCTGCTGCCACCCAGAGCTTATTATATTTTCCTGATAGTCTGACGGCTAATGTATTATATTTCTGCTTCATCACAATGCCTAAGCTCATAATGGCTAAGAGGCCGGACATAGGAATGATGCCTTCTAACCGATCCTGCATTTCAAGCAGAAGGAAAGAACAGCTTAGCATAATCAGAATTTTAACAGAATCCCGCATATGAAACTTCTGGAAAAATCTGACAAGTATCATGCCGGATATGATTCCGGTTAATATTCCAAGAATAATTGAGATCGGTATTTGTAAGAAATTAACGGCGGAAAGAGTACCTGTGGAAGCAAGAGAGGTAAATGCCGTAAACAAAACAATGACAAATACATCATCTACAGAGGCTCCTGCAAGGATTAACTGTGGAATACTGTGTTCTTTCCCATATCCTTCTTCTATGAGGCGAATCATTCTTGGTACTACTACGGCAGGGGATACCGCAGCAATTACACTTCCCATAATGGCCGCTTCTAAGGTCGTGATTCCTAATAATAAAGGTGCTAAAATGATTGTTCCTGCGATTTCAACACATGCAGGAACAAAACACATTAGCACGGCTGGTCTTCCAACTTTTTTTAAATCGGATACATCTAAGGAGAGACCTGCTCTGGTAAGGATAATGACTAACGCAATCTGTCTGATATCAGATGAAATATTTAAAATGGAATCATCAATCAGATTCAGTGCATAAGGACTTAATATAATACCTGCTATAATCATGCCCAATAAGCTAGGCAGCTTCAGCTTTGAGAAAAGGCTTCCTAACAGTAATCCTGATAATAAAATGAGTGCAATACTCGTTAACATATCCTATCCTCCTGTGATTGCTAAAATAAAATTTTCCTCATTATAGCAAAAACAAAGATAGAAATACAAGTCTGAAAAAGATTTTTTCTATGAGTTAAGTGCTTCTTTGATTAATTGGATACATTTTTCATAGCCTAAAATACTGCTGTTCATAGATAATGTATAGTTTTTTAAACTGCCCCATATCTGTTCAGTATAGTAAGCATAATGAATGCTTCTTTTTTTATCGGTTTCTTTCATTAATGCAATTGCTTCTTTATCGGTTTTTCCGTATAATTCTTTTATTCTCCTGCATTTCTCTGATTCATTGCCATAGATAAAGATGTTTAAGATATCATTTCTGTCTTTTAAAATATAGTCAGCACATCTTCCTACGATTACGCAATTTCCTTTTTCGGCAATATCATGAATAATATCTCTCTGTGTCTGGTATATATAGTCTTCCACAGAGCTTCCCTGGGCATTTCTTCCCACAAATGAGTAAGAAAAAATGTTGTTTTTTGGGGAGTACTCTCCGCGTTCTGCAATATATTTTTCTGATAATCCGGTTTTTTCTGCTGTCTGTGCGATGATTTCTTTATCAAAAAAAGAAAATCCAAGTTCTTTTGCAAGTGCTTCGCCGATGACACGTCCCCCACTGCCAAATTCTCTGCTGATTGTAATTATTTTTTTCATTATTTTTCCTCCAGTTCTGATATAACATTACGTTTGATTTTTTTCATAAATATCGTAGCTATGATGCAGGATAAGCCTTCTGCAATAATAAATGTTGTCCAGACAGTCCACATCATACTGTCATACTGCTTTGCGAGAAGCGAAAAAAGCCATGCAACAGGCAGTACAAAAAGAAATTGTCTTAAAACAGAAATAATCAGCGATTCCATACCGCCGTCAAGTGCCTGGAAAATCCCCTGGTAAGCGATATTGATACCTGCAAAGATAAAGCTCAAAGATATGATTCTCATGGCACTGATACATATGGATTGTGTTTCTCCGGATAATCCAAACAGGGCAGAGAAAGGAACAGCAAGAGCTTCAATTAAAACTAATCCGATCAGCATGATGATGACGGTATAAATCAGTCCGTAGCGGATGCCTTCGTTAACTCTTGCTTTGCTGCGCATTCCGTGATTGAATGATACGATTGGTGTGATTGCATCGCGAAGACCGAAAGCTGCAAACAGGATAAACTGCTGTACTTTATAATACAGACCATAGGCGGTAACTGCTGATTCACTGATTGTTCCAAGAATAATATTCATTCCGTATGTCATAAGTGACATGAGTGCCTGGGCAATAATGGCTGGCAGACCAATGGAATAAATGGATTTAATAAGCTTCCTGTCCGGTTTCATATATTGCAGACCATTTGAAATTTCGGTATTTTTTGTTAAGTGGAAAATAAGACCTAACAAAGCTGATGTAATCTGACCGATCACTGTAGCATAAGCGGCACCGCTGACGCCCATTGCCGGAAGACCAAACCATCCGTATATCAGAATCGGGTCCAGAATGATGTTCATGACTGCACCGGCAATCTGTGCAATGGTGGAGTACATGGAATGGCCTGTTGCCTGAAGCAGTTTTTCAAAAATAGAAAAAAATACGATACCCATAGATGCAGTACAGCATATTCTCAGATAGTCGATTACCATTTCTTTTATTTCAGGGTTGGTTGTCTGGGTAGAAACATAGAAATTAATTCCAAACAGTCCGAATAAGAGAAAAATGATATAAATAACCAGGGCTAAAAAGATTGCATTACCGGCTATCCGGCTTGCCTTTTTATTATCACCCTGTCCGATGCTTTTGGATAAAAGGGCATTGGTTCCTACGCCGGTACCGATTCCGATAGCGACCATTAACATCTGCACCGGAAAGGCCAGAGTAAGGGCATTCAAAGCCATTTCTCCGTTTGCGGGCATGTTGGAAACAAATGCACTGTCAACGATATTGTATACCGCCTGAAGCATCATGGATAAAATCATGGGTATTCCCATTGACAACATGAGTTTGCTTATTTTCATAGTTCCTAGTTTGTTCATTGTTACTTTTTCGTTCATGTTAACCTCCTTAATATCGCAAAAAAAGGTGTAAATCCAAAATCTGGATTTACACCTTCCGGTTACGCGATATGAAGTATCATATCAGATTTTGCCATGAAAAGTCAATTATTTTTTGTGAAACATTCCCTTTGAAAATAAATACTGATTTATGTTAAACTATATTCAGTTGGGATAATGGAGGTATATGCCATGTATGAAATTGGAGATTATATTGTGAAAGCGGTTTATGGAGTGTGCAGGGTAGAAGATATTTTACATATGAATATGTCCGGAACAGATAAATTATATTATATGCTGATTCCGATTGAAGATAAAGGAGCGAAAATATATGTGCCTACCGATACGGTGGATATAGGTATTAGAAAAACGATGACAAAAGAAGAGGCATGGGAATTTATTGAAAGAATTCCGGAGATTGAGGAAACCTGGATTGATAATGAAAAACTCCGTGAAAAGAGATATAAAGAAGTGGTCAGAAGCTGTAAACCGGATGATTTAGTTGGAATTATTAAAACCACATATCTGAGAAAAAAAAGAAGATTAGAGCAGGGAAAAAAGAATACTGCCGTTGATGAACGTTATTTGAAAATGGCAGAGAATCATTTATATTCAGAGCTTGGTTTTGCACTTGATAAAGATAAAGATGAAATATTAGGTATTATAGAGGATGCTATAGCGAGAATCTATAACCCGTTCAAAGAAAATTGAATTATGCAAATCTATTTTATTCTGCTATTATATACTAAATAACATATTTAAAAAGTAGGAATAATAGGAGAATGAATAAAATGGAAAGAAGTATTGAAACAAAGTGTTTGCATTTGGAAGAGGAAGAGACAGAGATTAAGCATTATGGGGCAATCAGTTATCCGATTTATCAGACTGCCACGTATGCGCATATGGGAGTAGGTAAAAGCACCGGATTTGATTACAGCAGATTACAGAATCCTACAAGGGAACATTTGGAAAAGGTAGTTGCCACATTGGAAACTGGATTGGATGCTTTGGCATTTAGTACAGGTATGGCTGCCATATCAACATTGATGGAAATATTTAAACCAGGAGATCATCTGATTATTGATTCTGATTTATATGGAGGCAGTATTCGTCTGTTTGATCATATTTCAAAGAAAAATGGGATTACTTTTACAAGTGTTAATTGTTGTGAAGAAGATGTAACGAAATATGTGAATGACAGGACGAAGGCAATTTATATAGAGACTCCTACAAATCCAATGATGAATGTGACGGATATCAGTGCTTTGAGTGAGATTGCAAAAGCACATCAGCTCTTGTTGATTGTGGATAATACATTTTTATCTCCATATTTTCAGAATCCATTAGATCTGGGAGCCGATGTGGTAGTACATAGCGGAACAAAATACCTTTGCGGACATAATGATACGCTGGCCGGTTTTTTAGTAACGTCCAGAGAGGATATCAGCGAGCAGTTAAGGTTTCTTATTAAAACCACTGGTGCAGGCCTGTCTCCTTTTGATAGCTGGCTTTTACTGAGAGGAATAAAAACACTTGCTATCCGCATGGAAAAAGCCCAGGAAAATGCATTTCAGCTGGCAAACTGGCTGAAAGAGCAAAAGCCGGTAAAAAAAGTGATTTATCCGGGATTGCCTGAACATCCGGGATATGAAGTGATGAAAAAGCAAAGCAGGGGATTTGGTGCCATGATTACCTTTGAAACGGAGAGCAGAGATTTTGCACTGGCGATTCTGGAAAAAGTGAGAATGATTAAATTTGCAGAGAGTCTGGGCGGTGTTGAGACTTTAATTACGTATCCTTTCGCCCAGACACATGCAGATGTACCACAGGAAATCAGAGAAAAGAATGGTATTACTGAATCTGTATTGCGATTGTCTGTGGGCATTGAACGTGCAGAAGATCTGATTGGAGAATTAGCGGATGTATTTCAGGCGGCAGCAAAAGAAAACCATTGAATCTTATACGGCTGATGTGATATACTTGCATCAGTTACAGTATATTACATCAGCCGAAAGTGAGGAAAAGGTTTTATGGGCAATGGTTGCTTTGAATGTAAAGATGATTTTTATTTAAATGGGAAACCATTTCAGATTATATCGGGAGGTATCCATTATTTTCGTGTGGTACCGGAGTATTGGCGTGACAGGTTGGAAAAGTTGAAAGCCATGGGATGCAATACCGTGGAAACTTATATCCCGTGGAATATGCATGAACCGAAAAAGGGAGAGTTTTGTTTTGAGGGTATGCTGGATTTGGAGCGTTTTGTGAAGCTGGCCCAGGAGCTCTCCTTATATGTTATATTAAGACCATCACCTTATATCTGTGCAGAGTGGGAGTTTGGTGGATTACCAGCCTGGCTTCTGGCAGAAGATGGTATGCATCTTAGAACCAGTTACCAGCCATATCTGAATCATGTGGCAGAGTATTATGATAAGCTGTTTCAAATCATTACTCCGTTGCAGATTAATTACGGCGGACCGGTGATTCTGATGCAGGTGGAGAATGAATATGGATATTATGGCAGTGATTACACATATCTTGAAAGTATGAAGCAGATGATGACAGACAGAGGTGTGGTGGTGCCGCTGGTAACATCAGACGGACCTATGGATGAGTCGCTATCCTGCGGACATATAGATGGAGCTCTTCCAACGGGTAATTTTGGCTCGAATACAAAAGAGAGGTTTCGTGTTTTGAAAAAGTACACAAACGGTGGACCGCTTATGTGTACGGAATTCTGGGTTGGCTGGTTTGATCATTGGGGCAATGGCGGCCATATGACGGGCAATCTGGAACAGAGTGTCAAAGATCTGGATGATATGCTTCAGTTGGGTCATGTAAATATTTATATGTTTGAAGGTGGTACAAACTTTGGCTTTATGAATGGATCCAATTATTATGATGCATTGACACCTGATGTAACTTCATATGATTATGATGGTGTTTTGACAGAAGATGGTCAGATTACAGAAAAATATCGAAGATATCAGGAGGTTATTTCCAAATATAGAGAGATTCCGGAGGTTTCATTCTCTACAGATATTCGGAGAAAAGCTTACGGCATGGTAAAGGTGCAGGAGAAGGTTAGTCTGTTTGCTACTTTGGATACCCTGAGTAAAAAGGTGGAAAGCCCATATCCCCTGTCAATGGAGAAATTAGGACAGAATTATGGATATGTTTTATATCATACTGCCTTGGAGAGAGAACAGAGTTTTGAGAAAATAAAGTTCTGGAAG
Organism: Lachnospiraceae bacterium; assembly: GCA_034172985.1. GTDB lineage: Bacteria > Bacillota > Clostridia > Lachnospirales > Lachnospiraceae > CAG-303. Next base: position 9,717 of record JAXFDY010000144.1, read on the forward strand.
GCAAATGACAGGGCAAATATTTTTGTGGATGAGAAATTAGTTAAGGTGCTTTATGATCGGGAACTTCTGGAGGAGCATGAGGTATCGGCAGAGATCAGACAAGGTTCTTCTCTCGACATTCTGATGGAAAATATGGGAAGAGTGAATTTCGGTCCCCGCATGGAAGAACAGCGAAAAGGTATAGATGGTTGTGTGCAGGTGAACGGGCATATCCATCATAATTGGGCGATGTATACGCTGCCTTTGGAAAATATTGATCAGATAGATTTTTCGGGAGAGTACAAAGAGGGAGTACCTTCATTCTATCGTCTGCCTTTTTATATAGAAGAAACAGCAGATACTTTTCTTGATTTTGCAGGTTGGGGAAAAGGCTGTGTCTTTGTAAATGGAGTAAATATCGGTCGGTTCTGGGAGATTGGTCCACAGAAAAGGCTCTATATTCCTGCACCATTATTGAAAAGCGGGAAGAATGAAATCATTATATTTGAGACAGAGGGAAAAGCAGGGGATTTTATCACATTATGTGAGACTGCTGATTTAGGATAAAGGAAAATAACAAGGAAAATAAATAGGCGTTTTTTAAACGCCTATTTAAGTTTATTAAATGGAGGTGGGTGCATGGAAAAAAAATTTGCAGCTGTTGCAATGAATGAAAAGAATCCAAAATGGGAGTGTGCAATCAAGAGAGAGGAAGAATTGTATGCAAGAAAAAATGATATCCGGACAGAATTTGCCAGAGATTATACAAGGATTCTACACTCTTTGTCATATCGGAGATTAAAACATAAAACACAGGTCTTTTTCAATGTGCATAATGATCATATCTGCACCCGTATGGAACATGTGCTGCATGTGGAGTCAGTCAGTGCCACTATTGCTGATGCCCTGGGCTTGAATTCAGAACTGGTTAAAGCGATAGCCATGGGACATGATTTGGGGCATGCGCCATTCGGACACTCGGGAGAAGCGATTTTGTCACAATTGGAAAAAGAAAACCTTGGCACTGCTTTCTGGCATGAGCAGAATGGAATCTGGGTAGTGGATTATCTTGATTTGCTTGACAGTCCACAGAATACATATAAGAATCTGAATCTTACTTATGCCGTCAGGGATGGAATTATATCTCATTGTGGAGAAGTGGATGAAAATGGACTTATTCCAAGAGAGGATAATCTGAATCTATATGAAATTCAGCGGGCGGGACAGTATAATGCATATACATGGGAAGGCTGTGTCGTAAAGATTGCCGATAAAATTGCATATCTTGGCAGGGATATAGAAGATGCACTGATGCTGGGGATTATCAAAAGAGAAGACCTGCGGCCACTGATGACTATTGCAAAAAGTCATGGGCAGGAGGTGATCAATACATCTGTGATTATGCATGAGTTTGTAATTGACTTAATCAGGAACAGTTCGATGGAAAACGGCATCTGCCTATCGGACGAAAAAGTTTCTCTGATGAAAGAAATTAAAGATTTTAATTATGAAAATATATATCATAATAAAAAATTAAAAGCTTTTTCAGAGTACAGCGATCTAATTATCCGGACGATTTTTGATTATCTGAAGGAGTTTTACAGTGGAAAAACTACGTTGGAAACGATTCGGGATAATAGTGAAAAAAATAAACCACTGAAAGATTTTTATGAATGGGTGATAAAATATTGTGAATTTTCGGCAGTGCCGCAAGAGGACAGGGAGGATAGCCGGCGGTATGAAAACCGCAAGCTGTATGGAAATCTGGAAAACAGGGAAGTTTATGCCAGAGCTGTTTTTGATTATATTGCAGGTATGACAGATACCTATGCGATTACATGTTTTAATGATATTATTACTTTTTAGGAGGATGCAGATGAAAGAGAGAATTTTGGCCTATCGGAAAAAAGTAGATCAAATATTGGAATGTCCCGGGGAAAATATGGATTGGGAAACCATCCTTCGGGAACATCTGGTTCAGGTGGGATTTTTTCAGCATGAGAGATTGATTCATCTGATTGTCACAGTTACATTTGCCGTATTGTTTGTCATGTCCATTGGAATCGCCCTGATTGCAGAGTATTATTATATGTTTCTGGTCTCAGCTCTCGTTCTGGTGCTGTTGATACCATATATTGCACATTATTATCTTCTGGAAAATGAAGTGCAGACTATGTATCGCCAGTACGATAAGATTATGAGCCACATAATCGACAAAAAAATATAACGTAGTAATCAAAACTACATATAATAATATGAAAATCTATAAAATATATAAATAATAACGATATCATATTGACACAAATAACTATGGAGAGTATACTTGAGCAGTAGCTTTGGATAACAATCTATAAAAATAGAAAGATATAAAGGAAAGGTGTTAATATGAAAGAATTAAAAATAGGTAATAGAATAGCAGCTCTTCCGATTATTCAGGGAGGTATGGGAGTTGGTGTCAGCCGTTCTTCCCTGGCAGGAGCTGTGGCAAAAGAAGGTGGCATAGGAATTATCTCTACTGCACAGATTGGATATGATGAGGAAGGATTTGAGAAAAATCAGGCAGAATGCAATCTGAAAGCGATTCGCAGACATATTCAGAAGGCGAAAGAAATCGCAAAAGGTGCAGGTCTTGTAGGTGTTAATGTAATGGTTGCTCTCAAACACTATAAGCAGCATGTGCAGGAGGCGGTAAAATCCGGAGCTGATGTGATTATCTGCGGTGCCGGCCTTCCTGTGGATTTACCTGAAATCGTGAAAGAGGCAGCAGAAGAAATAACTATGGATAAAAACAAGATTCCTGCCCTTGCACCGATTGTTTCATCTGAAAAAGCAGCTAAGATTATCTTGAAAATGTGGGATAAGAAATATGGAAGAACAGCAGATTTTCTGGTGATTGAGGGACCAAAAGCAGGAGGACATTTAGGATTTTCAAGAGAACAGCTGGAAGAGTTTGAAAAACATGATTTCCAGAGAGAGATTTACGATGAGGAAATTAAACGAATCATACAGTGTAAAAAAGAATATGAAGAAAAATATCAGTGTGATATTCCGGTAGTAGTTGCGGGAGGGATATTTGATCATGAAGACATTAAACATGTATTTTCCTTAGGAGCAGATGGAGTTCAGATTGCAAGCCGATTTGTGGCCACATATGAATGTGATGCATCAGATGCGTATAAGAATGCGTATATTCAGGCAAAACAGGAGGATATTCAGATCGTGCAGAGTCCTGTTGGAATGCCGGGAAGAGCTATTCGGAATGCATTTATTGAACAGGTGGAACAAGGTCGCGAAAAAATCAGTAAATGCTATCAGTGCCTTGCAAAGTGTAATCCGGCAGAGGTTCCATACTGCATTACAGAAGCTTTGATTCGTGCGGTAAAGGGCGATCTGGATCATGGTCTTATTTTCTGCGGAGCAAATGTGGGACGTATCGACCACATGATGTCCGTACATGATCTGATGCAGGAATTATGTTATGGAATAATTCCGGTATTCACTCGGGCTGCAGTTGTTTAATGTTTTGAAGACCCGATTGAATGTGGCAATACTGGAAAAGCCTGACTGCATGGCAACCTCAGTGACAGTGAGTTCATTGCCTGACAGCAGGCTTTCGGCAGCCCGTATTCTCCGCAGGTTCAGATAATCACAGAAGGTATGACCGGTATACTGGGTAAATAGTCTGGAAAAATGATATTTGCTAAAACCTGCCATATCTGCCATTTTCTCTAAATGAATGTCTTCTGCATAGTTGATATCTATATAGTCTAATACGATATTGATTTTCTGAATATATTCTTTCTTTTTATCGTTTCTGCAATGAGCAAACAGCTCACTATCCTGCATTCTGCAATATCCCAATTCTGAAAAAATTTTCAAAATCACAGAATAAATCGTCATTTCGCAATATTCCTTATCTCGGAAATATTCTGCCGCAATATGGAGAAACTGATTTAAAATACTTTTATGAATTTTAGGGTGGGTCGACTGGGTGATATGAATGGAGGGGGAGATGAATGACTGAATGGAAGCAAATCCTTTGATTTTCGTTAAAAATGATAAGTCTATCATGTAGATATTTCGAATACCTGTTTCGGGAGCAGATAAAATATGAATTTCCCCGGGAGCAATCATCAGTATATCATGTGGGAGCAGGTGATAAGTCTTGTCATTGACGGATACCATATAATCATTTTCTAATGGTATAATGACTTCCATAGCTGTGTGCCAGTGCGCACTATAACTCAGATTTTGCGAATTTCTCCAGATTAAAACAGTTGAATTTTCTTTAAATGCAACTGTTTCATGAGATGGTTCCTGTAAAGCAAATTGTTTTATATCCATATTATTCACCCTTTTATTTTGATTTATTGATAGCTAAGTATATCATTTTTTTTCGCAAAAATCAATGATAAAACAGCAAAAAATGAGAAGCCATTTTATGAAAAAAGATGTATCATTCAAATAGAAGATTAAATCGGATAATAATGAAAAAGGAGCGGTATCAAATGAGAACAGATATAAAAGAAATGATTGAAAAAATGACTTTGGAAGAAAAGGTATCGCAGTTGGTTCATCAGGCGAAAGCTATTGAGCGGCTGGGATTGAAAGAGTATAATTGGTGGAATGAATCACTGCATGGCGTGGCAAGGGCCGGAATAGCTACGGTATTTCCACAGGCCATTGCACTTGGCGCAACCTTTGACGAGAAATTGCTGGAGGAAATTGGAGATGCCATATCCACGGAAGCCAGAGCGAAATATAATATGCAGCAAAAATATGGAGATAGGGGGATTTATAAAGGACTCACATTCTATGCTCCCAATGTAAATATTTTCAGAGATCCGAGATGGGGCAGAGGACATGAGACTTATGGAGAGGATCCGTATCTTACGGCAAGATTAGGCGTCGGATATATAAAGGGAATGCAGGGGGACAATGAGAAGTATTTAAAAACCGCTGCCTGTGCAAAACATTTTGCGGTACATAGCGGACCCGAAGGAGTAAGACATTCCTTCGATGCACATGCCAGTGAGCAGGATTTGAGGGAAACCTATCTGCCATCATTTAAAGCCTGTGTTGAGGAAGCAAAGGTGGAAGCTGTCATGGGAGCTTATAATCGTCTGGATGGAGAACCATGCTGTGGAAATAAGAGACTGCTGGTAGACATTCTTCGTGACGAATGGGGCTTTGAGGGCATGGTCACATCAGATTTTCTTGCATTGGTAGATTTCCATGAAGGACATAAGGTGACGAATAATCCGGTAGATAGTGCAGCTATGGCACTTATGAATGGCTGCGATTTTAACCTCGGAGTTGTTTTCCCTAATCTGGTAAAGGCTGTTGAAGAAGGAAAGGTTACGGTAGAGAGAATTGATGAGGCATTGGAAAGAGTATTGACAACAAGAAGTAAATTGGGAATGTTCAGTGAGGATGGTGATAACCCGTATGACGATATTCCGTATTCTGTCGTTGATTCAGAGGAAATGAGAGCATTAAATGAAAAGGCTGCAGAAAAAAGTATTGTCTTACTGAAGAATAAGGACAATATACTTCCATTGGATAAGAACAGTTTAAAGACCATTGGAGTCATAGGTCCTAATGCAAATAACAGAAGATCACTTGATGGAAATTATGAGGGTACAGCCTCACGATATATTACAGTGTTAGAGGGCATACAGGATTATGCAGGAGAAGATGTCAGGGTGTTATTTTCAGAGGGGTGTCATTTCTTTAGGGATCAGATAAATCCGATGGCTTTTAAAAATGATCGTATTGCCGAGATAAAAGAAATCTGTGAGGAAAGTGATGTGGTCATAGCGGTAATGGGACTCGACGGTACCTTGGAAGGTGAGGAAGGAGATACGGGAAGTGACTATGGTATGGGAGATAAGCCATATCTGGATCTGCCGGGTATCCAGCATGATATTTTGAAAATAGCAAAGGAGAGTGGAAAGCCTGTAATCCTTGTAAACATGACGGGAAGCGCCATGACGTTGAATTGGGAGGCGGAAAATCTCGATGGAATTATTCAGGGGTGGTATCCCGGCGCCAGAGGAGGAAAAGCAATTGCAAAATTAATCTTCGGGGAGAAAAATTTCGAAGGTAAACTTCCGATTACCTTCTATAAGTCAATGGAAGAACTTCCGGAGTTTACGGATTATTCAATGAAGAACAGAACATACAGATATATGAAAAATGAGGCACTTTATCCCTTCGGTTATGGTTTGTCCTACACGGAATTTGAATATAAAAATCTATTCCTTACGGTGGAAAAAAATAGCGTGGCAGTAGAAGTAACTGTAAAAAATATAGGAAGTATGGATGGCGTGGAGACGGTACAAGTGTATATGAAAGCAAGAGAAGAATGGGCACCGAATGCACAACTGAAAAAAATCAGGAAAGTACCATTGAAAGCAGGTGAAGAGAAGAAAATTCAATTAGAGCTTACGAGAGAATCTTTTGAGGTATTTGACAAAAACGGAAAACCGGTGATATCAGAAGGCTATGATATTTATATAGGCGGGCAGCAGCCGGATACAAGAAGCGAAAAATTGTTAGGGAAAAAATGTTTACATATGGAGACAATATGAAGTGACCTCACAATTGTAGATTCGTGGATTTACCTGTATGATATTAGTTGATGAAAACAATATCAGGTAACAGGGATTACCGCATACAATAGGAGGTCACATATGAATAGTATAGTTTATGTAGGA
>JAXFDY010000151.1:0-3980 GCA_034172985.1 Lachnospiraceae bacterium
TGGCGGCAGGGATACAAAAAGAGCCGACGTGGTGATGTACGCCGACTCTGATACCGAAAATGGGCATGACAAAGCACGGTGGGTACATCTTTGGTCAGTCCACAGCTATACCGTGAACAGACTCTTGATGTATCCGCCGCCTTAAGGTCGACCACTTCGGGCATTGGAATATTTTTTATTTGAGTGTCTGACACTCAGATGGATGTACAGTTTCCAGTGCATCCAACTCAATGTCAGACTGGGGTTGTCCGGAAAATCTCCATTTCGGAGACCTGCCGATTTGATTTAATAGACTGCCATTGTGGAATCGGCATCCGCAAATTTTCTTACCTTGGAAAGCGGAATATCTGTCATGATGCTGATTCTTACAAGTTCCGCTTCTTTCGTGGTACAGACCGTTGCCAGAGAGCGGATGGCTTCCTCTACGGTGCATCCAGCGGCTTCTGCCAGGATGACTGCTTTGATTGCGAGTACGATTGCTGTTCTTCTGTTCATGGTGAACCTCCTGTAATTCTTTTCTTTCAGCCTCTGTGCTTACACCAATAGAAACGTAAGAAGCTCAAAAGTTCGGCCAGTTTTGAGGTTCTCCATTGTAAAATCATTTTAATGCGAATATAATGAATACTGTTATATGCCTAAACTATGATTATTCACGGAGGGATTTCCAAAAATGAATATAACTATATTTAGTCAAAGGTTAAGAGAGTGCCGTCTCCGTAAATTCAGTAGCCAGCAGGCTTTTGCTGATGCCTATATGAATAAGTACGGCATGATTCGCACAGGTAAGAAATCCATCGACCACAATATGTTTGGAACAATCCAATCTTGGGAGCAAGGGAAATCCTCTCCAACAGCAGATGTACTTGCAAACATCTGCGACCTCTTGGACTGTGATGCTGACTACCTTCTTGGAAGGATTGATCAGCGTACCCATGACATTACCGATGCTCACCGATACACTGGGTTATCCGCTCAGGCTTTAGAGCAATTGCATGAATACCGGGAGAATCTTGCTAATGAGCCAAACTGGGAGGAAATCGTTGATCTACAAGAGAATTGGACTATCCACCCGTACTATCAGGCTTTCGGTTTGTATCTCATCGATGAGTTGCTGACAGGTAGTGCTAGTCATAAACTCTCTGCCGGAGTATTAGATAACCTTTTTAAAATGATTTACGAAGAAGGTGTCGGTGTTGACAAAACCGATTATCAGGACGATAAAGATGAGGAATATCCTTCCACCGAACAAGAACGTGAACTATGGGCAGCACAATGTCGTGAAAGAATCGATGTTGCGGTATTTCATCTCACATCAAACATCCGCGATATTCTTTACGAGAACACCGTTGACGAAAAATTACCTCTGGCACTAAAAGTTGATGATTCCAAGAGAAGCTACCATTTCAGTGTTGATAAAGAATAACCACATCCGACAGACCGAGCCTTTTTCGGTCTGTTTTTTTTGTTCTTGTAATAATTGCTGAGATTGGTGAATAATCATCACATGAGTTACTCATTTATCATGCTATTAGTATATTTGTTTGAGAAATATAATTGAAGATAGCAAGTTTTAACATAACATTTAGAGTTCTGTTATGTGTAAATAGTTGTAATATAGGTGTTTTAATGCTATAATTAACCTATAACATATAATTTACCATTACTGAATTTAAGCAAAAAATAAAGCCATGACATATGCCATGACTTTTCTTGTACAGAAAGGAGCGCCCAATGCCCCAGATTAAAGAAAATTTTTTCGAAAATATACTTTTTAGATTTGATACCTGTCGTTGCGATTGCGTAGAAGATATAGAACACATCACACCTGGAACAGAACCTGTCAGCAAGTTTAAACTACAGGCTTTACCAGGACAACCTCTCCTTTTCGGATACGCAGCAAAAGATGGGTTAGTTCGTATAGCGCCTAATGGCACCATTGCAGAAAGAAATATTCTTGGCACCTTGATTTCTCTGGTTAACAAGCCTAAGAAAGAGCTTATTTCCTTTTTGAAGGAGAACGGCTCCCTCTTTCCAATTTCTGATGAACAATACGAAGCCTTCCCAGAACAAAACATTTATGGAATAATAAATCGGTTGAAAATGACGGTTGAATTGATGACCGCAACAAGCGAAATCAGAAAAGACTATCAAAAGATCTGTGACCTCACCATTCATCTTTTATTGTCAGATGAAGTAACTATAAACACTTCTGGAATGAAAAATCCTTATAGCAGCTGCCACCATAAGTATGTGGATCTGATACAGAATCCGCCTGCTCAGGTTTCACCCGAACATCAGCAAGATAATTTTGACGGCGAGATCTACTATGTTAAGGATTCTATTTATGGTTCTTATCAGTTAGATATTTCTACCTACTATGACATTGTAGGTGGTTACAGTTCTATTCCTGGATTCTCGCCATGGTTCTATCAGAATCTAACTGAAACTTTCTTGAATCTTGAAATGGATGGAATACTAAAGAAAACAAATGATTTCCTTTTCCACTACCTTCACGATATGATTAGAGTAAACAAAATGGATTTCTCGAAGGAAATGAAATCTGCACTATTAGAAATTGCCAAATATATAATTGGCGAAGAGATTAATGCAAACCTTGATGGTATCCACCCGGTTTATAATTCTGATACCATGACTCCTTCCTGGAAGGTTGACTCTCTTCTGTGTGCTGCCTATTTTTCAATCTTCTATTTGAAACCAGATCTCGAATTATACCGTCCTTGCGATAATCCACGATGCGGTCGTTACTTCCTTGTAAAAACAACATCCACACGAAATAGATTCTGTAGCCAAGAATGCTGTAATAGGGTCACACAAGATAGATACCGAAAAAGAAAACGTGAAAAAGAAGGTATTTAAGAAAAAACCTCTGTCTGCGATTGCAAACAGAGGTTTTAAATTTGTATTTAATTTTCTTTGCCATAAGGAGTTGGATCTTCTGCAACCATCAATACTGTTGGAGTCGGAAATGTATACGGTTTCGATTTTACAACAGGTGTTTCACCAGTAGAAGAAATCTCTTTCCTTTCCAAAACAGCTTCTATGCATTCTGCTAGTGCAACTTTTTCCTTCATCGGCTTACCAGAATAATGATACATGAGATATCTCGTATCCATTACAATTCCTTGAATACGCTCATAGTATTTCTTGTTGAATCTCCAATCACCAACAGCCTCGCCGATATTTCCTACAACCGAAGTCAAATTGAAATGATTTTTAGCCATGTTGTACGGCATGATAAAGGCATTAAAAAGTGAGTTCGGATTCACACCCTTGTACTTTTCCAAATACTCACCATATGTAATCTGCTTGTTGATTGAAGAGCCGTTTGGCAAATGATCTGGAATTCCTGTCCAGCCGTATTTATAACACTTGGCATCAAGAATGTAATATTTGTCATTATAAATCATAATGGTATCCGGCATCAGGGGTCGCTTCTCTTTATACTTGCCATAATCAAGCAGCCAACGCGAACGAGGGAAATACTTGTCTTTATCCTTCTCCCCAAAAGCTCTATCGATAAGTTTCTCCCATACATGGTCAAAATCATCTGTACCAAAATAAAACTGCTTGTCCGAAGTTTGCTCGTCCATATACTCAAGCATATCTTTCATACTTCGGAACAAATTTTTCTTCTTATCATCATTTGTTACAGCAAGTTTATTTTGAACAATTCTTATCGATGTTTTGATGTCAGGATGTGGTCCCGGTTCTTCTGGCATATACGGAACATACAACCACCCAAGTCTCTTGAATGCCTCATAAACACAGAAACGATTTATCTGAGTTATTTCCTTTGTATCATTAGGTGTTGAAGAACGAACCTCAAACTGTGTAAACACAAAAGAACTTACACCATTTCTGCTTTGAACTAGAGGCATCTGTTTTCTTGCGGTTCTCGCCCAGTCCTGTTTTCCAGTGGGTGCTGTGATATACACTTGCTCCTTCTCAACATAATATGT
>JAXFDY010000163.1:0-2138 GCA_034172985.1 Lachnospiraceae bacterium
TAATTTGCATGTCGGCAACCATCAATGGTATTCCTGTGAACAATATCGAGAAATTGCCTATGTGGGCTGTCTTCCTTGATGGTTATGCATTTCATGCTCAGTCACCTAATATGCGATTCTATGGTGACAAAGAGAAACGTGATGGCATTCGCAATTCGTTGACTCACAAGCTCTATTCGTGGACTCTCACATGGGAAGACATCCTCCTGTTTGAAAACGAAAAAGACGATTCTCTCGAATTGAACTCTGTAACTCGTTTGATTGAATTGCTGAAAAATCCACAAGACGGCAATCTGAAAGAAACAGCATTTGGCTGTATAGCAAACGCGGAGAATTTCATGGGATTCGGTGGTTCTTTATACCAAGGCGAAATTACTATTGATGATAGTTGCTACGACACTCTTACAGATAATTCAACTGATGAGGATGTAGCAAATGCCTTGGATAAGGCTATAACTTATGATTGGCATCTACAACAGATACACCTTAACATAGATAAGGAAGAATGGGTTGGATTCTGGCGTAGATATAATCTACTTCAATTCTTCTCAAACCAGCCTGCTGTTACAACTGTTTCTTCAACTGCTGAAGTAGATAGAGACGAAGTAAAGATGTATTATCCAGGCTTAGAGGAAATTGTTGATCAGTTACTTGATAATAACATCGAGTTCGGACTTGAAGGAGATGTTGACCTCACTGATGCCGATGGTATTGTATTGGCATCGGCAGGAATGCTGATCAGGAAATCTAAAATTGCTATTGATCCTACAGATGATAATTCAACTTCAATCTTTGAATCTGCAGGTTACACTATTATTTATTCAGACAACTTTAATATTAACGATATAAAAAACAAATAATATATGAGACTGTTTCTTTCTGATACATGCTATGAGCCACTATTTGCTCTTCCTAAGAAGATACAGACTAAGGTGGTAAGTTTTCAAAAGAAGTTCCGTGAATGCACTTCTGCTAATGGTATGCATTTGGAGCCAATAGCCCAGTTTAATGATGACTCAATGCGTACTGCTCGCATTGATGATAACTATCGTGCAGTTATCGGGCTTATTGATGACAATGCCTACCTCCTTTATGTAGGAACCCATGAGAACGCTTATAATTGGGGTATTCGCAAGAAACTTGTTTGGAATGACCATACACAAGCTTGTCAACTTGTAACAATACATCAAACCACAGAAACTGTAGTTAATACGGAGCCTTCTGTAACAGAGGAGTCATATCCATTTAGCAATATACCAGAGGAGAAGTGGCTTAAAATTGGTGTGCCTGAAGATTTAATCAAACAGGTTATGCTTATTAAATCACTTGATGATCTTGAACCTCTTGAAGAATATCTCCCAACTGATGCTTTTGAGAATATCTACAATCTCCTCGATGGTGAAGAAATCGATGATATTATTGCCGAAATTGAAGAAGGACAAGCTAAGGCAAATGAGGATCAATTGCTTAGTAACAATAATAAACGTCGTTTCGTCGAATTGACAGATGATGATGCTTTGCAGCGCATCCTGGACAATGATATGGACAAGTGGCAACTTTTCCTTCACCCTTCACAGCAGAAACTTGTAGATGCAGACTATAAGGGCACAATGAAGGTCAGTGGTGGGGCTGGAACTGGTAAAACCGTTGCTGCCCTTCATCGTCTAAAGCACCTATGTGGTAATACCGATGCAAAGATACTTTTTACCACATATACAAGGACTCTCAAAGAGAATCTTGAAGATTTGGTTAAAAAGATGGACATCAACCGCTCACGTTGTACATTAAGTAATATTGATCAAGTTCTTATAGAAACTGCGCGTCAATATAATATTAAAGAAGGCTATAAGATTCTTGATTACTCTGGTGATGAAGAATCTCTAAAGCTCTGGCGTGAGGTTCTGGAAACAGAGGTGACAGAATTTGATGAGCAATTCTTGTATGACGAATATATTGATGTTATAGTATATTTCGGTAATACTGATGTGAAGTCTTATATGACGCAACAGCGTGTCGGTAGGACAAAAGCATTAAGCCGCAAGCAGCGAATTGAAATATGGAAACTCGTCGAAAAGTATGTATCTCTTAAACAAGAGCGTAAGGTAGTTGATCGTTTAGAATTATTTAATGAGACAACG
>JAXFDY010000039.1:0-8989 GCA_034172985.1 Lachnospiraceae bacterium
TTTCTGCTTGACGATGAGATCAATGGAAGAATCTATTCGGAGAGTGAGGAGAAAAACCCATCCTCTTGTATAACAGGGTGGCCTGCAAAGAAATTGGATGAGCGAAAAGTTGCTCCGGCTAATATTAAATCCTATTTGAGATATTATCTGACAACGACAAAATGGATTCCTAATATCGATGGAGTAAAAGCTGTACCTGCATATTGTTGTTTTGAGGATAACCAACTTGATCCCTTCATCATAGTACCTGCGGTCGATTATACTTATTTAAAGGGCGTGGTTGGCAGAAGCTGTAAAAAGGATATAGATGCGCTTTTGAGCTGTATAGGTGTGGCGGATGTTTTCCAGGAGATGGAGAACCATGTTATTTACGAAACGTTGCTTCAACTACCGATACTTGATAAAGATTGTAAGCGGGGAAAAAGCATTTATCGAAGGATTATCAGAGAAGGTCTGACACCGGAAGAGTACAAAGAGAATAATCCTGCCTACACTGAATTTATTAAGAGCGGACTTGTCCTTGCAAGAAAAGATGGGGAGAAAATGTATGTTCCGGTTGCCGAAGCACGCTATGCGGACAAGAAAGTTTTCAGCGAAGAAATGCTGAAAAGCTTCAGCATGTTTGATGCGGATTCTCGTTCTGGAGAAGAAAAAATAAAGAAGTTGTTCGGAGTTAAACCGTTGAAATATACAAATGTTGAAACCGAAGGAGAACCGGAACTCCATCCATTGGATGAAGCCTTTAGGAAAGAGTATGTTCGTTTCATACCGTTTGTATATGCTTGCAGAATAGGCTTAAAAAATGCAGCAACAGACTTCAGAAGACTTAAATCATCGAAAATTGTCCTTTGCAGTAAGATCACCATAAAATACAGATTTGGTGAAGACACAAGAGTATCATCTATGACCGATTTTGAATCGGTTTATTTGCGAAAAAGCAATACGGCGTATATCTGTGTACCTGGTAGATATTCTGCATGGGAAAGCTTGAAAGGTGAATTCCATTTTGCTGATGCAGTTGCCGAGATGATAACCTCAATTCTCGATGTTAATGAAGATAAAGAGTTTTATCGCGATCTGTTTAGGGAAAGCGATGCGATTCGGGAAATGAAGATGCGGACCGACAAGAATGATGATAATTTGGAATTATTATCATCCGCTCGAAAGCGTTTCAATTCTGATATCAACCTTCGAGATGAATTTTGGATGGCAATGGCACAGCTTATGCATATTTCAGACCCAGAGGATTCTACAGCGGATTCTCTTATGGTCAAGATGCAGCTTGATCCATCTATGGATGCAGATGTTGACTACAAAGACATCAACCTGATTTCCAACGCAGAAAGTCTTATTCGAATTTTCAAAGCATTAGGACTTGATGTAGATAAATATAATGCAATTTCCATTCATGCAATTGACATTACTAATTATTGGGTGAATAAGCTGAAGGAAAAAATGCATCAATACAAAAAGAAGTACCAGGCATACCTATATGCTGATTTGAAAGGGAATAATGATTGTGTCGAATTATATGACAGATACCTTGAGGATTTCTCCTTCCTTGAACCTGGAATCAAAAACTCAGTAAATGTAGATATCGATGAAACTTTCAGAGAAGAATGCGGAGTTTCATTCGATACTCTTAATGAATATTCTGAAACAGAGATTGATGATATTATCCGGCAGGCGAAAGAAGATGTGGATACAGATACATGGATGATGCTGTGTAAGAGTTTTCCGGCAGAGACCATTGAAGCCTATTTGATCTTTGGTAAGATTAACGAGTTGTTGACGAAAGAAGAGGAAATGGCAGAAGAAGAACCCGAAAATCATTCACCCGCTCAGTCGTTAAAAGGTCTTGTGGGAGATGTCTTTGCTACTCCTTCTACTGGATTTGTTGACATGAATACTCAGGCAGGACCTGAAGAACCTGAGCAGACTACTTCAGGTAAACACCATAAACATCACAAGCGAGTTCATTCAGAATCATCTGACCGCAAAAAGCAGGAGATTGGTATTGTCGGTGAGGCTTGTGTTTATAAGGAACTGTTAAACCTTTATCCGGATGCTCGATGGATTTCTGGAAATGCGGAAAAAGCAGGAAAAGCCTTGAAGGGTGATGACACCTGCGGGTATGATATTAAGTATACGAATGAAAATGGCGTTATTCAGTATGTCGAGGTCAAAGCGTCAAGAAACGATGAGATTACCTTTGTGCTTTCTGATAATGAGCTTCGATTTGCATGCAAAAACGCATCCTGTTACGAGATTATTTATGTTGTAATTGGTGATGACGGAATGCCTGCCCACGAGCCGTGGAGACTTGGACATCTGTTTGAACTTGCTGAGGGTGAAGATTTGTTGCACAATGACAGATTCTCTATAGAGAGCGATAGCTATAGTGTTACAGCAAAACCGCTTGCTCAGAAGAGTTGACATTTTCCCGAAAAAGAGAATAATGGCAGATTTGTGGTAGTGTCGAGTTCGTTACTAATTTTGTTTGCACCCCCTACGGAGTAATCGTTAAATTGTTTCAAAAATCATAGTAGTCTGCACCCCCTAAACAGACTACTACTTGACTACAACTGAGTAGTACACAAGGCTACAATTTGCCCCGTTTTGCCTATTCTGTTAATGTCGGTATGATATGTGTACAGAATGAAAAACGCAAAAAACCTTGCAAAACGGGGCAAATCACGGCATTGAAGGAGGAATTTTCAAGTGATAAAGATACTATTCGTGTGCCACGGCAATATTTGCAGGAGCACGATGAGCCAGTTTGTATTACAGGATATGGTGAATAAGCTGGGAATAGCGGAGCTGTTTAGCATCGACTCCAGAGCTACCAGTACGGAGGAGATTGGAAACCCTCCGCATATAGGAACTGTAAGAAAGATGAAGGAGGTAGGTATTCCGGTACTGCCTCATAGAGCTACACAGATTACATGGAACGATTATAACAGATTTGATTATATTATAGGTATGGATACCGCTAATATGAGAAATCTGAACAGAATGCTAAAGGGAGATCCGGATGGTAAGCTGTACAAGTTTCTAACCTTTGCAGGTTCCGACAGGGATATAGCGGATCCGTGGTATTCACACAATTTTGACAAGACATACGAAGATGTTGTGGCAGGATGTGAAGGATTTCTTGCATATTTAAGAAAAAATGGTATATTAGATAGTAAATAAAATAAATCAAAGGAGAAGCAGACTATGATAGAAATAACACCTACGCTTGAATGGCTGGAAAATCCGGAAATCTTTCAGGTAAACAGGATTGCGGCACACTCAGATCATAGGTATACATTGTATGGGGAAGAATCCAGACAATATCTAAATGGAACATGGAAGTTTTCTTATGCCGAGAGACCGGAAGAGAGAAATACGAAAATATTTGATGTAAATTATCCGATAGAAACACTGGATACAATCCGGGTTCCGGGGCATATTCAGCTTCAGGGATATGGAAAACCGCAGTATGTAAATGTAATGTATCCGTGGGATGGAAATTATCAGGTGACAGCACCAGAGGTGCCGATGGAGATTAATCCGGTGGGCAGTTATGTAACAGATGTGGTGATTGAAAAACGCCTGATGAGAGGTAAGAGACAGTATATATCTTTTCAGGGGGTAGAGAGTGCGTTTTATCTCTATGTCAATGGAAAATTCGTGGGGTATAGTGAGGACAGTTTTACACCATCAGAGTTTGATCTTACGGAGTATCTCCAGGATGGCGTGAACCGTATTGGTGTGGAAGTATATAAATGGAGTTCTGCATCCTGGCTTGAGGATCAGGATTTCTTCCGGTTTTCCGGTATTTTCCGGGATGTTTATCTCTATGCAGTGCCTGAGGTACATGTGCAGGATTTGTTTATACATACAGATGTGACAGACGATTACAGGGATAGTGATTTTCGTGTCGATGCAAAACTTTTCTTTGCTGAGGAAGAAAATAAAGATGAATACAAGGTTTCTATGATTTTAAAGGATATGGAGGGGAAGGGAGTATTATCTCTCAAAGATCTTTCTTTGGAAGAAATATTTGGGAGATCATACCTCTTGAATGATGCACATTTATGGAGTGCAGAAAATCCATATTTATATACTTTGATTCTGACAATTGAAAAAAATGGAAAAGAAATTGAAAAAATTCTGCAGAAAATAGGAATCCGGCGCTTTGAGATGAAAGATAAGATTATGCTGATCAATGGGAAAAGGATTGAATTTAACGGAGTAAACCGCCATGAATTTGACTGCTGCAGGGGAAGATGCGTGACAGAGGAGGATATGCTATGGGATATCCGTTTCTTTAAACAGCATAATATTAATGCAGTGCGTACCTGCCATTATCCGGATTGTTCCCGCTGGTATGAATTATGTGATGAATACGGCATTTATATGATAGGGGAAACAAATCTGGAAACCCACGGAACATGGACTTATTTTGGCAAAAATCCGGTGGATACCTGCATTCCGGGAGACCGCAGAGAGTGGCGGGAGGCAGTGCTTGACAGAGCAAATTCCATGGTACAGAGAGATAAAAATCATCCGGCGGTTGTGATTTGGTCTTGCGGTAACGAAAGCTTTGGTGGAGAGAATATTTATGAGATGTCAAAACTGTTAAAAAAACTGGATTCATCCAGGTTAGTGCATTATGAAGGTATTTTCCATGACAGAAGGTATCCGGATACCAGTGATGTGGAGAGTCGTATGTATGAACGGATCTGGAATATTGAGGAATATTTGCAGAATCATCCGGATAAACCGTTTATCGGCTGTGAATATATGCATGCCATGGGAAATTCCTGTGGTGGTATAAAAGATTATACAGATTTGCTGGATAAGTATCCAATGTATCAGGGATCCTTTATCTGGGACTATATTGATCAGGCATTGATACAGACTATGCCGGATGGCAGCCAGCGTATGGCTTACGGTGGAGATTTTGATGAGGTACCGGACGATGGAAACTTCTGTGGAGACGGAATCGTATTTGCAGACAGAACTATATCTCCAAAAGCACAGGAGGTAAAATTTGTATATCAGCAGGTGATTCTTACTCCTGATTTTAAAGGTGTACATATTCGAAATAAACGTTTATTTGAAAGTACAAAAGATATGATTCTGCGGGTAGAATTATTAAGAAATGGCAGAAGTATCAGGCAGTGGGAGATGGAGGCTGTAGTGGAGCCTCTTGATGAGAAATATTTTGCAATTGATATGTCAGAATATCTGAAAGAGCCGGGAGAATATTTTGTACAGGCAGTGTTTGCTTTGAAGGAGCATACAAAATGGGCAGAAGCCGGATATGAATTAATGACAGGAAGAAGCCAAGCTTATGTGGTCAAAGCGGAGAAAGAAGCCGGTTCTGTTGCGGAACAGAACATTTCCTTTGTATTTGGCAATCAGAATGTAGGAGTTCATGGCAGAGATTTATTTTATTATGATTTTTCCAGAAAAAATGGCGGGCTGATATCAGTTCGAAGCCGTGGACAGGAGATCTTGGAAAGAAAGCCAAAGCTTTGTTTTTATCGTGCAGCGACAGATAATGATAAGGGATGCAGCTACATGTTTGACAGCGGCATCTGGCAGTTTGCAGAGCAGCAGCAGAGATGCGTGGATTATCATGCGGAGTATAATGAGAATGAACTTACAGTCCACTATGTGTATGAACTTCCTTTGGGAGAAGACGGAAAAATTATTGTTTTAGATAAGAGAGAAAAACCATCAGAAAAGGAAGATAGAGGAAATCATATTAATGGTATTCAGGCAGACATTGTATATACAGTTACTGCAGATGGAGTTATTCATGTAAAACTTGTTTACCATGGAGCCAAGGGACTGCCGGAGATGCCACTTTTTGGACTTGAAATTCCGCTAAAGAAAGAGTTTGAACAATTTGCCTATTATGGAATCGGACCGGCGGAAAATTACAGTGATCGCAATAATGGAGGAAAGATAGGTATTTTTGAATGTTCTGTGACGGAAAATTATTCACCGTATCTGAAACCTCAGGCATGTGGCAATCGAACTGAAACCAGATGGGTATCATTTACGGATGGTAAGCATAAGATTACACTAAAAGCTGCAGAAGGCCAGAAAACATTCCAGTTTACAGCACTTCATTATAATGAAACAGAACTTGAGAATGCACCTCATAAAGAAGAGCTTCCGATGCCATACTGCACTTATGTAAAAATTATGCCGTTACAGCTTGGAGTCGGAGGAGATGACAGCTGGGGCTCACAGGTAAGAGAGCAGTTTCATATTGATTCATCACAGGATATTAGCTATGAATTCGATATTATTGTAGAATAATGATGCGGAGGAGAATGGGTGGAAAACAGAAGTTCATTTGAACAGGAAATAAACCAGACAGGGTATCTCATCTATACGAATAAGGGTGATAGTATGATGCCTTTGCTTCGGGAAAACCGGGATTTAATTCATATCAGAAAAACGGAGGGAAGATGTAAAAAGTATGATGTGCCATTGTATAAGCGTGACAGTGGACAGTATGTATTACATCGGATTCTGAAAGTAAGAGAGAAAGATTATGTGCTCTGTGGGGATAACAGACGTCATAGAGAATATGGAATTGAAGACAGACATATTATCGGAGTGCTGGAAGGGGTTACAAGGGATGGAAAATACATTCCTGTTACTGATAGAAAATACCGGATTTATGTACATTTATGGTGCGATTTGTTTTATCTTAGGGCAGCAGTGCTGTTTGTGAGAGATAAGTGGTATGGATTAAAAAGGCTGTGTCATCGTTGATGACACAGCCTGAATTTTTACTGTCTTACTTTAATATGAACTTCTCTTAACTGCTGTTCCGAAACTTCATTCGGAGCACCACACATCAGATCCTGGGCATTTCCGTTCATTGGGAATGGAATTACTTCACGGATATTTTCTTCATTTCTAAGAAGCATAATCATACGATCTACGCCAGGTGCCATACCTGCATGAGGAGGTGCGCCAAATTGGAATGCATTATATAAAGCACCGAACTTGTTCTTTAAATCTTCTTCTGTATATCCTGCGATCTCAAAAGCCTTTACCATAATCTTCATATCATGATTTCTTACCGCACCGGATGATAATTCTACACCGTTACAAACAATATCATACTGATATGCAAGGATTTCAAGAGGATCTTTTTCATTTAATGCATCCAGACCGCCCTGAGGCATTGAGAATGGATTGTGAGTAAAGATAATCTTCTTTTCTTCCTCGTCATATTCATACATTGGGAAATCATTTACAAAGCAGAAGCGGTAAGCATTCTTTTCAATCAGGTCAAGTCTTGCACCCAGTTCATTTCTTAACTGTCCTGCAAAGTTTGCAGCACGCATTTCCTTGTCTGCAATGAAGAAAATAGTGTCGCCCACTTCAAGTCCTGCAAGATCAGCGATTTCTGACTTCATATCTTCCGGAATAAATTTATCAATCGGTCCCTTGTAAGATTTGTCTTCCAAAACTTCAAGATATCCAAGACCGCCCATTCCAATGGAAGTTGCGAATTTTAAGAGCTTCTCATGGAATCCTTTTGACATATCTGCGTGTACTTTGATTGCACGAACAGTCTTGCCATGGAATGGCTTGAAGGTACATCTCTGGAAAAATTCTGTTAAGTCAATGATTCTCAGAGGATTTCGTAAATCAGGTTTATCAGAGCCAAACTCAAGCATAGCCTGTTTATAGCTGATGACTGGGTAAGGTGCGGCAGTTACACTGGCACCTTCCGGTGCAAATTTTTCAAATGTTGCAGTCAGGACTTCTTCGCCTACGCGGAAAACATCCTCCTGTGTGGCAAAGCTCATTTCAAAATCCAGCTGGTAAAACTCACCTGGAGAACGGTCCGCTCTGGCATCTTCGTCGCGGAAACAAGGTGCAATCTGGAAATACTTATCAAAGCCGGATACCATCAACAGCTGTTTGTATTGCTGAGGTGCCTGTGGCAGAGCATAAAATTTTCCTTTAAATTTACGGGATGGAACGATGTAATCTCTGGCACCTTCCGGAGAGGATGCACACAGAATAGGTGTCTGAATCTCTAAAAATCCCATTTCAGTCATTTTCTGTCTCAAAAAGCTGATAACATTTGAACGGAATATCATGTTATCTTTTACTTTCTGATTTCTTAAATCGAGATAACGATATTTTAATCTCAGGTCTTCTCTGATTTCTTTGGAAGTCATAATTTCAAAAGGAAGAGTAGTATATACTTTTCCGAGGATGTCTACCTTCTTGGCTTCCAGTTCGATGGTTCCTGTAGGAATCTTTGGATTATAAGTTTCTTCATCACGATGGTCCACAATTCCTTCGATGGAAAGACAGTCTTCTTTATTGATACCATCTAATAATGAAGTGTCACGCATAACAATCTGCAGAACACCATACATATCACGAAGATCAATAAAAGAAACACCTCCATGGTCACGAATATTTTCAACCCATCCGGCGACTCTTAAAGTAGAGCCTACATCACCTTCTGTGATTTCATTTAAAGTTCTGTTACGATAAATGTTTTCTGTACTCATAGTAATCTCCTTTTTAAAATAAAAAAACTGTCCATCCAAAACTAAAAAGTTCAGGACGAACAGATATGTCCGCGGTACCACCTGAATTACCGAAAAACGGCCACTCGTTGGTTTGATAACCTGCTGTTTGTCGCACAGTCTGCGGCGCACCTACTAAAAGAAAAATCTTCGTTCAGATTGCGGCTGGTAAAGTGTTATTCACATAAGTTCACTCTGCGGGTTCTCACTATTCCCTGCTCACTGGAAGCGATAAGATATGCTACTTCTCTTCGTCATTGCCATATTCTGAAAGTATTATATAGAAAGGATTTACAAATGTCAAGAAATTATTCTAAAGAAAAGCAGATTGACATTTTAGATTTCTGATGTTAGGATAAAAAAAGTTGTTAAAGATATCTTTTATAAGCGGGTGGTGTGTGGTTTGATTAAGAGAA
>JAXFDY010000048.1:0-45974 GCA_034172985.1 Lachnospiraceae bacterium
CCTGTTCTCATAATAGATGCTCTCCATCCCAAGATTCCTTGGTGCCTGAAAATCTTTCTTTGGGTTATCGCCCACGTATACCATTTCTTCATAAGGAATCTGTAATCTTCCCTGCATAATTCGAAATGCAATATCATTTGGTTTCCGAAACTGCACGCCGCCTAATTCATCCGTAATGATGACTTCATCCACATAATCAGATAATCCTAATGCATGAATTTTATTTTTCTGACCTTCCGGGCGTCCGTCCGTAATAATACCCAGCTTAATATTTTTCTTTCGAAGTTCACACAATAGTTTTTTTACATCCTCACTCAATCCTATATGAGGTTTATGTGTGCGATATATATCCAGACATTCTTCTTTTAAACTGTCTGTATAAATCCCTTCTTCCACCAGCACTGCATCAATCGCAGATTTTCCCTGGCAAAAAGCTTTCCATAATTTTTCCTCTGCCAGTTCCACCATAGGAAGCCGTTCTGCCACTGCTATGTACCCACTTCTCACATAATCTTTTTCGTTGTATAATGTGTCATCCAAATCAAAGATGACTGCACTTATTTTATGAGTATTTTTACTATTTTCTACACATACACTTTGATCATAGCGGCTGTATACCATTCCATGACATGCGGCATTATCTTTATAAAACAGTTTTTCACCCAAAAGAATTTTTAAAACAGCTTCTGCGGAATCAGCCCCCGCTTTCATGGATAAAGGAGCACCCCCACCATAACGCGGATTAATCTCTATATAATAATCTATGTCTGTTCCTTTTTCTCTGATTAATTGCACAGTAATCGGTCCGCACGGCTTAAAATCTTCAATCAGTTTCAGACATTCCTCCTTGATTTTTTCATCCTGACAAATCTGCGTTTTTATTACCTCTCCGCTTCGAACAACCATACGCTCTCTTGGTGTCACAAAAACCGGTTTCCCCTGTAAATCACAAAATATATCGACTGTATATTCTGTTCCTTCTATAAATGACTGAATCACATAGTTCTTTATTTTTTTCGCGTATATTTTCAAATCTTCCTGAGAATTAACTTTATATGCATCCACACTGGAGCTTCCATCTCTCGGCTTGATAAAGCAAGGATAATTTCCATCATATTTCCAAAAATCATCTATTGTCCTGGGTGCATTCAACCCCAATTCTTGAAAATAAGAGGCTGTATATCTTTTATCCCTGCACAATTTTATTTTATCAAATGCACTTATAAAAACCTGAGTACCAATATGTAAAAATCTTTCTCTCTCCTGGGAAAGGATAAGTAAATCCGTATCAATGGTAGGAATCAGCGCATCGATATGTTCCTTCTTACAGATATCAAGAAGCATAGGGATATATTCCTTCTCTGAAATTCTGCAGACAATCTTTTGAACATCACAAAAATAGAATGCCGGAGCAGTATCTGTAATATCTGCACCATAAATTTCCAAAGGAATATGATTTCTTTCTGCTGCCTGTCTGAACGCCTGTATCAACTCTACCCTTCGTCCTACACTTGTAAATAATATCCTCATTTTTTCTCCACCTCATTTCCCCAAAATTCTTCCATGGTCACGGATGTATCACTACAGATTCCTTCCCGTTTCAATACTATACTCACTGTCTGGAATAATATTTTTATGTCCATCAAAAATGACAAATGGTCTACATAATATACATCTTTCTCCAATTTATCTTCCCAACTGATGCTGTTTCTCCCGTGTACCTGTGCATATCCCGTGATTCCCGGTCTGACTTCATGACGTCTGGTCTGAACATTGTTATACCTTGGCAGATATCGTACCAAAAGCGGCCTTGGACCCACAATGGACATATCGCCTTTCAGAATATTCCACAATTCCGGCAATTCGTCCAGAGACGTTGCTCTGAGCTTTTTTCCAAATGATGTAAGTCTCTGTTCATCAGACAGAAGTTTTCCCTGAGCATCACGCTCATCTGTCATACTGCGAAATTTATACATCTTAAATATCTTCCCTTGAAACCCCGGCCGTTCCTGTGCAAATATCACGGGACTTCCTAACTTTTGGCGGACTGAAATAGCAATAATTAGCATAATAGGACTCAATAGGATTAATCCTGTTCCTGACAACAGAATATCAAGACATCGCTTCATATATTTTTCATAAATCCCTTTTCGTTTCATTCCCTGATTCCCCTGTTTCTTCTATATTTCCTTTACTACATAGTATATCACTTTCCCCTGATATATTTCAACCTGAACTTGCAATGCTTTGACAGCCTATGATATAATACGTCAAGGGTTTCTAGAATGCCTATTGTTTCTATATAGGGAGGTTGTATTTTAAAAATGAATGAAACAAAAGTAAAAAAAGAAAAAAAGAATTTAAGTAACACATGGTATCTGTTACTGATTGTATTTGCCATGGCGGTTATTCCCCTGATTGTATACGGCTATGTATATGACTCTGAATTATCCGGTGCCAGTTGGTACTCTCTGCAAAGTACAGTGATTGATTTATTTAACTTTTATAAAGCACAGGCTATTAAAATCATTGGCTGTGCTATGCTGTGTTTTTTACTTTGCCATCGTATTTTTGACAAAAAAAAGTTTCGCCTTCATATGGCATTTATCCCATTAGCCATTTATGGCATACTGGTCATTTTATCTATGCTGTTCTCTGAATACTCTTATTTTTCTCTTCACGGATTAGATGAACAGTTTGAAACTGTTTATGTCTTACTATCATATATGATTATGACGATCTTTTGTTATAACTTTATTAATGGTGAGAAAGATGTAAAATTTATTTTTAAGGCTTGTGGCATCAGCATTGCACTTTTATGCATAACAGGTATTTTTCAGCTTTTTTATAAAGATTTGCTGAATTTCGATTTTATCCAACATTTTTTGTT
Source organism: Lachnospiraceae bacterium (assembly GCA_034172985.1). Taxonomy (GTDB): domain Bacteria; phylum Bacillota; class Clostridia; order Lachnospirales; family Lachnospiraceae; genus CAG-303. Next base: position 2,891 of record JAXFDY010000048.1, read on the forward strand.
TTTGGGAGTTTCCAATGATTACACTTTAAAAAGCATGAACGATGGACAAGTTTACATGACTTTATATAATCCGAACTATGTGGGCACCTTTGGCGTACTATTTATTCCCATGTTAACGATTCTTTCTGTCTTTTTAAAAAATAAGATCGGAAAATGGATTTGTTACGGACTCAGTTGCCTTTCCTTTCTCTGTCTTGTCGGCTCAGGTGCGAAAAACGGCATGATTGCATTATTTATCGTGCTTCTGCTTATACCTGTAGTATTCCGCAGGTCATTGAAAAAATCCTGGAGATATCTCCTTATATCTTATGTCTCCTATGCCACTATTTTTCTGTTATTTAACATCATCAATGATGGCATGGCTACTGAAAATCTTGAAAAAGGATTTACCATAAAAAAATCTACCGACCACAAACTGGAATCGATTGAAACAAATAAAGATAATGTTGTCATTACTTATAATGGAAACCAGTTATTCTGTACCTTTCATGTTACAGAAGGCGGTGATTACTCCCTTGGTCTAAAAGATTCCAATGGAAATGACATATCCACAGAAGCATTACCGTCTGATTCCGAACAGGAACTGGATTACAAAATCACAGATGAACGTTTTCCATTTATCGTGGGGCTGACCACCCTTGGCTGGTTTGATGGTTTTTATGTAAATATCGATGATATGTCCTGGGGATTTACGAATCAGACCTTTGACGAAGGATATTATTATTTTACCCCTTATCAAAGATATACAAAAATAGATAATGCTGAAACTGCTATTTTCACCGATTATCCGGCACTTGCATCCGGGCGTGGATATATCTGGGCCAGAACCATTCCACTATTAAAGAAATATTTCCTTTTGGGTTCCGGACCTGATACATTTACTCTTGTATTTCCACAGGCAGATTATGTGTCTGCATACAATAGTGACTGTCTTGGAATGATTTTTACAAAACCGCATAATCTTTATCTTCAGATTGGCGTACAGACAGGTGTTATATCGCTAATTGCCTACCTGTGCTTTAATCTGATTTACCTGATTGATTCTATCCGTCTCTACTGGAAACGTGAAAGCAATACTTTCATGGACTGGGTGGGCATGGGTATTATGCTGTCCATAACCGGATACTTAATCTCCGGACTTGTAAATGACTCCACAGTCACTATGGCTCCTGTATACTGGTGTCTGATGGGAATAGGTCTTGCCGTAAACCGCATTAATGCTAATTGTTTAACTTCGGACAATTAATAAATGCTTTACTATTTACATTTGTGCCATCTGGAATCGATACAGATTCCAGACTGGTACAATTATTAAAAGCATATAGTGCGATTCCCTTCAGATTAGCCGGGAATTCCACATTCGTTAATGATTGACAATTCTGAAATGCACTGATTCCGATACGCTCTACATATTGCCCTATCTTTACAGATGTCACATCCTGACAATCTATAAATGCTTTTTCTGATATTTCAACAATATGATAAGTAACTCCATTCTCTGTCCATGTATCAGGAAGTGTCACAGAACCGGAAATATAACTGCCCTGCATAATGGCTGCTCCCACTCCATCTACACACTTAACCACCAGACTCATACTATCTGAAACCTGATTTCCTGTCTGACCCGAAGATGATGTTTTTTCTTCCGTCGCTTTCGTCTCTGTTGGAATTTCTCCGCTTATATCAACTGTTATATTATTATTATTACTATTACTATTATTACTATTACTATTACTATTATTACTATTACTATTATTACTATTTCCTGTATTTCCCTGTGTACTCTGTGCTGTCTCACTATTTTCCTGACTATTTCCCTGACTATTTCCCACACTGTTTGCAGCACTGTTTTGTGAAGAATTTTGTGTATTTGTAGTATTCACTTCTGTCTGCGTACCACTGCTTTCCTGGTTTTCTTCCATCACCAAAGTACTTCCTTGTTCTTCTGGAACGCTTTCATTTTCCTTATCTGAAGTATTCTTTTTTGTATGTTCTATGGTATCCAGCTTATCATATTCAAACAACTGGATTTCTTTATTCTGCTGTCCTTTATAAATTAAACCGCCTGCAATTCCACCAACTATCACACATAATATCAGAATACCAATTACCATTTTCTTTTTGTTCTTCACGATAACTCCTCCCTATAAAGAACAGGGACTTAAAGTTAAGTCCCTGTCTTATATCTACTACTATTAATCAAGTGCAAATAAATTTCTCATTGAAAATGTTACATTTTCAATAGCCTTAGCACCACGTCCATCTGTTACCTCAATCGTAAGATCTGCAGTACCACCCTTAATTTCACTAATGAGCTGAGCATAAGATGCATCACCAATTGATGATTTTGCATCCTGCACATTAAATGTTCTCGCCGTACCACAGACTAAAGTATTTCCATAGTCTATCAACGTAACTGCATCTGTCGCACCATCCGGAGTCCAGGTAATCTTTGCAGATTTAAATTTTCCAGAACCTGTTACCAAATCATCATCCTGTGCATAGAAATCGATATGATAATCACTATCTGCCATATACTCATAAATATAAATATGATTTCTTCCTGATGATTTCTGAGCATTTGTCACCGTTATTCTCGGTGTGAAATTTCCTGCAGTAATAGCTTTTACGATAGTGTTGACAAACAGCTTCAATTCAGCTTCATTTCCTGCTGTAATCGCACTGGTATTCTCATCTATCATGTCAGAATGCCCTGCACCTGTATATGTGATGTTTGCCTTAGAATAAATATAAAAATTATTCGCCGCATCACCTTTGGTATAATAATAATAACCAGAAGTAGCATTATTACTGCCCAGTGTATACCATACCATCACCTTATTATCAGGATCTTCTGTCGTTATGCCACCTTCTGTCACTGTCGGCATCTCGAGATCCAGCTGGAAGTACTGGGTATGGGTTGTTGCCACTGTGATTTCTTTATCAATATTGTATGGATACTGGGTCACCTGACCTACATTGATAGAAGAAACCTTCGTTGTAGTCAGATTAGAAGTCATGGCTGTACTGAAGTTTCCGTTATAAGGTGCCCAGTTATATAAGTTCTTACTCATATTTCCCGTATCTCCGGACCAGACTAATCCATCCCTGACAAAAGCATATCGAAGTAATGTTCCTGTGCTGATACCCTGTATTTCCGTAATGCTATTACCATCTGCATCTTTTGGCACATTTTTTGGTTCAGTATTCGTATCCGAGGAATCGAGATTATAAGATGATACATTATATCTGTCCATACCCACCAGACTTCTGAATCTTGTACTGATATTTCCTGACCAGTAACCACCTGCCGTGCTTTTTGATCCTGATGACGAATAACCCGATGCATAGGCACCTTCATATACTTTTCCGATTCCGGCACTTGCAGACTGTTTAGGCTTGGTTGTTTTATACTCATCCGCTCTCAGCACAGAAAACGCCACTGTATCATGAGAGAAGAGTACCGCTTTTCCTGAATTAATAAACTCTTCGATTGCATTTGCTGCATCCTTTGACACATCTGCTTTTGCATACATATCTCCAAAGCCAATAACAAGCATATCATAATCCTGAAGATTTCCATATTCTTCATTAAATAAAGCCGGAGTCATGGCTGTCACCTGAATCTTGTATCCAATAGACTTATATGTCTCCCATAACAGCTCTTCAAACGGATATGTTGAGCTACAAGTGGTCATGTTATCATACAATCCCGGTGTGGTCACATATTTAGCCTTATTCTTAGTTGCCAGATCTTTAATATGAATTGAATTGCCCGTGGTCTCATCATAATATGCCATGAGTAATGTTGTACTTGTACTTGCCGGAACAATCTGCAGTACCTCAATATTCTTATCTACTCCTTTTATAGCAATAGAACCTGAGACCTCACTTCGGATATTTTTCGTTGTATCTTCTTCAGTAATCAAAAGTTTCCATATAAATACACCTGAATATCCTTTATCCAGTGTCACATTAATCGTAACACCATTGCTCATAATCTCTGAACCGGTCAAAACTTTCGGGTCATATGCTTCATTTCCATCATTAGTACTCTGCACTTCATTAAAAATACCATCTCCATTTTTATCTATAACGACAAGCACTTTATAATTCTTATTGATATCTACATTATCAATAGTTGCCTTGAACTGTAAGTTTGTTTCTGTAGGATTATTTTTATCTACCGTAATCTGTGGTACTACAATTCCGCCATTATAACTGATATCACCTATTTCATCAGAACCATGCATTACCGATACTGATTTAATCACAGGATTCAGATTTCGATAAATATTGATAACGTTTCTTGCCTTTGTATATGTAGAACTGCTGGTACTTGGCGTGTATCTTACCACCGTATATTTCAGACTTGCATCCTCAGATATGGTTCGTATCATATTTCTCATATGGGAGGTAGGATAAGTAAAGGACGGTTGATACAGCTTATTACCCAAAAGCACAATATTGCCGGCCTGCGCAAACTCAATCAGCTCATTCATCTTATATTCCGTCAAATCATTATCTGGATATCTGGCATTACCTGCTGTCACTTTGTACATATTTGCATTGTTATACCCATTTGCATCGCAGTATGACACAACTTCTGTATATACATTTTTTAAATAACGATTTGAAGTTCCTGACTGATAACGATAATTACCTTCACTATCTGTTTCAAAATCAGTCGTAAGCATGCCCATAAGTACATCGTTTACCTTAACTAAATCACCATATGCAAGGTAAACATAACCATTTAATGAGGTGTCATTATACACAGTAGAACCATTCATCGTATTCAGATTACCAATGTTATCACCTACATAGATAATATCATAAGTCTCTACAAATGAATTATTTAAAGCATTCACTGCATTGGTAGAATAGCAGTCCACATCAATGACATATTTTCCAGCCGGTACTGTATAAGTTCCATCTGCATTCGGTGTCAGCGAAGATTTCGAGATAAGCTTTGACTCATCAATACCAATATCCTTTGCCAGAGTTTTAATACTCTCTTCCGTATCAAAGACAAAATCTGTGGTCGGTTCAATCTCCAATACTTTCAGATAGATACCGCCTTTTCTTCCACTATATTCTCCATCACTTACGCCCAACAGATATCTGAGAATATCGATAACCGTATATTGACCATCTGCAATTCCTAATAAATTTGATGCATTTGCCACAGTAATGCCGTTTGCATAGTTTGATGGAATCAAGCTGGAATCACCATTAAAACAATAATAGTGTCGGTCCAGATACATATTCCTTGACCTAAAATCCTGATTATCCTTTATAAAAGTTAAATCATAAGTCCAATTCTCCTGTACAAGAGTATTATAGTATTTTAGTGAACCATCCGGATTGGTATCTGACTGGATTTTATACTGAATATTTTCGCTGCTATTACCACTATGATCGTACTGAACGCCCTGATATAAATAAGCAAGATAATTTCCCCAGTCAGCATCTGTAACAAAGTTAGTCACTGTATTCTTGCAATCCTTAATGATATCTGCCCCATTGGCAGCTTTACTGTCTGCTGTATGGTCTGCATAATATTCAGAGCTCAACACTGCTGTTTTTACACCATATTCATTGTATACCGCATAGTTTGTGGAAATCATATTCTCCACTATAGCATATCCATTACATACCTCTCCGGCACTGTTAGTAATCTGATATTTTTCATCCGCAGCTACATCTGCCTCTACTGAACGTATAATTGCCTCCAGACGATATATATTATTACCATTGGTTCCTATAGTACTGGCATCAAAGATGATTGGTACCTGGGCTGTCTTACCATTTACACTCTTTCCCTTTAATGTAACTTCCAATATTTTGGCAGCTGATTCCCATGAGATATCTCTGGAAATATAATAGCCTTTGTTATCACTATCTTTATAAATCGTATATGCAGGATTATCCCCTGTATATCTTGACGCAATATCCTCTGCCGAACCATAGGTTACATACTCATAGGTGGTATAACCTGGTATATTTCCTGAAGCTGCATCTGACTTAGTGAAATTTCCACTTCCATCCTTTTTGTATACAACCAGATTTTCTTTTGCTCCTTTATACCAGTTTCCGCTGGCATCCTTCTTATACTGGGATAAAAACTCATATCCCTCTACTGTTCCGCCATCATGATCTCTCGTATTGATATAAATCAAATCAGCATTGCTGATATCATCAATAGTCAGCTTATTTGCCTCTACCAGATCGACATCCAATCTTCCATCCAAAAAGGTGGCATAATCCGGCACTACTTCGTTCAGAAATAGATTTTCAATTTCCAAATATACCTTATTTGTAAATAAGTTTTCATGATACATAACAAGGAAATTGCTAAATCCCATATTTGTCAGCTGACCGGAACCTGTAGTTTTTACATCATTCTTGGCGCCATCTGACAATTTACTATATATTTCTTCCATACCAGCTGCATCTGTGCTGATATAATCGAATTTTTCCTGTATACTGCTATCTGCTGTATAGAACAAAAACTCTCCACAACAATCATCCGGCACAATCTCAAGAATATTAAAGGTACGATTCGGGTCTGCTTTCATCTCTGCGATGACCTGATCGAAGTAACCGGTACTTTCCTGACCGCTATTGCTTTCCCCTTCTTCTGCCTCAGACACAAAAGGTGCATTGCTAAAACATGTGGAAACCACCACAAGGATTACAAGAACTAATGAGATAAAACGTTTTTTCTTTTTATTAATCATATCAAATACTGTTAAACTACTTTTATTCTTCATAATAAATGTCTCATCCTCCTAATCATATTTTGCAGCCTGGCTTCTGGTCAATACCGAATAGGTTTTTATGTTCCCGGAAGCATCCGTAATCTGAATCTCTGTCATCTTATTTCTTAATCTTATTTCTTTACTCAGACTCATAGTCTTTTTATTATAAGTAAGCACTACATTTACATTTACACTGACAGGTCCCACCACATAACCTGCTGTAGAATGCGTCTCTCCTTCAGGCCAGTCTTTTAATGTATTATTTAAATTAACTTTAAAATCACTAACCTTATCGGATAACTCATATCCTTTATCCTGACTATCGATATCAGTTTTATCGATTTTCTTCGTACGTAAATATAACTTTGAGCCCTTACATATAATAACCCGTTCCGTTCCAATATCATCAGTCCACTTATTTTCGCTCTGATTCCACTTTCCTGTGTAAACATAAGACACATCTGTATCACTCGTATCAATACATAAATATGTTGTTTCCATAATGGCCGACTCTAACTGTTCCGATATTTCCTGAAGTTCATTCTGGATAGTAACCTTGGTATTTTCTGATGAAAACCATTTACTTCCATTTGTCATCAGTGAACCTACCAGCAGAACAACTACGCTGGCTACAGCCATAGCCACCACAAGCTCCACAAGCGAGAAGCCTCGACTATTGATTTTTTTTCTGCTTTTTACCATCCTGTTTCACCCCTACTCATATATAATCTTTCCAGTCAGAAAATATAAATCAATTCCTTTTTTTGCGTTGGAATTTGCACTTTTTACTTTAATATTGATATTTTCTTTCGATTCATCTACTGCCATGGACGTCTCATAAACTACCGTATCAGACGTACCATCCGATTTATTATCTTCTACCTTTATTACCTTGCCACTTCCCTTTTCAAAAGTGATGACAAGTTCATATCCTTCTCGTATGTCAGCATTAATCTTTGAGTCACCACAAGTATACTCAACATCCAGTTTTCCATTCAGTTTCTGTGAATTATACTCCTGTGGATCTTCTACCTTCACACCACTGACTGTTTTTTCATTTACTTTGAAAGTTGTTACTGTGTATTTTCCATCCTCATTACTGATTACCAACTGCCAGTAATAATCACAATAAATATTTTTGGCATTTTTCTGTGTTTCCTGCATCTGAGTAATCAGGGTATTGGCTGAATCTTTCACTCGTCCCGTCTGAACTAAACCAAAACTCTGCAACCCTACTCCTGCCAGAATAGACATTATTGCAACTATCACCAGCAATTCTACTAACGAAAAACCTCTTTGATTTAATTTCATTGCAACGCCTCCTTCCGGCACTATTTTCTCCAGTTAACAATAGCAACTAAATCTGAATATTCCAAATTTTCTATCTCGATACTTTCCTGTCCGCCATTTACTACAGACTTATCAAATGCATCAAAATACTTTTCAAAACCGTAACCGTTGCTATCTAATACCTCATACACTTCCGACTGATTTGTATATACTTTTGCAGAATTCTTCACCGTAATATTCCCCTGACAAATTACAAGTCCAACAAAGTCGGATTCAATCGTAACATGGCCACTATTTCCATAACAAATAATGATTCCGTAAGTCGGTTTTCCAGCTCCGTTATCTGTAGTAATATCACTTTCCCCGGACACTTCTATTTTATTTGTTTTAACTGTACAGGACTGTCCCGGAGAAAGTACAAGCAGATTATACTTATGACCGCTGGTCGTAACTTTTACTTTCGGATCCGGATAATCTGCCAATCCGTCATCTTTACTCAAAATATACTTAGATGCCTCAAGAAGCGTATCTACACTATCGTCTACTTCAGCATCTGTAACATCCACATATCCGCCATTTTTATTTTGTTTCATTTGTTGGATTGCATCATCTGCATCTGCAATATAGATGTCAGCATTGCTTATCGTCTTTTTTGGCAGTGATGTCAGTGCACGGCAAAGGAGGTAACGTCGGATTTGCAAATCTTTCTGTATCTTAGCCGCATCAGCAATCGACACCGGCGACTGGATACCGGTGATTGATGTACCTGTTGCTCCTTTCAACAATGTGGCATTCGCATACATCTTTCCACTTCCATCAGTCTGAATATTCAAACTACTTACCACGGAACTTAAATTATTCATCAGCAATGTCTTGGTAGTCTGATATGCTTCATTTCCTGCATATTCCGGTTTATCTTCTAAAACACGTTGGATATATTCAGCTGATGATTTCTTATCTTTAAAATTATAGTATATATATACTTCAAAAGATGCATTATGAGCTATTTTCTTTACAGTAACAGGATTATTTGAATCTAATAAATCGATCGCAAAGAATCCGTTCTCTGTCTTCAAAAGATTTTCTTTGATCAAATCATTGGCCAGTGTTCTATCACTCTCAATAATAGACTCATCGTCTCCTGTCAGTGCCAAACCTACATTTGTCTTAATATTATTCCAAGTAGATATACTCATAGGATTTGTAATAGCTTCTACTTCTGTCGCACTTCCGATTCCTTTCATGGCATCTGTCAAAGTAAAATATTTATCCAACACAATATATGCATCCTGATCTCCTTTGGCCGATACACCTTCGCCGGTTGCATAAGACACACTGTCTGATAACTTAATATAAGAACGTCCGCCCAAAATAAAATCTGTCAAATTCATACTCAGAGTCGATGTGCTTCCGTTTAAGATAATTGCGCTACTATGAGAGGCACCATCTGACTCACCATCACTTTTATATCCATAGTAATTACCATTAAGAGTAACTGAACTGGTATTCGAATTGATCTCCAAATCATCCTCATTATAAAAATTATTATTTATATCTGCATTCAGTGTAATATTGTTACCTTCTGACAACAAAGTATTTTCTGCCCATATATCAGTATTCTGCATTTTTGCGGTAGAACCTGTCTGCATTTTAAAATTATCTCTGGAAATCAGACGGATACAACTATTTCCTTCCCCTGCAGGTACTTTTTCTCCCGTATCATACGATGCATCCATCTGTCCTATAAACTGAACTGAGCTATTATCTGTCAGATTAATATTTTTTCCTGCATAAATCGAAGAAGCTACGTTAATTCCGGTTCCCTCAAATGAAACATCCGTATCTGATATTAAAGTATAATACAAAAAATCAGTCAGCTTACTTTCCTCTGTAAACTTGATTGTCATATTAGGATATACAATCTGGATATCTGTGGTAATATCAGAGAAATAATCCTTTGCAGAAAGATAACTAATTTTCACATCTTTTAATAATATATAATATTTGCCAGTTGCAGAATCACACTCGCTGGTAATATCTCCTATTTGTTGTATAGAAATTTTCTTTGTCTGCCTCGTTTTATCCGACTGATTAGAAACACTGACATTGCGAATGCATTCCGTCAGATAATCAACAGCTTTTCCCTTTACCACATCTGCTTCGCCACTATCAAGCACAGCACTCCAGGAAGATTTTTGCGTAATTTCTTTATACATAGACTGGATAAATATCTGTTTCATCTTTGTATTCGCTTCATCATTACTAATCATAAACTGCATTCCATTGGTAGGATTCACTTCCACTAACTCTGTAGATACCTGAGCAAAAGACGTGTTGACCACTGTCAAAGCCTTCACCCCTAATCCGGTATATATTTCGTCCAATGCGGATTCTGCTGTATAAAACGCCCGGTCTGCATTAATCTGTGCACGTTTTAAAGCCAAATTTGCTGAAGCAGCACAGATGATTGTCATTGCGATAATAGAGATAAATGCGATAGCAGCCACTGCCAGTATTAAGGTTGAACCATGGTTATTTAATTTTTTATATGTGTTTTTATTTTTTAACATAATCCATTCCTTTCTACTTCGTCAACGATGTCAATAAGGTAGCTACTGTTTCTCCATCCGGAGCATCCTTTCTCACCGTCACTTTCAACTGATAGATATAATTCACACTTTTTGTATTTCCCGTCAGTTCATTAAACGTCGGTACCCCAGTAGCTGAATTATATGATGTTCCCGTGACAGAATCCCTGTATTTCTTTCCGAAATCAGTGATATTGGAATACAAAATCATATTCTGCTCAAAAGGAATCTTGTGCACATCAGCATTCTTTGCCACCCCATTGCATGAGAAATTAAAATAGATATTTTCCTGATTTAGCGCTATAAGATCTGTACTTACCGTGCCATTATCATTTAAAGCATATGTTTTCTGCTGCATTAGGAAGATTCTGACTACTTTTTCTTTATCTTCATCTCCTGTATAAGAGTAATTAAATTCTATTTTATCTCCACTTTTCTTATTCGTTAAAGCAGAATCTGTCCGGTCAAACATGACTGGTATAATATAAATATATGGTAACTCGTCTGTTGCTTTCACACTTTCACTTTTGATGAATATTGTGTCTCCGACCTTTGTTCCTGATTTTGAATTCACATATGTATCCATGGTAATGGATATGGTATAACTGTCTTCTTCCCCTGCTGCTACCTCAGCCGGTGTAGCTGCCACATAGGCACACTGAATATTAAAAACGGTATACTTATCTGCTGTTGCATCCGCCGCCGTAACTGCATTATCATTCTTTTTATATTTATCATAAATCATAATGGTGCTATCATCACTAATATTACTAAAAACAGGAGTTTTTGCAATATTGGCAAAGAAGTCATATGCTGCATTTTCTGATGGATCTGCAGTGAGCTCTGCTGTGATAAAGAATTTTTCTTTTGCATCACCTAAGACGTAATGGTTATCTCCCTGAAGTTCATCTCCATACTGATTCTGTGAAGTAAATGTTGTAAAATTTTCCACATATGTATTATTTCCGGTTCCACCATAATTTTTTACAATATCCTCAAGAGACATTGTCTGGAATGTTTCTGCTACGTCTTTGGCTGTTTGTTCTGCGTCTGCAGTAATTCTCGCTTCGTTATTCACCCGCATTCCTGCTGTAAATGTGTTCAGGAATGGAATCGATACAATGGCTATGATAGCTATCGTCACCAATACTTCGATTAGAGTCAGACCTTTGTTGTTCATTTTTCTTCTCATATCTTCTTCCATTCCTTTCACATTTCATTTTTATTATCGATACATTTTAATACTTCCTGTTGTTGTACCTATTGTCACACGAGGACTATCTGCATCATCATTAATAATCTTAACATTTAAATCTTTATCTGTATTATTAATAAGATTAATCTTTGCACCTGCTTTATCCTCTGCTGAATTCTTTTGAGAACTCATAATTAACAAATCAATGGTATTACCAGCATTAAAGCTTGCACCTTCAAAGTAATTTTCTACCGGATAAGTTGTAGAACCAACCTTATAACTTACTTTGTAATCTCCTGACTTTCCAGATACTGTGATTGTAACACTCTCTACTGAGTTGCTGCTTGAGGATGCAATTGTCTTACCAAGAGCATCATTTGCAAGACCTACTACAACAGAATCATTGTCTGAACTAAATGCACTTACCATCATAAAGATATCATAGTTATTTATGATTCCATCACCTTCTGCCTCATTGTAATCACTACCAGAGTAGAAATTATTTGAAACAAAGATATTATCAGAACCAATAGGAACTGTCTGTATATTTGTCACAGGGAATTCTCTGTCTCCACCGGTAATATCATATGTAGACAAAACCAAAGTTCCAGTCATCTCATCATCTGTATTTGAATACTGCATATTTACAGAGTCAATGGTATACTTTCTATCGTCTCTGCTATTTAAATATTTGATAAGTTTTTTCCCTTTTTCATAAGTCGTAGAATAATTCATCGTCAATGTAACTTTATGACCCACATAATCAGTGTAATATACAGTTTCACCCAAATTGCTTGGATTTGAGGAGGTAATCTGTCCAAACGTATATATCGGTGTCACACCTGACATTGAAAAAGTATTAAACCATACTCCCGTATCTTCCTCTATGGACTTTGCAAGCACCATCATACCTTCCTGCGTAGTTCCGCCCGGATATTGCAGAAGTAAATTCTGGTAATCTTCTGCATATTCTTCTGTTTCATCTTTGTAATCTTCCCTGTCCGCATATAACGGATATAAAGACTTATATTTCGCAGTCAGATCATCTCTCTCCTGCTTCATGTTTTCATGCATCTCACTGATATTTCTATAGCCGAAATAATAGGAGCAAAAAATTATGAGAGCAATCAGAAGAATCTTTACGAGATTTTTATCTCTTTCTGTCATTGTAAGTTTCATAATACTTTTCTCCTTTCCTAGTCTTCTGTTGTATCAGTTACTTTTGTAAATGTACATGTAATAGAAAAACTTTCTGTAATCAGACCACTTGTATCTTTTTTCTCAGACATGGCTCCCGCAACTACATTATTCACATACCCGAAGTTTTCTAACTGAAGCATAAACTTAGCCACAGACTCCTTAGATGCCGCTACACCTTCTATACCGACAGCACCGGAAGCGATACTTAAAGACTTAATCGAAATGTCACTTGGCATATTTTTTTCCAAATCTTCTAAAAATACCTGTAGAGAATCATCAGCATTTTCTGTCATCGCATAAAAATTCTGAACATCTGTGTATTTATCTTTTGCTACATAATAATCGTTAATAATCTGCTCTACTTCGCTGATCTTATTTACATTTTCCTGCATACTGTCCCTCTGACCCTTTACTGTCAGATACTGTACCAGTGGAATCATGACAATAATAAGTGCAATCAACACAGAACCGAGCAACGCCAGATTCATAATTTTAAAGTTTACTTCTTTGTTAACTTTCTCAATTTCTTCATCCGGAATAAAGTCTGCAGGAGAGATACCTGCTCCCAGATTCACGATGAATCGAGGCAAAATATTCTGCTCTATCATCAGGTCTCCTGCCACGACTACGTCCTTCATCTCTAACAGCTCTGTAGATGGGAAATCAAATTCATTGGCAAACAGTTTATCAATACCCTGAAGTTCTGCCGCAGCACCTGTCAGATATGCTTTTTCTACCTGTTCCCCCGGATTTCTTGATACATAATAATCAACTACTCTTACGACGTTATTTACCAGATATCTCAAAGAATCTGTCACCGCGTCATTATCAAAATGTTCGTGAATCAGCTCTTCGGTTCCTAACATTTCCTCAGCTTCGTATTCATCGATACCTTTTTCTTCTGCTAATGCCTGAACGACAAGGCTCTTACCATATGGTACAATTCTCTGAATCTGAAGAATATTATTCTTCATTATATTTATAGTAGAGTTATCCTCCTGAATATGAATAATCAAAGAGGTCTCCGAACCAATCTCCCGCTTGGCTACCTGAACAGCACTGTTACCGGCATAGTCTACACGATCTACATACAATCCCAACTGTAAGCCGATAGAGAAACATGACATAACGATTTCTTTTGGTGCAGCTAACACCAGTACTCTCTGCTGCTTCTGTTTATCTTCTACCACTGTTTCCAATGATTTATGAGAAATAATATACTCCTCAATATTTACCGGAAAATATTCGCTTGCATTAGCCGCGATTACCTGTGACATTTTTTTCTCTTTGATATCCGGCAGCATAACTTCCCTGGATGCAATACGGCTTGAGAAAATACTGAACACTGCCGTTTTTGCCTCAAACTTGTTGATCTCCATGGATGTCCTAATAACATCTACTACTGACTGCTCATCTTTGATAAAACCGTCTTCTACACTGCCAACCGGTGTCTTAATAACTGCAGCCTTATGTAAATGTATACTGTTGCCCGAATAACTAACCTCACATAGCTTAATAGACATACTACCAATGCTGATTGTTAATATATTATTAGTCGCCATCTAGTTATGTCCTCCTTGTTATTTTTTGTATAATATATCTAAACAGAATGAACTCTGAGCCATTCTGTTATATTCGTTTTTACTATTTTATTTTAATCTATTTGGGTTTTACCTGATTATGAAATTAGTGAACATAGAATCCCATATACCATTCTATCATCTGTTCCCCATAAAGCATTGCCAGACAAATTCCTGCCGATAAATACGGTCCATACGCCAGCATATGCTCTTCACCCGAAATCTTCATTCTCGCAATATGTATGATTGAGCCCAATATAGAACCCAATGCCAATGCCAGCAATATCTTCTGCCAGCCTAATAGTAACCCGGCTCCCGCCATAAGCTTTACATCTCCACCACCCATAGCACGTCCTTTGGAGACAATTACAATGATATAAAACAGACCACTGACACAAACCGCTCCAATCAGGTGGCTAATCAGATGTTCGTAATCTGTCAATGTACCGAGCACTCCCATAACTGCAATAAATATACTTATTTGCTCCGGTATTTCATACGTTCTCCAATCGATTACTGTAAGTGCCGTCAATGCAGAAAACGTAAGACAATACAAAATGCATTCAGAGCTGATACCATATACATAATATATCCAAACATACCCGATTCCATTAATCAATTCGACCAATGGATACTGTTTGGAAATCTTAGCTCCACAATATCTGCACTTTCCCCTGAGAAAAAGCCAGCTAAATAATGGAAACAAATCATACCATGCGAGCACATGGCCACAGGCCATACAATGTGACCTGCTCTTTGCCACGCTCTCTTTGTTCGGAATTCTATAAATGCATACATTTACGAAACTTCCTATCACAATTCCGTATAGAAAAAATATGAATGTAAGTAGTATCTGCTCTATCTGCATCTTGTACTCTTTTCTGCCCTAAGGCTTTTTGATTGATTCAAATCAAAGATTACTCATTAATCTTAAAGTTACCCTTAGCAGGATCAACACCAGCTGTTGCTTCAATAGAAACTTTTCCTGAAGTTGCAACCTTTACCTTAATTGTACCGCCATTCTTATAATACTTGGATGAATACTGAATAGAATTTGTTCCTGCATATTCTTTCAACTGTGCCTGAAAACCTGATGATAAAGTAATACCTGCAGGTGGAGCCGGACTATCAACAGTCAATGTATGACCAGTAAAATTATATGTAAATGTTCCACCACTTGAAACTTCTCCATTATACTCAGGATCACCTACTGTGTTATTCCATGCAGAATAAAGTGTATCTGTTGATGACTTATCCTTTGAAAGTTTTGATTTTTCAATGTTACCAAGTAATGTAGGTGCCATAACACCGATTAATACAGCCATAATAGCAATAACTACAATAAGCTCTACTAATGAGAAACCTTTGTTATCCATCTTTTTCATAATACTTTTCTCCTTTTTAACTTCGTTTACTTGTTCTATATGATAAAGATTTCCTTCGGGTACAGAAAATCTTATATCCACTACATTTTACCCAATGCATCGTACATGGTCATCATCGGTCCGTAGATGGCCAGAATCAAAAGACATACAACACCTGCCATACATACGATGATAACCGGCTCCATCAAAGCGGTAATCTGCTGGGTAGTTGCTTCTACTTCCTCATCATAATACTTTGCAGAATTCGTCAGCATTTCTTCCATATTACCAGTCTCTTCACCGATACCCAGCATCTGCATAATCATCGGTGGGAATAATCCGGATGCCTTCAGCGGTGTCGACAAAGGAACACCTCGCTGTACCTGCTTTGCAGCTTCCTTGACAGCTTCTTTGTATAATATATTATCCAAAGTCTTGGCAGTGATCTCTACTGCATCCACCATACTCATACCGGAAGATATCAGCGTACTCAATGTAGAAGCAAATCTTGCACAAGACTGTTTCTGTATCAAATTTCCAAATACAGGAGCTTTTAATGCCAGTTTTGCTAAATTTCGTTTTCCCTCCTCCGTCTGACCATACCAGCGATATGCAATCACAAGCACAGCTACAATGGCAATCAATATATACCATCGATTTATGATAAAATTACTCATAGCCACAACTGCCTTTGTAAATGCCGGTAATTCCGTACCCAGCTCGTCAAACATTGACTGAAACTGCGGAATAACTACTACCAGCATAACGATAACTACAGCTATCATAACTACAATCAACACACAAGGATACATCAAGGCTTTTTTGATGATTCCTTTCAGTCTGGCATCTTTCTCAAAATGGTCTGCCATTCTTCCCATGGCATTTTCAAGATTACCGGATGATTCTCCGGCCTCAACCATATTTATCAACAAAGCCGGAAATACATCTTCTCTTTTCATGGCAGTAGCCAGAGTATCACCTTTTTCTACGTTATCCCTGACATTTTTAATAGCTTCCTGCATACGCTTATTTTCTGTCTGGTCTGCCAACATGCCAAGAGCTGTCACAACGCCTACACCGGCTTTTGAAATACTGACAAACTGACGACAGAACACACCTAAATCTCTTGGAGTGATTTTTTTCTTAATGCCGATATTAATATCTTTATTTAACAATGATGTTTCTTCCAGTTTTGTAACTGTATAACCATCATTCTTAAGCATGGCTCTGGCTTTTTCTAGTGTATCCGCTTCGATATTGGCCTTTTTCGCCTTACCATTTTTATCTATGGCTTCATATGTATAACTTGCCATTCTCTTCCTCCATCTCCCTTCTCGTCTCTGTTCACAATAATTTTACTTTATTTTAACATTCCTATGAACATTTTGCAACCACTCATACTAAATCATTCCTAACCGTTTTTCCATAGTTGCATTATCTACAGAGTAATTCAGCGCATTATTTCTATTGATGATACCCAGATTAAAGAGATCAAAAATCGCATCATCCATAGTCTGCATACCTATCTTCTTATTTGTCTGCATCATAGACGGTATCTGGAAGGTTTTTCCCTCACGGATCAGGTTCCTGATGGCTGGTGTACTGTGAAGTACTTCAAATGCTGCCACACGTCCATTACTGGTGGTAGGAATCAGCTGCTGTGATATAATGCTTTCCAATACCATAGAAAGCTGAACCCTGATCTGTTGCTGCTGATGTGGCGGAAATACATCGATGATACGGTCGATGGTACTGGCCGCACCGATTGTATGAAGAGTACTAAGAACTAAATGTCCCGTTTCAGCCGCAGTTACTGCAGTAGAGATAGTCTCCAGATCTCTCATTTCTCCTACCAGAATTACATCCGGATCCTCACGGAGTGCTGCTCTTAAGGCATTGGCATAAGATAATGTATCCATCCCCACTTCACGCTGGTTAACCATAGCTTTCTTATGCGCGTGCAGGTACTCGATCGGGTCCTCCAAAGTAATGACATGCTGTGCAGAGGACTCATTTATCTGATTAATGAGTGATGCCAGTGTCGTTGATTTACCGCTACCGGTTGGTCCTGTTACAAGAATCAGTCCCCTTCTCTTTTTATAAAGATTAACAACTGATGGCGGAAGTCCTAACTGCTCCGGACGCGGTGGTTCTGAAGCCACAATACGAAGTGCCGCAGCGACAGAGCCCCTCTGGCGGAAAATATTTACTCTGTATCGCCCTACATCTTCTAACGCATAAGAAAAATCCACTTCTCCTGTTTTGCGGAAAGTTTCTTTTTGTTTATCATTCATCAACGGCTCTAAGAGAGCTTCTGTATCTGCAGAAGACAGCATAGGAAAATCCATATTTATCAACTGTCCGTTTACCCTGATTTTTGGCGGAACGCCTACTGTAATATGTACATCTGATGCCTTCATTCCTTTGGCAATCTCTAAAATTTCTTTTACACTTACCATTTGTTTTTTCCTTCCCGGTTTTATTGGTCATCTGCATTGTATGTAACTTTCATCATCTCGGCCACAGAAGTAATACCTTCTTTTACATACTTTGCAGCAGAGGATCTAAGAGAACTCATTCCTTCTTTTTCTGCCGCTGCCTTTAACTCTTCTGCAGTTGCATTACTGGCAATCAATCTCTTGATTGTTTTTGTAATGGTCATAATTTCATAAATACCGATTCGTCCCCGATATCCTGTATTACCGCAAGCCTGACATCCGCATGGCTCATAAATGGTAATATCTTCGCTGACCGGTACACCAAGCAGTTTCTTTTCCACTTCATCGGCTTTTTTCGCTTTCTTACATTCGCACAAACGTCTTACCAGTCGCTGTGCAATAATGCCCACAAGGGAATCTCCTAACAAATATGGTTCAATACCCATATCTATAATACGTCCGATTGTACCTGCTGTACTGTTCGTATGTAATGTACTTACCACAAGATGTCCGGTGATAGAAGCCTGAACCGCGATAGATGCTGTCTCAGTATCTCGAATCTCACCGATCATGATAATATCCGGATCCTGTCGCAGGATGGATCTCAATGCAGAAGCGAAGGTCAGTCCTGCTTTTACATTTACCTGCACCTGATTTACTCCATCCACGTTCGCTTCCACAGGATCTTCAACTGTGATAATATTTACATCTTCTCCATTTAACTCATTCAATGCTGTATACAATGTAGTAGATTTACCACTACCAGTCGGTCCTGTTACAAGAATAATTCCATGTGGATTTTTCAAAATATTATCGAATTTTTCAAGGTCCTCCGGCCGCATACCAAGATCAGCCTTATCCCTCTTAAATCCTTCTTTGTAGGCAAGACGCATAACACACTTCTCACCATATACAGTAGGAAGGTTAGATACACGGATATCATATTCTTTCCGGTCTACTTCTATCGTAATACGACCATCCTGTGGCTTTCTCTTCTCAGCGATATCCATTCCTGATATAATCTTTATTCTGGCCATCATGGCTGCAAACAGACTTTTTTCGTAAGTCATAATTTCTCTCAGATTACCATCAATACGATACCGCACTTTTACAATATCTTCAAATGGCTCAATATGTATATCACTGGCTCTCTGTCTTGCTGCCTGTTCGATAATATTACGAACTAACTGTACGATTGGGGAATTTTCAATATCTTCTTTTCTCGACAAATCTTCTGCATCGATTTCCACATCCAGCACATTGCCCTGTTCTTTTTTGAACTGTTCCGCAATGGCTGATGCCTGCTGCTTACCAAAAGATTTATCCAGATAATATTCAATATCTTCGCTGGTACTAAGTACCGGCTCCACCTGCATGCCTGTAACGATCGATACGTCATCTATGGCCATAATATCCATGGGATCTGCCATAGCTACAATTAAAACATTTGCCTCTTTTTTCGATTTTGCGATAGGAATCAGGCGATATTTTCTCGCTACCGGTTCTGCCAGCAGATGTACCGCTTCGTCATCAATCTCGTATTTTCTCAGATTGACATACTCTACTCCAAGCTGGTCACAGAGAATATCAATCATCTGATCCTGGGTCACGAATCCCAGAGCAACGATTGTTTCACCTAATAACGTTCCTTTTTCTTTCTGTTCTGCCAGCGCCTGTCCCAGCTGTTCCTCTGTAATCAGGCCCTTCTCCATGAGAATATCACCAATTCTTACTCTATGTCTAAATCCTAACATATCCCATTTCCTTCTATCATTTCCATATAATTAAAAGATTTTCAAGTTCCATTTCCGTTAACATTTTATTCAAAATAGTGTTACTCACTATTCATTTTTATTATTGTACCACACCAAATATGAAACATCAATTCTGCGGTCATGAAATTTCTTTCTGACATTTTTGTGCAAATTGCCATAATTTTACTAAGAATTTTCTATAGCATTAAATTATATCTATTTTTTTGTCCTTTTTATACCCATTACATCTTCTTCCATGTTTCCGGAGAAAACAAAAGCAGCATAGGTATGAGTTCCAATCTTCCCGCCAGCATATCAAACATCAGCACAAACTTGGATATTACCGAAAACTCTGCAAAGTTGCCGGAGGGGCCTACCACCCCAAGTCCTGGTCCGATATTACTTAAGGATGCTATAACCGCAGTAAAATTCGTTACCAGATCAAACCGGTCCAGGCTGATAATCACCATAGAGCCAACTGCAAGCATAATATAAATAATAAGAAACGCCTTTGTAGAACGCAGCACTTCATGATCCACCATTTTCCCGTCTACCTTAATTTTTCTTACACTTCTAGGATGAATCTGATATTCTATTTCTTTTTTAATTGATTTCACATAAATTAATATTCTTGATACCTTAATCCCTCCTCCGGTACTTCCTGCACAGGCACCGATACACATAGCAATAACCAAAAGTGTTTGCGAAAAGCCCGACCACTGCCCAAAATCCACCGTAGCGAATCCTGTACTGGTCAGAATGGATGATACCTGAAAAGCAGAATCTCTGAGGCTGATAGCCAAATCTCCTATATCCGTGCATATATCCGCAGTGATAGCCAGCACCATCACAATATAGATGCAAAAATACCATCTGATTTCTTCCAGATGAAATGCTTCTCTTACTTTTCTGCTTAAAATCAGAAAATAAAATTTAAAATTTACACCAAAAAGAAACATAAATATAGTAACCACTATCTGCACGTAAGTACTATAGGAACCTATACTATCCGTTCTGACTGCAAATCCGCCAGTACCGGCAGTTGCCAGCGAATCACAAATCGCGTCAAACACAGGCATCCCACCACATATAAGCAGGATAATCTCTAATATGGTCAGACCAATATACATTCCATAGAGCCAAAAAGCCGTCTGTTGCATCTTTGGCACCAGTTTTCCCACAGAAGGGCCTGTGCTTTCAGCCCTCATAAGATAAAGATTACTAGCTCCAAGGTAGGGCAGAACTGCCATAATGAATACCAGAACTCCCATACCTCCAATCCAGTTTGTAAAGCATCTCCAGAATAATACACAATGAGGCAGTACTTCTACTTCATACAAAATACTGGCTCCTGTTGTAGTAAAACCTGATACAGTCTCAAATAATGCATCTGTAAAATTCGTAATACTCCCGGTTGCAACATATGGGATTGCACCTATCACACTAAGACATACCCAGCTGAGTGCCACTACCACAATGCCTTCTCTTGCATAAAATTTTCGATTTTGAGGTTTTTTATGTGAAAGAGCTGCACCAATTAACAGCGTACATGCTGCACAGACAAGAAAATAAAATCCATCTGTTTCCTGATAGCCCAAAGCAACCAGACATGGGAGCAGCATAAAAAGAGCTACAAATTGAAATACATAGCCTAACACATATTTAATAATTGAATAATTCATGATACATTCCTAATTAACTTTCCTGTCATTTCATAATATCATCAATGCCATTCAGGCCTTTCTGTGTTGTGACAACAATCACATTATCCTTTGGTTTAATCATTTCCTTACCGACAGGCCTAATCACAGTTCCATTACGGTAAATACTGCAAATCAGAGTATTATCTTTAATTTTTAACTGACTTATCTGCTGATTTGCTACTTTTGCATTGGAACCCACCGTAAATTCTAATGCTTCTACCCGTCCATCCACCAGACGATACAAGGTTTCCACATTACTGTCATAAGAATTCTGTCTTGATTTTATATAACGCAAAATATATTCTGCTGTAATTTTCTTCGGTGCAATAATATTTCCCACCGGCATCTCATCCACAACTTCTTCAATGGAAGTTCTTGTAATCTTCACCATACGTTTTGCTTTTGACACCTTATTCACAAATAATGACAACAGAATATTTTCTTCATCAGAATTGGTCAAAGCTGCCACAGCGTCCACATTCGTTATATTTTCTTCCATCAAAATATCTCTTTCCGTCACATCGCCATAAATCACCATAGCTTCCGGAAGCAAGTCGCTCAGCTCTGCACACCGTTCCAGATTATGTTCTACAATTTTTACATGAATTTTTGATGCAATCAGTAATCTTGCAAGATAATAGGATATGGTTCCTCCTCCGGCCAACAATACATTATGAATCGGTTTCGCTTTGATGCCAATCTGTATCAGAAATTGATTGATATATTTAATCGGTATAGTGACAGAAATAAAATCTCCTGCCCTCATCACAAAGTTTCCTCGTGGGATAATTACTTCATGATTACGTTCCACAATACAAATCAATACATTGGGATTTACTTTTTCAGCCATTTCCATAATACTCAGATTATCTAAGACCGATTTCTCCGGAATCTGGATTTTAATCATATTTACGCGGCCTTTTGCAAATGTGTCTACCTCCAGGGCAGAAGGAATCTGGATCAATCTTGCGATTTCCGATGCTGCCGCCAGCTCCGGATTAATAGACATAGATAATCCCAGTTCTTCACGAATATAGTTAATTTCCTGATAATATTCCGGATTGCGGACTCTCGCAATCGTATGACAATGACCGGCTTTTCTGGCTATCAGACAAGTCAGCATATTAATCTCATCCATGTTTGTTACGGCAATCAGAAGATCTGCTTCCTCTACGTTTGCTTCTTTCTGTACACGGTAACTGGTAGCATTTCCTTCTACCCCAAGCACATCATATTTTGCCGAAATCATATCAACTAATTTCCCGTCAATATCGATGACGGATACCTCATGCCCTTCGGCAGCAAGTTGTTCTGTCAACGTGCTGCCTACTTTTCCGCAACCGGCAATGATAATCTTCATGAATTTTTCACCTCTTCAAAGTCAGACGCAGGATGCTTGCAGATCGGACAGATAAAATCTTCCGGTAAAGAATCCCCTTCATATTCATATCCACAGACTGTACATCGAAATACTTTTTTTCCAGTCTCTGTCTCAGGTTTTGGCTGTGGCTTTGGCTTTATATTACTCTGATAATATCCATAAGTTGCTGATGGTACCTCACTTAGCACCTCCATATCATCCACTGTTGCAATAAACAATGTATGCGTATCCAGCTCCAGATAATATTCCACAGTAGCTGATATATAGCCATTTGTACCTTCTGTCACATAATACAGGCCATTTTCACTTCTTTTCATGCCCGAAAAATCTGCAAATTTATCTGCTTCCCTTCCTGACTGGAAACCAAATCTTTTAAACAAATCAAATTCAGCATCCTCGCTCAAAATAGAAATATTAAATTTTTTTGTATTTTTTATCATATCATGCGTATAATTTGCCTTATTGACTGCTATCGTAATGCGATTTGGTGTCGTTGTTACCTGCTGGGCTGTGTTAATAATACAACCATTATCCTTCCCATTTTCTCGTGCAGTAAGAACAAATAATCCATAAGTCAGTTTATATGCAGTTTTACTATTCATAGTAATGCCTCCTCTATTATTAAATTAACTTTAATGCTTTTACAATTTCCATAACTACCACAGGAACAAAAATCAGCCCTAATGCTATCAGATAAAGTCTGACCGGAAGAATCATCAGAGCAAATGCAATATTCAATGGTGTGAACAACACAAGTAATACCAGAATAAGTGACAATGCTGCTGACATATTTAATTTTTTATTTGTAAACGGTCCGATTTTAAACAAAGAATGTTCCGAACGCATATTAAAGGACTGAACCACCTGAGACAACGCCAGCACCATAAATGCCATCGTCTGTCCACCGGCTACTTCTCCTGTAACAATTTCTCCTATCTTATATGCCGCAAGTGCAAGGAATCCAAACATGAATCCCTGTAAAACAATCCGTACACCATATCCATGTGCAAAAATACTTTCATCTTTTGGCTTTGGTTTTTCCTCCATAATATCATCTTCCACTTTTTCCATACCAAGAGCAATGGCCGGAAGACTATCTGTCACAAGGTTAATCCATAACAACTGCATAGACAGCAAAGGTGTTTTATGCCAGAGAATCATGGCCAGAAAAACAGCAATTACTTCGCCAATATTTGTTCCGAGAAGATAACCAACCACCTTCTTAATGTTAGAATAGATGCCTCTTCCCTCTTTTACCGCCTGAACAATCGTGGCGAAATTATCATCTGTCAATGTCATATCTGCAGCACCCTTTGCTACATCTGTACCGGTAATGCCCATAGCACATCCAATATCTGCCGCTTTCAAAGCCGGTGCATCATTTACGCCATCTCCCGTCATAGACACTACCTGGCCTTTTCTCTGCCATGCCTTTACGATACGAATCTTATTCTCCGGAGACACACGGGCATACACAGAAATCTGTTCCACGCGCCGGTCAAGTTCCGAATCCGTCATTGCATCCAGCTCTGCTCCCGTAATTGCTTCATCACCGTCTTCCATAATCCCAAGTGCTTTGGCAATGGCTGCTGCCGTCACCACATGATCTCCCGTAATCATAACCGGTTTAATGCCTGCTTTTCTGCACTCCTTCACAGCCTCTGCAGCTTCTGCCCGAGGCGGATCAATCATACCCACCAGACCCATGAGATTCAAACCGCATTCCATTTCCTCCGGAGTAATGTTTTCCGGAATGTCATCAATTTCCTTATATGCAACTGCCAGTACACGAAGGGCATTCTGACTCATCTCTTCGTTTATCCGCCTTGCTTTTTCTATATCTCCCGTGATACAGCGGGAAGCCATAATATCAAAAGCACCTTTTACAATAACAACCAATTTTCCATCAATTTTATGGATTGCTGTCATTAATTTTCTGTCAGAATCAAAAGGAATTTCTCCTTCTCTTGGATATTTCCCGAATAATTCATCTTTTGCGAGTCCGTTTTTATGCGCAGCATAAATAATAGATGTCTCCGTAGGATCTCCAATATGCTGTTCTTTTTCACCATCAAAAATCACAGCTCCATCACAGCATAAAGTTCCATAGGTCAGTAGCTTTTTCACTTCCTGTGAATCATTGTATGTGATATCTTCCAACTCACCGCCATCCACATATGCCTTTACCAGTGTCATCCGATTCTGTGTCAGTGTTCCCGTTTTGTCAGAACAGATAATCGACGCACTTCCCAGTGTTTCCACCGCCGGAAGACTTCTGATAATGGCATTCTGTTTTACCATTCGCTGTACACCGATAGATAGCACCACTGTAACAATCGCAGGTAATCCTTCAGGAATAGCTGAAACTGCCAGAGATACTGCCGTCATAAAGATATCCATGGCAGGAATTCCATTGAAAACACCGATTACAAAAATAATCCCACATGCTGCTAAAGCCATAACACCCAGATACCGGCCCAATTGAGCCAATTTTCGCTGTAACGGTGTCTGGCCATCTTCTTCGCTATCGAGAAGATTTGCTATCTTACCCATCTCAGTATCCATACCTGTAGCTACTACGACAGCTGTTGCCGTTCCATAGGTAATACTGCAGCCGGAGAAAACCATATTTGTACGGTCACCAATCGGTGCATTGTCCTCCACAACTGCCTCTGCGTCTTTTTCTGATGGTACGGATTCTCCAGTGAGTGCCGACTCTTCACTTTTCAGGCTTACACTATGAATCAATCTCGCATCCGCCGGAACAAAATCTCCTGCTTCCAGATGAATCACATCTCCCGTTACCAATTGTGACGCATCAATCACCCGTTCAACTCCATCACGGATCACCCTTGCATGGGGTGCCGCCAGTCCTTTCAATGCATCAAGAGCTTTTTCCGCCTTGTTTTCCTGCATTACACCAATCACGGCATTCAATATGACAATTAATAAAATCAATACCGGCTCAAAAAATTCCTTTGGTTCACCTTCTACACACGCAATTACAAAGGATACTGCTGCCGCTGCAAGAAGAATTAAAATCATCACATCTTTAAACTGCTCCGCAAATCTTTGTACATTACTTTTCTTTTTCTTCTCACGAAGTCTGTTCTCCCCCTGCTGCTCCAGCCTTTTTTCTGCCTCCTTTCCTGTCAGTCCCTTAGACAGATCAGCATCCGGTTCTCCGCTAAAATACAACATAAAACATCTCCCTTACCATATGATATTGTTATCATTATAAACGAACCCTTCGATAAACTCAATTGTTTTTTATCTTTCCATCTGTTACATTTGGCTCAACAAAATTTTCGTACGCATATTTCCACAGGCTCTCGGAGCCTTCTGCCGTCCGCTTATTTCTACCAAGAATCTGACTCAGGCAGACCCCTTTTTCACTCCAGCTCTTTCCATGGCTGGCATCATTTTGCATAATCGGCTGAATATTATCCATAGCATGGGCAAACTTGGCCTCCGGCGTCTCCCATTTTTCAAATTCTTCCCATAAATCCCTAAAATATTTCTGCTGGTCTTCCGGAAGCAATCCGAAAATACGCTCTGCCGCACTTTCTTCCCGTTCACGCTGTGTCTTTTTCCCCTCTTCATCATAAGCATATGTATCTCCCGCATCGATTTCCACTATGTCATGAATCAGCAGCATGGTAACTGTTTTTAAAACATCCACATCCTCCCGGGCATACTCCTGCAGCAGAATGGCCATAAGAGCGATATGCCATGCATGTTCCGCATCATTCTCCTTTCTTGAGCCATCCGTCAGATATGTCTGCCTGCCTATCTGCTTTTCCTTATCAATTTCTCTGCAAAATGCCATCTGTTTATTCAGTCTGTCCCAGTTCATCCTACTCTCACTTTCTAAATGTCATGGTGGTTTCATAATAGAAATGAAGCCCATGATGCTTCACGGGCCCCATATCTTACTTTTTAAATCAACTCTTCAATTGCTTTTTTCAATTCTTCTTTTTCGAAAGGTTTCATTATGAACTTCTCTGCCCCCAGCTTCAAAGCTTCAATCACCTTTGACTGCTGACCTGCTGCCGTAACCATAATAACCTTTGCCTTCTTATCATATGCCTTAATCTCTTTTAAAGCTTCGATACCGTCCATCTCCGGCATGGTAATATCTAATGTCAATATATCCGGATTACATCTCTTATATTCTTCGACACCCTCCAGACCATTCACAGCCTCACCGACTACCTGATATCCCATATCTTCCAAAATGCCCCGCAATGTCTTTCTGATAAAGATAGAATCATCAACAATGACTACTGTGCCTTTACCTTTATCTGCTGCACTGCTTGTCTCCTGCTTTTTGATTTCATACACATAAGGTTCCTGCCCTACTGTCACATCCGCATCCACGGAAATAAATACTTTTAATTCCTTTCCATGTACATACATCGGAATAAGATATCCTTCACCTTCTGCCGTCTGGTCGAGATAAATAAATGGAGGTTCCATATCTACGTTGACACTGCGATCGCTAAGGTCTGTGGCCAGCAAACCGTTACAGATATTTGAAAATTCCCCGATGGCATCATACATTTCATTTCCCAGATTTTCCGGAACAGTTCCTGAATAATCTGATGCCAGCAGTGCGATTCCCTCATCATCTGTATCTCCCACAAATCCCAGTACAATATTGCTGTCTCCAACTAAGCGCTGTCCCACAAAACATTTGTAATCAAACGCATTGACTTTCTGCACCTTTCCAATATAAAAATCAGAAGTTGCGAATCTGACCATATTTCTCATCACCAAAGCCATCAATTCCGTTACATAAGGTTTTGAAGCATATACAAAGATTGGTACAACCTCGTCAAAATTATCTTCTTTTAACGCTTTCAATTCCTCTGCGGAAAATCCGTATTGTTTCTTAAAGTCTTCTGCCAACTGTTCAATTCTGTCTAATGGAAGATTTGGCCGTTCCATTAAGAGCTGTAAAAACTTCATATACGCATTTCCCTGTTTGGAAAGCAGTTCTCCGACCTGTGCTTCCGTAAGATATCCCTGTTCCACAGCAATATCACCAAATCTTTTATCCATCTGCACCTGCAGATGATTGACCTCTTCTACCTGTTTTTCATCCATCAAGCCTTCTGCCACAGCTATAGTTCCCAGCCGAACCCTTTCTGCATTCTGCTTCTCAAAAATTTCATTCAGCTCGTCTCCGGTCACGACTCCCTGCTCTACTAAATATTTTCCGAATAACTGATTAAACATACCACTACTCCTCTTATTTTTCATAACAATTTACTGCTATTTGTAATATAACACTTTTTGTCATTTTTTTCAATATTTTTCTATTTTAAAGGAGTTGTTTGTGCATTTGTACCAATTTGTTTTTGCATCCATTTGAAAATATCCTGTTGAACCATATCTTTATCTGTCTCATTTAATATTTCATGTCTGTCATCCTTATATAATTTACAGGAAACATCTTTCATTCCAGCCTTTTGAAACATACGATATACCTTTGTGACTCCTTTTCCCAAATTACCTACAGGATCGTTTTCGCCCGAAAAGAAAGCCACCGGCAATTCCTTCGGTATTTTATTAATATTTTTCTGTCTGCAGTCATATTTTACCGCACACAGCAATGCCTGATATCCATTTAAGGTAAACATAAATGTACAATCCGGTCTGGAATAATATTCTTCTACTTTTTTCTGATCTTTTGTCAGCCAGCTATTTGAAAAATCTTTACCTGTCAGATCAAATTGCCTGTACGGCCGGGAATAAAGTATATTTTGAGCCAGATGACTTCTATGGCGGTCTCCATAAATCGTTTTTAATATATTCAAAACCACAAAAGCCGCATCCACCGCAATCGGCGCCACATATCCTGTTCCCATTATAATTGCTCCTGATAACCCCTGTGCATAAAGGGTAATATATTTTCGCAGCATATATGATCCCATACTATGTGCCATCATAAAATATGGCAGAGGTTTGTTTTCACTCTGGATGATATTTCTAAGTGTATGCATATCCTGCACAAGTACCTGATCCGGGTGATTTGTTCCCATATAGCCCCAATCTTTCTGGTCATTAACGGATTTCCCATGTCCCACATGATCATGACCCACCACAAGAATTCCCTGTTCATTCAGAAAGCTGGCAAAATCATCATATCTGTCTATATATTCTATCATTCCATGGGTAATCTGAAGGATTGCATGATATTCACCATCCTCCGGAATCCATTTTACCGCATGTACGTTTGTTGTTTTATTGGCGGATAAAAACGTAATCTCTTCTTTTCTGCCCATATGTGCATCCTTTCTCTATATTATTTTTATAGGCGTTTGCGAAACTCTTTAGGAAGAGGACTATATGTCTATGTATTGCGACTTTGGGCGGACAAATCAGTTGAAGTGTACGTCAAAGACGAACAATTCAACT
The DNA here is from genome assembly GCA_034172985.1 of Lachnospiraceae bacterium. GTDB lineage: Bacteria > Bacillota > Clostridia > Lachnospirales > Lachnospiraceae > CAG-303. Next base: position 32,571 of record JAXFDY010000048.1, read on the forward strand.
GATTTGTCCGAAACAATGGAGTGAGAATAGACATATAGTCCTCTTCCTAAAGAGTTTCGCAAACGCCTATATTATTTTTATCCCCGAAATCTGTTTATACAGGCATATAGCTCCTGAATCCGCGGTTTAGCAAGCCCGCATGGCACATAAGCGCCACAAAATTCTTCCCAGCCTTTTCCCTCTAAAAGCTTCCAGGTTTCTTTCACAATCTGTCTGACGGTTCTCTTCCCGTCCAGCTTTCGTTCCAGAATATAACGTGTAAAATATGCCAATGCGGCAGTCTGTTCACTATCCGCCAGCTGCTCCAGGTACCGTATATCAATGTTTTCTTTATTGATTGAAAAACCATCTCTTCCCATGGTTTTTACTTTCATATGTTCATTTCGTTTGTCTTTTACACATTGATATGCAGGCAGTATGCGCTGAAAATCCGGCACCGAAAAGCCCGGTGCAGACATCTCGGGTGATATGCGCTTCTTACATAATTCTTTTACTTTTAATGTTATATCCACCGGCTTGTAACAATCCATCAGCAAAATATGGTCTGCAATATGGAAGAAAGCGCCGGAACTTCCTGCTACCAAAATCGTTGAAATATCTAATTGTCTGTATAAGTCCACTGCTCTTTCCAGAAACGGAGTAATCGGTTCCTTGTCTCTTGTAATCACCTGCTGCATGAATTCATCCCGTACCATAAAATTAGTAGCTGACGTATCTTCATCTATCAGAAATAATTTACTCTCTGCTTCGATGCCTTCTACCAGACATGCTGCCTGAGAAGTACTTCCACTAGCATCTTCAGTGGAAAACCGCACCGTATCCTTTTTATTCGGCAGATCATTAATAAACATGGAAATATTAACATTTCGAATACCTCGTCCATCTTCTGCCCTTAGTTTAACTGCTGTCTGATCTGTAATCACATACTCTCTTCCATCTCCGGCTATATGATTATAAACGCCCTGCTGAACAGCCTCCAGCAATGTGGATTTTCCATGATATCCACCACCTACAATCAAAGTGATTCCTTTTGGAATCGCCATGCCTCTTATGGATCCCCTATGTGGAAGATTTAACGTCTTCTCCATTGATTTTGGTGACTCAAATGGTATGCTTTCTTTTAGAGGAAGCTGCGATACACCACTTTTTCTCGGAAGTACAGATTGATTGGCTATAAACGCCACCCATCCGTTTTCTTTTAATAATTGCCGGATTGCTTCCTGATCCTGTGCAAGCCACACTGCCTCCTGAAGCTTTTCCTGATGAATATTTCTGTAAAACAGGGTTTTTTCGATACATTCCGGAAGAAATTCAAACAAAATCTTCTCCAGACCTTTTGCATCAATAGTCCTTCCAAAAGCAGGAAATCCCACCAGAAAACGCACAATAATCTTTTTATCTTTAATCTGACAGGCACTTCTTTCCAATACCTCCTGACCACATCTGCTGATAGACATCAGACCGCTTTTCCCGGAACCTTTTGTTTTAAAATTATACTGTTCAAATGCCTTTTCTAATTGCCGGATCAGATAATCTTCCATAGCAATACGCATACATGGCTGTTCACAATATTCTACAGGAAAACCTGCCGTTTCATACGGTATCTCCACATGAACCGACGACGGAGAGGCAAATGGATCTCCCTGGACATGATCAATGGATAATATATATTTTTCAAACCCGTATGCCCCGGTTAAAGATTTATAGGCAGGATAGCTTTTCCGGTCTATTTCTCTCAATTGAATACGCAATTCTTTATTTGTTCTCATAAACCATGCCCCTCTTAAAAGTTAATAATACCAAGGTGTTCTAAAAGTATTTTCGTTCCCATCAGAATAAGTATCACGCCACCGACAATCTCAGCCCCTGATTTATATTTTGCACCAAATACATTTCCAACCCGGATACCTGCAAAGGATAAAACAAAGGTAATGACCCCTATAAAGCATACAGCAGGCACAATGTCCACACTTAAACAGGCAAAACTTACACCTACTGCCAGAGCATCAATACTGGTTGCCACCGCCAATGGAATCATTGTTTTAAAATCAAAAGTATCATTCAGGCTTTCCACCTCACCTAATGCCTCTTTTATCATATTTGCCCCTATCAATACTAATAAAACAAATGCAACCCAATGATCTATCTGATTAATGACACCTTTGAAACCGGAACCGAGCAGATAACCAATCAATGGCATACCTGCCTGAAATCCTCCGAAATATGCTCCTGCAATAGCAGCATTTTTCCAACTCATTTTTTTCATGGACAGACCTTTACAAATAGAAACTGCAAACGCATCCATAGATAATCCGACTGCCACAAGAAATAATTCCAAAACTGACATGATATATAATCCTCCTTTGTATCTCTTCATTATAGCCCTATTTACAGTCCGGGACAACTGCTTTTTATACTATAATTTGTTAAACATTTCATCACTTCTGCTTCCGTGGCACATTTCATCACTTCTTCCGTAATTTTATCTGCTTCTTTTCTGGTCCATTTTGCAATCGATGACCTGGATGATAATATAGCATTGGGACTTACACTGTATTCTTTCAGCCCAAACGAAATAAAAAGAGGGGTAAGCAGAGGGTCTGCAGCTGCTTCTCCGCACATACCTGCCATAATTCCAGCTTCATTTGCTGCACCTATAATGCGCCGGATAGAGCGAAGCACCGCCGGCTGATATGCAGAATACAGATATGCCACTTTTGCATTTCCTCTATCCACTGCCATAGTGTACTGTATCAAATCATTTGTTCCTATACTAAAAAAATCTGCCTCTTTTGCAAGCACATCTGCAATTTCGCTTGCTGCCGGAGTTTCTATCATGACACCTATCTGAATTTCTTTGTCATATGGTATTTCTTCTTTGTCTAGTTCTCGCTTCAACTGCTCAACCAGTCTCTTAACCTCTCTGATTTCTTCTACACATGTCACAAGTGGAATCATAATTTTTATATTTCCATAGGCGCTGGCCCGCAAAAGTGCCCGCAACTGTACCCGATAGATATCTTCTCTTTTCAGGCAGAAACGAACTGCCCGATAGCCAAGAAACGGATTATCTTCCTTTCCCATATCAAGATATGGAATCTCTTTATCTCCACCTACATCAAGAGTTCTGATAATCACTTCCCGCCCCTGCATAAGCTCAGCAACCTGCTTATACGCCACAAACTGTTCTTCTTCCTCCGGAAGTTTTGTTTTTCCCATAAACAGAAACTCTGTACGAAACAAGCCTATCCCTTCTCCGTCCTGTTCCAATACTCTTTTCGCATCTTCCGGTGTACCAATATTTCCATATACAAATACCCTGATTCCATCCCCGGTTTCTGTATCTTTTCCCCGAAGCATTTCCAATTTTTTCTTTCCTTCCAGATATTGCCTCTTTTTCTCCTGATATTCTTTCACAACCGTCTCATCCGGCTCCAAAATCACAGTTCCTTCACTTCCATCTATTACCGCAGACATACCATCATGCACCATGGATACAATATGATCCACACTCAGAACTGCAGGTATTTCCAAGGCTCTTGCCAGGATTGCAGAATGGGATGTTTTTCCCCCCACTTCTGTCAGGATACCCTCCACATTTTCTCTTACAATTCCTGCTGTCATGGAAGGTGTCAGATCTCTTGCCACTAAAATGGTTCCTTTTGGTACCTGACTAATATTGATATCCGGTACCCCGGTAAGTATTTTTAACATCCGTACACGGATATCAGAGATATCCGTTGCACGCTGTATCGTCAGATCGTCTTCCGTCTGCGTAAACATTGTGATGAACATTTCACACACATCATCCAATGCTTTTTCTGCACAACTGCCCTCACGTACCTTCCCTTTGATTTCATCCTGAAAAAATGGGTCAGAAATCATTTCTGCATGGCCTTCCAGAATCTCTGCATTATGTTCTCCCACACTCGCTTTGATGTTTTCTGCCATTGCCATGGTTTTTGTCTTAAATGCTTCTACAGCTTCCTCAAAACGAATTATTTCCGCTTCTGTATCTATGATTTTTCTATCTTTATAAACAGGAATCTCATTGCTGATCATTATAATTTTTCCTATTCCATATCCTGCAGATCCACTAATTCCCTTCTGCATATCATCACCCACCTATTCTCCAAGCCCGGTTTCAATCAGATTCACAGCTCTGTCAAGCGCTGCCTGCTCATCCTGTCCCTCACATTCAATCGTAATCTCCGAACCACATTTAATACATCCCGCAATTATATTCATAACACTTTTTGCATTTATCTTTTTTCCATTAAACAAGATCGTGACACTACATGGAAAGGCTGTCATTTCTTTTGACAACACACCTGCAGGCCTCATATGCAACCCCTGCTTATTGATAACCGTCACTGTTTTTGAAACCATAATTCCATTCTCCTTCTATCATTTTCTTTTTATTTATTCTTCACCATAAAGCCCATAATAATACATACTTTAATTTCAACTTTTTTCATCTTTTATCTGAATTATCAAACTTTTTTCCGGTATTTGAAAAAAATTAAAATATTCCGTTTCTTTCGGTATCCACTCTGAAACAAAACGTTTCAGCATTACTTCCCCATTTCGCTGCTTTATTCTCTCAATCTGCATTTCCCCGGATATCTGCATATATACTCTCAGAGAATAAATATCTCCAAAATATTTCCAATACAGGTATGATTACTTCACGTTTAAAGCGCTCATAATCAATATTGCCTCCCACTTCAGCCAGACGCTCCGGTGTCCGCTGATTTTCTCGGAGAAAAAAATCGTCCATATGAAAAAGATTACCTGAAAACAGCTCCTGAAGATAATAACCAAGGATTGTTTTTCCTGATGCACTCATGCCGTCTATAGCAATCAATATGGTCTGTTCTTTTGTTCCCAGAAGTTTCTCTATCTCTTCTACTATCGGTCGAAACCGCTCTTTGCACATCTCTCTCATTTTATTTTTCCTAAGCTGACAATAATAGCCGGAATCAATATCAGCTGTATAACTATGCCCGGTATCGCATTAACAAAAGCCTGTGTTGCAAAAATCATCCAGGTAAATTCATTTCCCAATATTTTAAACAGAAAAAAAGAGATGATTCCCCAGGCAATTCTGCCTATCAGCATTGCTGATATTAATGAAACATAGATTCCGCATTTTTTATGTTTCAGCAATTTATACAAACATCCCGAAAACATACCGTAACAAAGTAGTTCTACAGACATAGCCAGCGCATTTGGTATCATGACCGGAACGCCAAAAAGAATACTTTTCAATAATGGAAGTATGAAGCCCACCGCCGCTCCATAAGGTGCTCCGCAGATAAATCCACACAATAATACAGGAATATGCATGGGCAAAAGCATATTCCCAATAGAAGGTATCTGCATCGTCAAAAAAGGTAATACAATACCTAAGGCCAGAAAGAAGGCTGCCAAAATTATTTTTCCAGTGTTATTTCTCATTTTTTCTCCTCCGTCTTTCCAATATCCTTCTTGTATATCGGCCATTCAGTGATATACTTTAACACAAAAAAGAATACCATTGACAATCCCTCTGTAATCGTGTACAATATTTCCTATTAAATACATAGGCTTTATGTTTATTTTAATCAGAAAGGAAGCAACTGAAATGGCATTTACCGAAGACCAGCTGGAACGGTATTCCAGACATTTTGTCCTGCCTGAAATCGGTGTTTCAGGGCAGAAACGTCTGTTGCAGTCAAAAGTTTTAGTCGTTGGTGCAGGTGCCCTTGGCTCTGCCGCTCTCATGTATCTGGCTGCAGCAGGAGTCGGAACAATCGGTATTGCAGATTATGATAAAATAGAATTATCAAACCTGCAACGCCAGATTATACACACAACAGATCATGTAGGAACTGAGAAAACTGAATCTGCAAAAAAAACAATGAATGCGATTAATCCGGATGTTCATGTTATTTTACATCCCGTAAAACTGACCCTAGAGAATATTGAAAAGATTATTTCTCCTTACGATTTTATTATCGACGGAACGGATCGTTTTGAATCAAAATTTCTTATCAATGATGCCTGTGTTCTTTCACAAAAACCTTATTCCCACGCGGGGGTCGTTCGCTTTGAAGGACAGGTTATGACATATGTACCGAATAAAGGACCATGTCTTCGTTGTTTACTGGGGAGTGTACCGCCAACATCTGAAACTATGACTTGTTCCCAGGCTGGGGTTCTTGGTGCCGTAACAGGTATTCTTGGAAGTATACAGGCTTTGGAAGCCATAAAATATTTGCTGGGAATCGGAAATTTACTAACTGGAAGAATATTAAGCTTCGACGGATTAAAATTAGATTTTCATTTCACACACATTACAAAAGCCTCACCCCAATGCAGCGTGTGTGGTGAAAATCCTACTATTTTAAAACTAACTGACAATAAAGCAGAATATGAACCCCTTACAGGCTGCCAGACCTGATTGCACAGAACATAAACAGAGCAGGTGGAATATGATTCAGGAAATTGATATATGTGATTATTCAGAAAATCGTTTTGATAATGAAATTTTAGTTGATCTCCGGGATAAATTTATGTTTGATTTCGGTACACTCCCCGGAGCTATTAACATCCCTATAGACCAGATTCGGCAACTGTATCATTTGCCGAAAGATAAAAAGATATGCTTGTTTTGTCAGGCAGGAGAGGTCAGCCGCGAAATCGCAGAACTGCTCACAGATGCCGGATATGAGGCGTTTCATTTATCCGGCGGCTATCGCAAATACTTAAGTGAACAAGTAAAACATTCATCGGAGGAAATTTAGATATGTTGAATCAGTTTTCAAGAACAGAATTGCTTTTTGGAAAAAACGGAATGGAGAAGCTGGCTCATGCAAGGGTTGCCATCTTCGGCATCGGCGGTGTGGGCGGCTATGCGGTGGAAGCACTTGTCCGCAGCGGCATCGGTACAGTAGATTTGATAGATGACGATAAAGTATGTCTGACAAACATCAATCGCCAGATTTATGCCACCCGGAAAACAGTTGGAAAATATAAGGTAGATGTGGCTGCAGAACGAATTGCAGATATCAATCCTGATGCCATAGTCAATACCTATAAGACATTTTATACCCCGGAAACATCCGGACAGTTCGATTTTTCTGAGTATGATTATGTGATTGATGCCATCGACACTGTGACAGGGAAACTGGAACTGGTGGAAAATGCGGTAAAATGTAATACACCTATTATTAGCTGTATGGGAGCTGGAAATAAATTAGATCCCACTGCTTTTGAAGTCAGTGATATTTACAAAACTTCCGTATGTCCTCTTGCAAAAGTAATGCGCCGGGAACTGAAAAAACGCGGTATCAAAAAGCTGAAAGTTGTCTATTCCAAAGAGCAGCCGCTTACTCCTATCGATGACATGGCCATTAGCTGCCGCACAAACTGTATCTGTCCTCCCGACACTGCCAGAACCTGCACGCAACGCCGTCAGGTTCCCGGAAGTAATGCATTTGTTCCTTCAGTTGCCGGACTGATTATCGCCGGAGAAGTGATAAAAGATTTATTAAACAAGAATTAATATTCATCCAGAAAACGATGTGTCTTGCCATCTTTTTTATATGCTATTACAGTATGAAGCACAGCTTTCCGTAAACCGGCAGGCACACTGGATAAAGTTCAGATGATTATAATTCATCCAGTGAATAATACCCTTCTCCCCATGACGCAAAAGCTCCTGGAATAATTTGGCCATCAGCATGGAATCTTTTCCGCCCGAAATACAGACAGCAATTTTATCCCCCTCCTGAATCAATTCATATTCATGGATTGCCTTTGTAAAATTTCGCCAGATTTCCTTTCCAGTCTGTGATATTACCGGAACATAATCTGAAATTCCTTTGTATTCCATGACATATTTTCATTTTTACTTCTCTTTAATGTAATCTTGTCCTGCCCAAATACAATCTCCATCGGTTTCTTAATCATAATCTCTTCCTGAAAAAAATCCGGCTCCTCTCTCGGAACAAATTCTCCTACTACTTCTCCATTTTTCTGAACAATAATCTTATTGCGAATGGTTTTTGCAGAAAGAATCGTTCCATCCTCATGGAATACAAGAGAATTATGATCTGCATGCATCATAAATGCATCTGTATCAAATGGAAATAGTATACCCCACTGAGTTTGAAGCTGTGTTCCAAATGCCGGTTCTATAGACTTAAGTATCCCCTCTTCTGTCAATTCTACACCCAGTCTGGTCTTTATTTTTCCATATGCGGTATCTATGTCCAAAGTCGTTTTGGGCCAAATGGTGATACTATGCAGATTCCTGTCCGGATAAAAATGAATACATAATGGCTTGCATACAAGCTCTGTCCCCAAAACAGGAAGCGTTATTTCCTCTGCCAGCTCATACTCATTCTCCTCTGTCCAATAACCATTTATCTGTCCGTACAATGGAAAAATACGCCTGATATTTCCATTTTCATAGAAAGTAATATGTTCTGCCTTGATTCGACCTATCCCGGTTTCTATTTCTGTCTGCTCCTGCAGATAAATACTCCTTATCATTCCATCGTCGTAAAACTCAACTGTTGGACGATATTTTTTTCTTATATCAGATAACTCATATGCGGGAATGAATTTCCCATATTTTGTTTTTAACTCACTATACTCTGAGGTAATGACACTTTTTATGCGGCCGTTTTCATAATACTCTGCTGTTTCAACCCCATTTAAGATGCCATATCCAGTTTCTACCTGAAACATATCTGTCCTTTCTTAATCAATAATTACCAGGCACCTGCAAAATCCTTTCTACTCCAAGGATTTTGCAGGTGCCTGTCAGTGATTACGTTTCAATATCATGGGCGATTCCTCTTAAAGTCTGGTGATTGTCTACTCTGTCAAAATATGTAATGATTTTATCAAGTGCCCCTGTAATATCATACTCAATATCAAATGCTGTAATCGCCTTTTTTTCCAATTGTTTTCTCACCTGGAATCCTATCTTCCTGCACAAAATACAACGGCAGTCTTCCACAAGAACAAGTTTCGGAATTTCTGCTCCTCCACCGCCACAGCCACCGCCGGAACCACAGCCACCGCCCTGACCGCAGGATGAGGGCTGACAAGCATCCGATAGCCCATCATGCTCCTTCCATTGTCTTGTCTCAATAAGATGATACTGTTTATCCTCACCAACCTCATAAATCAGAAATCCCGATGCTCCTCCGAAGGAGACATCTATGTTTTTTCCGTCTGTTGATGCCACTGCAATTTTATAGCTCATTTTAATTACCCCACTAGTTAAATCTGGTCTTTACAACGGAATAGATATCCTCAAACAGTCTCAATCCGCCATCATATCCCACATAAAATCCATTCATGATCAATCTCTCATTTGCCGGCCATGACACGTTCAAATAATGTGCATTTGTCTGCTGCGATACTTCCTTTTCCCAGTAGCTGCCCAGAATCAGCGGATATCCATGGTAATCATGCTCTTTTATTTCATTATGAATTTTGTATCCATCTGTCTCAAAGGCAACTTCCGCCTTGATACCGTAATTCAAATCCTCAACCAATCCTGCATCCGTAAGGTCTTCTATATCACGCTGGATGTTTTTTTACTGGCATCCAGTCATCGATTATGACTTCATGGCTGGTATAGAGGATTTCATAAAGGAGGAGATGGCGTTTTGTTTTGGTGTAAGAATGCATATTATCCACCCTATCTTGCAGTTTCACAATAATCCATTTTTCCACACCACGGACATTTATTCTGTATATTAACTTTTGATCACGGTTCTCTTCCTTTCAATGCACAACTCAAACAATAAATCTGTCCGCATTTTTTACATCTTTTCATTCCACCCGTTACTTTACATACTGGACACTGCATAATCTTTCTCCTTATCTCTTTCTTTTTTATTAAATTGTAACTACAAAATCTGAATCTCTAACTACTTTCCAATCGTCAAATTTTACTTCTTCCAGTTTTCTTGCTCTTATATAAACTAAATTATCAGCCATATACTGACAATTACTATTTAGAAGCTCCATCCCTTTCTTGTAATCATCCTCTGAAATTTCCGATACCACAACACCATTCTCATATATTTTATCGACAAACAGAAATCCTATCTTAACCTTGTATTCATTATATGTATCTTTCGGAAGTTCAGGCATATTCTTAATCTTTCTATATACGTTGTATGAGTTTAAAAGTTCATCACGTATGTCTGACATATGATTGGAATACAAAATCTGCATATAATCAATTCCATGCTGTGCAATATTTTGACTTGCACCTACCATCGACTCACCTTTACATTTATATTCCACAAGAATCATTTCACGTTTCTGTGGATTTACCATTACTAAATCAATCTCTGGTTTCTTATATTTCTTTTCATCATCAAGTCTAGGTACTCTGATATCCATTTCTCCTAACGCTGTTTCCCATCCACAAACAGAATACTTATCTTCATCAAAAGTCATATTATCCATAGCAATTCTTTGCGATGTCATACGTTCTTTGTCAGCAGGCATTCCTCTACTTACGATTTCAATAAACTTTTCTATGTTGTCAAAAAAATAATTCTTTTTTTCTTCACAACTTATTTCTCTACTTATATATTCTAATGCCTCATATAAGCCGTCTCCTTTTTGAGTGTGATTCTCTTTGTAGCTCTTTATAGACTCTTTACCTATTATCCCAAAACTTCTTTCCGTCAACTTATCTACTAATACTAATCCTTTACTATAACCCTTAATGCAATTCTTATTTGGTACTACCAACACTCCCGCTTCAATTAAACGTAATGCGTCATTTAAAACCACTTCAGAATAATCATTTTTTCTGCTAAAACTAAACATATTTTACCTTCTTTCCATTCGTATCATCTTCCTATACCGCTCATCTATATCCAATTCTCTAAATCCTGTTATATTCTCCGTATGCATCGGAATAATTTCTTCTTGCGGGTCAACTGCATTAATTACTGAAGCTATCATTTTCGCAGTTGCATGACCACTGGTATGCATATCCCTAAACTGCTTACTCTCTTGATATGGAGCGAAGAAATCAGCCCATTCCTTGTTATAGGCATCTTTACCTGTTGCTTTATCGATATATCCACCCCACATAGAATAAATCACTAACGGATTCTTCTCCTTAAATTTCTCAATCCATTCATTGTACTCATCCTCAGCTTTGATAACACATAAGAAACCATGCTCTCGCATCAATTCTTCCTGCGTTTTATCTTTGTCCCATAATTCATGACTAAGTTGCTTTTCGAAATCAATCGTATATACATCTTCAAACTGATACCAAGGTGACTTCTCTCCCGCGGTCTCAGAAAATGCTTTTAACTGCTTATAAAAGTAATAATTATAGCAGTACATATACATTTTATTATCCAGTGCCGCATGATAAAAAGATACTAACGAATCTAAATTTGTAGATGAAATTACCAAAAATACATGTCTATGTTCCTTAAACAGTTCCAACGCTTCTTTATATAGTTCAGACTCCTTTTTAACCTTCTCATCCTTCCTGTCACCCATCATGGTTCCTTCGGTAATCAAATAATCTACTTTACGTCCATTCTTATGTACATAATATTCAATAACCTTCAGCATCTTAGAACCACGATACCCATGTCCTCTAAAATCGCCAGTATGAAGAATCACCTTTCCATCTGCCTCAATCAGATACATATATGCATCATATGCGGAGTGGTCAACAGAATACGGTGTAACCGTAATACCCTTAACTTTAGTTATTGGTGCATTCTCTTGTACCTCTTCTATTCGATTACTTCTTAAAATCCTAATCCACATTTCCTGTTCTTCTTGTAATTTCGGAACACGCACCAATGCCTCATGGATATTGAGCATAATCTGCCTAGTCGTTTTTCCCATAAAAATCGGAATAGGTTCTGGGATATCTAATATCTTTCCTACATGGTCACCATGATAGTGTGTAATAAACACAGCATCAACGGTATCATGCTCCCAATCAAAATCCTCCTGCTCCGCTTTAGCTCCAGGCAAAGGTAATCCGTAATCAATCATAATTTTAGCTTTACTGGTTGTAATTACTGTGAAGCATCCACCTATCTGCTCTGCATTATATACTTTAATATCAATCAAATGTAACGCCTCCTCTGCCACTATCAACAAACCCTGCATCTTTATTCAGATACGGAAATTCCTGACAATATCTATCTTCTAAATACTCTAGCATCTCATATAATTTTTTATTGGACGTATTCTGATATCGAAGATAAATACAATAATACTTGTTATTCAGTCGCTTTATTTCCAACAAAACTCCTGCTGGAAGTGTCTCTTTTATACTATTTGAAATTTTCAAATGTTCCATCAAAATAACCGTACCAGACGCCTCTTTATGATGGATGCAATATATTCCTTATACCGTTCTCTATTATATATTCTTAAAGCTACAACACCCATATATTCACCTCCGCATATATGAGCACTTCTTGCGTACTATAGTTATTGCTTTGGTTCTCCCTGTTCTATCCACTCCTCAAACTCTATAATTTTTGCATCATAGATGTGCCATTCTCTATAACGTAAATACCTGATAATCTGACCTGCAAACTTTTTATCAAAGCCCATACTGCTATACACATTTTCTATACCGTCACCCTTACGAAGAGCCTCTTGTACCCTTCTGACATCTTCATTCTTGGAATATCTTGTATCGAACAACTGCCCTTCATTGTCGTATTCTAGCTTCATATATCGCTCCTTATCGCCTATTAGTGTCTCCTCTTTTGAGTTCTGCAAGCTCCTTTTTCACATCGGCTAACTGCTTATTTGCAGTAGCCAGTTGTGCACTCAAAGCCGCTGTTTCCGCCATTGACTGTGCAATCTGAACATTCTGCTTAAAACTCTGTCTTTCTAACTCATTAAGGATTTGTGCATTCTCTTCACTCTGTCTTCTTCGATAGCACTCTTCTTCATATAAATTAATTGCATCTCCCAAAGTACGTGCACGGCCATTCTCAAGCACTTGATAAAAATAAGCTGCTATATACGATTTTTCATAACCTTCTGGATACCAGTCACCCAAATATCTGTCTATCCTCTTCTGGACCTCCGCATATTCATCTTTTATTTCTTTCTTTCTAATCTCAATCGCTTTCTTTAATTCTCTGATTTTTATATTTTCTTTATCTACCCATTTATTTCTTTTCATATTGCGTATACGAAAAAGTAAATATGTAGTGATAATAACTGCTATACCTATCAAAGAGATAAGAATATACTTTTTCATATCTTCTGCATTGCTATCTGCAATCATTATAAGAGGCGAAAGCGTCAACGGACCTATATAAACTATTTCAAACCCTAAAATAATTATCCCAAGCCAACCGATTTTACGCTTTTCTTCAT